>CAJQJL010000045.1 GCA_905478665.1 uncultured Flavobacteriales bacterium
TGTTCCAAAAAAAGGCGATAAAAGTAGACTAAGAATTTTCTTTAGACATCTCCAATTGTAGAAAACGAAGCGGAGATTTTTTGCTGATCAGTTCATAAATAAACAATCCAAGCAATAGAACGTATTCAAGATCAATAAACCACCTGATATCTTCTGAATTACCTTCATACGTGTATAGAACGTACGAAAAGAAGATTAAAAATGACCAAAGTATCGCGAAACTATAATTAGTGAACAATGAAAGTGCGAGCATTGGCAAGAGGTACCATGGATGTACGGTGCTACTTAGCATCAAATAAGCGAAATAAGCTAATGTCATCCGTTTAAACAGGATTTTCCAGTCTGTCAGTTGACCATACAATGCGAGCGTTACAATAATCATTACAGCAATCCGAGAAAGATGGGGGCCATAAAGCCTGGTCATGTTCCAGCCTGTTTCCGCAATACCATATTGAAGGTAGTAATGGAGTACAAAAGAATTGAATTCGAATACTTGGAAATATAAACGGAGACTCTCGCCAAAATTTGCAATGTTCGTTGAGTCCAATTGGATGAATCCTAGTCCGACAACAATTACGATAGTCAGTGAATAAAAAATGGTTGATTTCCAAAAACCGAGAAATCGGTAAAAAAAAGGCAAAAGCATTAATGGGATAAGTTTTATTTGTATCGCTAACGCAAAAAACACACTTCCCAGAACTTCTTTTTTCTGCAATAAAAAGTAGAATGCAATGAGAATAAGTGAGATCATTACTCCTTCGAAATGTACATTTCCAGTACATTCAATAATCCAAAGTGGATTGAGGTAGAGCAGCCACATTCTTGAAACATCAATATTGAGTATATGAAGGATCTTCCTCAAATAGACAGCTCCCAATAACTGTGTGGCAATGATGGTGAGTTTTAATAGTATAGTGTTTACTACTAAGGAATTTGAAAATGCACTTGCAATGATGAAGTAAGCTTGATTTAATGGTGGATAGCATGAGTAATTGCTCTGAGACATTGGACCAATTCCTTCATAAACCTGATTCAAATAGCTGTTTCCTTCAGTTATTCCTTGTTCATAAAGTTCGTTGGGCGTGAAGTCGAAGGGATTGTAACCAGACAAGGTAATTTCTCCATCCCACAGGAAGCGATAGAAGTCAATGGATAGGTTAGGGGTGAAAATGATTGAAATAAGTTGAGCACCGACCGCAATGAAAACAAATTGCTTGAAAGAAAGTGATTTTCGGTTTGCAATTAGCGCCAAGTACGAAGCAAACGCCAGTGAATAGAAAACAAAGAGGTAAGTAAATTCTGTTCTATCGGGTTGTGAATTGACAAGAAAGATAGATGCTAAAAAGAAGAGAATGCTAAAAGCAGGTATCCAACGATTGGTTACCATCTTAGTTTGCCTTTACTCCGCGCAATTCAACAAGTGAATGATAGAACACAAGACCATATCCGAACGTTAGCATCAAATGGAAAGGAACCATTCCAATGTCACCATAGTAAGCACGATTGAAAGCAGTATAAGCAAAAACGACCATTAAAATTCCTTCTCCAATATTTAGAATTGAAAGACTTTTCTTGTCGTATCTGTTTCCTTTAAATTCACTTTTAACGTTAACATTGAATTTTGGAGTTCTAACAAATGAACTCTTGATTCCAAGATACCCCTCTAAAACCGCTACCGTGTTGTTCAATGCCAATCCCATGGAAACCATCAAGAAGACAAAGAATCGTCCAACAAACGTTGCGAATGATAAAAATAGATTACTCGTTTTATCTCTGTACGAATGCCAATAGTAATACATCAAGAAGACTGTACTGATCAAGAAAATTGCTCCATATTGGATTACATAATTCAAATCTGAGAAACTATCCTTGATATGCAAAATTGGTAAGCTCAATAAAGAGATTAACAGAATGAATAAGAAAACTGAAGAGTTGAATAGATGTGAAAGTGAATGGATTCGATCACTGAAACGAACCCCTTTTGTCATAACAATTCTTTTTCGCATTTTAATGAAGCATTCCGCTCCACCTTTCATCCAACGGTGTTGTTGACTCTTCAACGCGGACATGGTAATTGGAAGTTCTGCTGGCGCAATAACATCTTCTAAGTACTGGAATTTCCAACCTTTCAATTGCGCTCTGTAGCTTAAATCTAAATCCTCAGTAAGCGTATCGTGTTCCCAACCGCCTGCTTCTTCAATACAGGTCTTCCGCCAAATCCCGCCTGTTCCATTAAAGTTAATGAAGTGCCCTGAAGCCGTTCTTCCTCCTTGTTCAATGGCAAAGTGACCATTAAGTCCAAAAGCTTGAAGCTCGGTAAGTAATGAATAATCCTTATTGATATGACCCCAGCGTGTTTGAACAACACCAATCTTTGAGTCATTAAAATAAGGCATTGTCTTGATCAAGAAATCTGGGTCTGGAACGAAATCTGCATCAAAAATGGCAATGAATTCTCCTTCAACTCGATCCATTGCATCATCCAATGCTCCCGCTTTGTATCCCGTACGATCTACCCGGTGAATGTGTTGAATATTTATACCTCGTGCTGCAACTTCAGCAACTTTCTTAGCAATGACATCTTTCGTCTCATCTGTTGAATCATCCAACACCTGAATTTGTAATTTGTCTGCTGGGTAATCAAATTTAGCAACAGTCTCAATAATCCTGTCTGCAACGTATAATTCATTATACATTGGCAATTGAATGGTCACTTTTGGTGTCGTCGCTGGATCGTAAACTGGTTTTATTTCAGCTTTTTTCTTTCCACGATTTCTAACATATGCAATAGCCAACGATAATTGTAAAATACTGTAGAAGAGTACGAGCATTAAACAAGCGAAGTAGACAAAGATGATGATCTTACTCGTAAAGTGCGACCAGTAGTGCTCTTGATCCCCTGAGTCACCCCAATTCATCATCCAGGAAACTTTTTTGTTTACCGCGAAGTTTAGGTTTGGGATATGCGTTTCTGTGACCTCGAATTTGAATGCGTCTTTGTTGTAATCTTTGTCAGTAACAACCAATTCGTACTTACCTACAGGCAGTTTTTCGAATTTGAATACTCCTTCCTTATTCGTTTCAACTTCAAACTTTTTGTTCGTTTCAATGTGCTCAACTTGAACCGTCATGGCGCTAACAGGGTTCTCGGTTTTCTGATCGATAACATTACCTGAGAAGGTTTGAACCGCCTGAGAACTTCCGTTAAAAGCGAAGAACAAAATGAACAATACGACAAGAATCCGCGTCATGGATAGATAAGTATTATTTAATAGCCAAATTGATAAAGTGCACGTTAAAAAAGGTACTTAAAAACCGCAAATATAATCTTTATTCCCGCAAGTACAGTACCTTTTACTGTACCACTTACTTTTGACACGCCAATTCGCTTTTTGTAGTTAACAGGAACTTCACAGAAATTCATCTTATGCTTGGCTGCTTTTATCTGCATCTCAATGGTCCAGCCATAGGTTTTATCAGCCATTTCTAGTTGCTTCAGCGCTTTGGATTTAATAGCGCGAAATGGCCCAAGGTCGGTGTAACGTGCTCTGTAGAATATACGGATCAGTCGGGTGGCAAGCCAATTACCAAATACTTGTTGAGGGGTCAATGAACCTTTTTCTCGTTTGCCTAGTACGCGTGAACCGATAACCATGTCCATATTGTTGGTCAAAATAGGGGCAAGAACATCTGGAATTTCTTCTGGGTAGTCGGAGTAATCTCCATCCAGAAAAACAACGATTTCGGTATTGAGTTTTTCACTTTCTTCAATTCCCTTCAAGCAAGCCCAGCCATATCCTTTTCTGTTTTCTGTAAAAACGATAGCTCCAGCAGATTTAGCAACTTCAACAGTGCTGTCCGTTGAACCGTTGTTCACTACAATTACATGTTCAACGACATCTCGGGGTATGTCCGCTACGACTTTACCGATGGATTGTTCTTCGTTAAAAGCGGGAATAATAACTGTAATGATGCTTTTTTGCATGACGATTGTTGGAGGGCAAATTTAAGGTTTTCTTTTTTCTAGACTGTTAGATTATAAGACCACTTCACTTTTAGATCGGCTAAAGTTTTTTAGATTTTTCTGTGATTTAATGAATTCATTAATATTTCTATAATTCAACAGCGAGGAACGAGCAGTCTGAAACTTAAAAGTCTACTATCCAATTACTGATTCAATTTGACTCCATCTTTCGTAACGATCAACGGATTTGGATCAAACCTTCCTTCTTCAGGACCATTTTCCAATTTAAGTACTCCACGTGGACATGCGGCTGAGCATATTCCACAACCCACACAGCTTGAGCGAATAATGTTTTCACCTTTTTGCGCATAGGCTCGGACATCAATTCCTTGTTCGCAATACGTAGAACAGTTTCCACAAGAAATACATTGAGATCCATTCGTTGTGATTCTAAATCGTGATTTGAATCGTTGGAAAAGGCCCATGTATCCTGCCATTGGACATCCAAACCGGCACCAAACGCGGTTCCCTAGGATAGGGTAGAAGCCTACGCCAATTACGCCTGCAAATGCTGATCCTACAGCAAATCCATAGATTGACTTCAGGTTTGTGCTTTTGACATAAAAGACATGTTTATAGCCGAAAATCCAAGCACTGGTGAAGGCAAGTAGAACGATCAGTGCAATTATGGAACCGATCAATAACCATTTCATATTGTACTTCCGATATCCGAGGAATAATACAACTGTACTGACTGCAAGAAGGATCGCCGAAAATGCATAGAACCCCGTTCCGTTAATTGTTAGAAAGCTAATCACATATTCTTTTCCTGAGAAGTAGGGCCAAAGGGCTCCGATTGTCATAATGAGAATGAAAAACATTACTGAATGCATCACCCATCGCTCAATCTTCCAAGCAGATTCTTTCTTTGAGGAAAGCTGTCGAAAGCTATCTCCAACTGTTTCTGCGAGGCCGCCGCAACCGCAGACCCATGAACAGTACCAGCGTTTACCAACGTAGTATGTCAAAACAGGTGTTACGACTAAGAAAAGGATGAGTCCCCAAAAGAAAAAGAAAATTCCAGAAATTCCAGCGTCTTTCATTGCATTTAATCGAGATGCATCTGCCATTTCATAGTTCAATGGCCACACGTACTTCATGTCTTTACTGAAATATCCTGCGCCTTCGTTAAATGCTTCCAAAATGTATGGAAGGAAATACGCGAAAACCAACTGGAATGCAATAATTGAAATTGTTCGAATAAGTTGATAGCGGTTGTTTCGGTACTTGATCATGAATTTTATTCCTAGGAACAAAATCAAGAAGCTATAGAGTGTGCCATAGACAAACCATTGATCGGAACTTTTGCCTCTGATTAGAAAGGAAAGTGGATCAAACAATCGAATTAGGCCTTCCAATGAGTCGGAAAACCAATACAACTGTATGTAGAATAAGGTAAATGCAACGCCCGCGATCCAGCCAAGTACGCCTCGATTGCTTAGACCATTTGTCCAGACATGATTATTCTTAATTCCAGCTGTATGCCCAGCATAAGATCCATAGGTGTACAAAAGAATACCGAGCGCCATGCAGATCATCGAAATCCACAGAAATAAGTTAGCGGGTTGAAAAATGTACCCCGCCCATGCGGTAATTAGAACTCCAGTACCTAGAAGGCCAATAAGCAGTCCAAGTCGTTGTGACAGGTTGATGGTTTTGAAATAGTTCGTCAGAAAAACGCGGTTGATACGTCGGAATGTGAACAGGAAGATACCAACTAGCATCAATCCAAAGGAAATGAAAATGTATGTCTCGAAGTTCGGTACTTTCTTTATGCTGTATATTTTGGAGTCGAGCGCAACAATAGAAATCAATTCAATCAAACCCAAGATTCCACTCACAAAAACGCCTATTCCAATTTTATTCAGAATGGATAGCCCTTGAGCTTCTGCGCCCACCAATGATTTGTTGTCTTCCATTACGAATTAATTAATTGTTTCCACCATTTGGTTTTTTCCAATTGCACCTTGGCACCAAACTTAGTATTGAATCGTTCTACGACTTCTTGCTCATATTTTTTATAGAATTCAGGATCGAAATTGGCTGATCTCAGATTTGTAAGAACATCTTCAATCGTTGATTCTTTTAAAAGCCAATCATTAAAAACAGGATGACGCAAGCGGATCCCAAAATTATTGACTCCAACGAATTTTCTACTTTCTTTTTCAAATACAAAGTGCAGTAAAACTTCATCCTCAGTATGTTGATAGACGAATTCATCTTGTCCATCTTGCAGTTCATTGTGCACCATACCATAGGTTTGGTATTCTATTTCAAAGAATTTCGCAGAGTTGAACCAATGCCCTGGGTTGTATTTTGTTGGTTCGCCAGTAATCGTTTTCGCAACCGTTTCTCCCATGAACTTTCCTGGATACCAAACTTGTTCAATTGGTCTTCGGCCTGGAGTCGGTGATTTCAGTTCAGCGCAATCGCCAATGGCATATACACCTTTGGCTGAAGTTTCCAAAAACTCGTTGACAAGAACGCCACGGTTAATTTCTATCCCACTCGATTTTATAAATTCAATATTCGGAGTTACCCCGACCGTTAGACCGACGAACTGACATTCGATTTGTTTTCCTGTTTTTGTCTTTACGCCAGTAACCTTGTTTTCGTTATTCGTTTGAATTTCCTCTAATTCTGTTGAATAGTGCATGTGAAGCCCGTGATGCTTTTCAAAATGTTTCATGAGCATTTCGGAAGTGTGAGTAGGGAAGAGGCCATTAAAAAAGTATTCTTCGCGAATTAGAAAATGAACCTCGATATTTCGGGAAAGCAACATTTCAGCAAGTTCAATTCCTATAAGCCCCCCTCCAACAATCACTGCTGTTTTCATATTGGGAGACCTTTCTTCAATATATTCGAGGTCTTGTTTTGAATATAAACCACTTACTCCATCAGCGTCTTGTCCAGGCCAACCAAACTTATTCGGTTTAGATCCAGAGGCAATAATCAGTTGAGAATATGTGAGACGGACACCGTTTCGCAAATGAACTTCGTTCGAAGATGTATCAACATGTTCCACAAAGTCTTGGAGCAATTCAATCCTGTTTTTTGTCCAGAAATGCGGTTCGTACGGCTGCGTATGTTCGAACTTCATGTGTCCCATGTACACGTACATCAATGCAGTTCTAGAAAAGAAATATTTTGACTCAGCTGAAATGATCGTTATCGGCTCATCGCTTCGCTTGCGAATATTTCGCGCAGCTGTTACTCCAGAGATTCCATTACCGATAATTACAATCATACGCCTTGAATTTTGTTACAAGATAATTCTTTTGACGCATTCAATTTTGGAGTCTTACAAATTGAATTTATTCCGCTTCAATTTGTTGGTAATGATAAGTGGTACCGTCAATGACAAGTGTCAAAACTGGCTTCATTTCTTCAATGGATGTTGTATTACCGTTGATTTCAATAGTTCTAATAGACTTCACTCCGCCTATTGAATATCCAATTTTGATGTATTTTTCTGCCTCCGATATGGACGGTTCGCAAGCCTCAGTAATGGCCAAGTAAATAGATTTATCGTCCTTGCTAATTTTACATGTAGTCAGGCATTCACCCTCATATTTTGATGTCATCAATGAGGGGAGTTCTCCTTGAAGTAGTGAGATGGCAAACTGCTTCTTTCCTGCAATTGGAGCGGCATCTTCTGGTTCTCCCATGAATTGCCAATGTTTAACTAGCGGGTCGTCTGCTGTAAGGTAAGTACCGTTTTTCTGACCATACACGGTCGATACTCCTATTAAGGTGGCGATGAATAAGACAATTTTTAGCATGGTGAAAGGTACTAAAAAAGATTATTTACCTACTCCATTTTCTGTAACGATAAGTATTACTGTCCACAATCAACCAAAGCTCTGTATTTTTCATCGTCAAGGTATACTCAACTTTGAAAAACTTCTGCTCTTTACCAAGATCAGTAACGCATGGTTCACGATTCTCAACTAATTCAATATAAAAATAGTGATCGTCCTTACTCACCGTGAAGAATGTTGGACATCCTGGCCCTAAGCCACCTTCAATTTCATAAGGAGCCATCATAGAAATTGGAGAACCATCGGAAACGAGAAAAAAGAATTGTTGATTAATTCCTGCCAGAGGCGCGCCTTTCTCGTTTTCATCTTTCTTGATTAATTCCCACAAGGTGCACACTGGATCGTTGATAGAAAGATATGTTCCTTCTTTCTGTGCGTGGATGAATTGAGCATTTAACAGGATAAGAATTCCGTAAAGTAGTTTCATTTCTATGTGTTAATCGGACCTGATTAAACAAAAAAAGGTCACTGATATAATCAATGACCTTTCCTATAGTTACGAAATTTATTTCCAGACTCCTTTTTTCGAGAAGGCTTCAATTCTATTGTTGATTCGTTTTTCAGGATCAATCTTTTTTAAATCGGCCAAGTGTTTTAGAATTGACTTCTTTACTGCTTTAAACGCTTCATCATGATCTCTGTGCGCACCATTTACTGGTTCCTTAATGATGTCGTCTACAATTCCCAACTTCTTCATATCTGTTGAAGTGAGCTTCAAGGCTTCGGCAGCTGTTTCTTTATATTCCCATGACCTCCACAAGATAGAAGAGCAAGATTCAGGTGAAATAACTGAATACCAAGTATTCTCCATCATCACAACTTTGTCACCAACACCAATTCCCAATGCTCCACCAGATGCTCCTTCACCAATAATGACGCAAATCACAGGTACTTTCAGACGCATCATTTCATAAATATTTCGAGCGATCGCTTCTCCTTGTCCACGTTCCTCTGCTTCCAATCCTGGGAATGCTCCGGGTGTATCTATAAATGTTACGACAGGTTTATTGAATTTCTCAGCCATCTTCATCAAACGCAATGCTTTTCGATATCCTTCTGGATTCGGCATTCCGAAGTTTCTGAATTGGCGCATCTTAGTATTTACACCTTTTTGCTGACCGATGAACATTACAGTTTCACCATCAAGAAGTCCAAAACCACCGACCATCGCCTTGTCATCCTTAACATTGCGATCTCCATGCAATTCCTGAAATTCTCCATCAGTCAAAGCTTCGATATATGCCATTGTATAAGGACGATCTGGATGCCGTGACAATTGTACTCGCTGCCATGGTGTCAACCCAGAAAAAATCTCTTTTGTTTTGGATTTTAGCTTCTTTTCGAGTTCAGTAATCTTGTCGGTCATATCGACCTCAGTGTTTACTCCAATTTCCTTGGTTTGAACAATTTGCTCCTCAAGCTCTTTTAACGGTTCTTCAAAATCTAAATAAGTCGCCATTTTTATTCTCTATATTGGGGGCGAAAGTTACAAAAATTGTTCACTTGTACTAACTTTGCGTTATGATATTATTTCCGCCAGCGAAGATCAATTTGGGATTAAATATTCTTGGTAAACGAGAAGATGGATACCATACGATTGAATCTTGCATGTTTGCCATACCGCTGCGTGATGTCCTCGAAATACTGCCATCTGAAAAAGTGATGTTTGTGCAAACAGGAATTCCAGTGAAGGGCGATGAGGCTGATAACCTAGTCATGAAGGCATTTCGATTATTGAACAGTCGGTATGCGATTCCGAATGTATACATCCATTTGCAGAAAAACATTCCCATGGGAGCCGGTCTGGGTGGTGGTTCTGCCGATGCGACATACACCTTGCTTGGATTGAATGAACTATTTAGTTTGGGGCTTAGCACTGAAGTATTGCAAAATCTCGCAACGGAATTGGGGAGCGACTGTCCATTTTTTGTAGTAGATCAACCGCAGTTGGCGAAGGGGAGAGGCGAAGTACTTTCACCAATCAATGTTGATTTGAAAGGGTATTATTTGAAGATTATCAATCCAGGAATTCACATTGGGACGGCAGAAGCCTATTCAAACGTTGAGTTTACGAAAGGAGATGAAAGTTTGGAAAGTGTCTTGTCAAAATCGCCTGAGGACTGGAGAAACGAATTAGTCAATGGATTTGAAAAATCTGTTTTTCAAAAATATCCGATGCTTAAAGGCCTAAAAGAACAATTATACGTCGAAGGTGCTCTGTACGCAAGCATGACAGGAAGTGGATCAACCGTTTTTGGCTTGTTCACAAAAGAGCCAGCGTATTCTCACAAAGAACTTTTCGAAAGTGTAATCCGTCTTTAAATTACTGACGAATTATCTTCTTCGTGCAGAATCTACCATCTTTCAGGTAAATATGAATTAAGTAAAAACCACTGGAATAATCGGAAGTGTTTACATTCGCCACGTTCGATAACATCTCTTTACTTTCGATAAGCTTACCGTTCAAATTGGTAATGGAATAGTGATCAGCATCTCCGGTTGATACAGAAATTGTCAGTGACTCTCCAACAGGGTTAGGATAAACTGCAACCATTGCTTCTATGGAATTCTCACTGATAGACGCATTGCTATTTGGGTTTGCCTCGAAATGGTAAAGTCCTCCCAAATCTTGACCAACAAATAGATTCAAGTTCGAGTCGTCATCCACATCTTCTACCCAGAATGAACTGTATCCCTCTACATCAATGTTGAGGTAGTTGGTTGATTCCAGATAGAAATAACCAGTGTCAAGGTTTCCATCGATGTCTGAGTAATAGATCAGATTCCCGTCGACAGATCCAAGAAATAGATGTGTTTCATTGTTCAAACGGAAAAAGTGAGGGCTTGCATAACCGTCAGGTGTAACAGTTGAAACGTCAATTCCCCCAAGGGTACTGTTGATCAATTCGAATTCAGGATCAGTTAGAGTACCAATGTTTTTATAATAAATGATTTCACCTGAACGCTTTCCTAAAATTAGATCTAGAAGTCCATCATTGTTTAAATCAAATAGCTGAGGATGACAAAAACCTCCCGCCGTAATTGTTGCACCGAGATTGTCTGTGTAATTCTGCACACCAGTTCCAAATACGGCTCCAGCTCCAACAGAATTGTTTTCATAGTAGACAACAGTTCCATTTTCTATTCCCAGAATCATATCATCATCACCGTCATCATCCAGGTCTCCAAAGCAAGGGACAGAACGTAATCCGTATGCTTCTTGCGCAAAGTTAAAAACGTCGGAATCAACGAAACTGTAGACTGGATCGTTAGCTGTTCCTGTATTTTGGTAATAAGCTACTGTACTTTCTTTGTCAAGTATTGGTTTATACCTGTGAAAATTTGCGACAAACAGATCCTTAAGTCCGTCTTCATTGTAATCGAAGAATGTTGGGATGGATCCAGTACCATGTTCAATCATTCCATTTTGTAAAAAGTCATTCATGGAATACACAAAGTTTGGATTCGTGTTAGAGCCAGTATTTTTATAGAACATGACACTGTTTTCATTGAATGAAATGTTTTTTGCATTTGGCGCGACGATAAGGTCTTTGATTCCATCAAAATCAACATCTAGGTAAAATGCTGCAGGAAAAAGCTGCACGTTAACTGGTGTCGTGTTGGAAGGGAATGATGGATCAACACTAATCATAGGGGAGTCAGTGTTTACTGCTGTGCCTCCATTAATTAATAGGTTTAAGTTTACAAAAGAAGCATCACCAATCACAAGGTCCAAAACACCGGAATTATCGTAATCTAAAGCCAGAAGTGTTGAGCCTGAATGAGCTCCTCCACTTTTATTTTCAAGTAGACCGCCTTCTGGATTGGTAATATCTCCTCCTACGCAAGGGACATTTTGATCATTCAATGTGATATCGTTAGTGTTTACATCTTCGGTGAATTTTCCCCAACATTGATTCATGAGCACAAATTCGAGTGAATCAGGTGTTCCATAATTGTCAACACTTTGATTTTGATGGTATTCAACGTGTCTTCCTCCTTGATGAAATGTCAAAATATCAATATCGCCGTCGCCATCAACATCTACAATTGCAGGAATGTCACTTGCTCCTACGTTAAGATTGGAATAACCATTTGTGTATTCTGAGTAGACCAACTCTTTAAAAAGCTCCCATTGAAGTCCATTTACGGCGCTGCCAACATTGCGGTAAACTTTTAGCCCTCCAATACCGTAGGTGAATAGATCGTTTCTACCGTCGTTATCATAATCAACCATTGTTGACCTGTAGCGTAAGTCAGTTGGGAATAAATCTTTGGCGTTGTATACCAGTTTATAGTACTTTCCAGCCCCATCATCTTCTTGCGAGTAAACGCGGATATTGTCCTTGCTTCGATCGAAAACAAATAAATCCAAATCACCATCAAAATCGTAATCGAAATCCGAAAATTGTGGATAGTTCAATCCCCCTGCCCATGGGTTTTGCAATGTATCGCCTCCAACCTTAACAAGTAGAGAGTCATTGTATTCAAAACCAAACTGTGATTGAGCATTATATGAGATGCCTAAAACCGCTATGCTTAGGAGGAAATATGATATTTTATTCATTTGAAGTTAATTTAGCTTTTCAAGTATACCTTGCTTCTTGAATTAGTGACGAAGCAACTATGCAAATAGTTTGCAGTCTTCATCACAAAACAATATTAAAACAATTAATCAGTATGATGAAATTTATTTATACAGCTTCACTTTTTCTCCTGAGTGGGATGGTGTATTCTCAGGACAGTGCTTCGGTATTATTTATAGGTAACAGTTATACGTATGTGAACGATCTTCCATTGATTTTGAACGATTTGACGAATTCTCTAGGTGATGAAGTTACCTATGATTCGCAAACGGCTGGAGGAGCAACATTTGCAACGCATGCTGGAAATTCTGCAACCTATACAAAAATCAACAGTGCTCCTTGGGATTTTGTCGTGTTGCAAGCACAAAGTCAGGAACCTTCTTTTCCTGATAGTCAGGTGAACACATCAACTCTTCCCTTTGCGATGCAGATGGCAGACAGTGTCTATGCAAATAAATTTTGTTCTGATGTAATGATGTTTATGACTTGGGGGCGTGAGAATGGTGACCCACAATGGGCTCCGATTTCAACATTTGAAGGAATGAATGCTCGTTTGCGTAGCGCTTATATGCGAATGGCAGATTCTGTTCAAGGTTCTGTTGGTGCAGTGGGGAGTGCTTGGGCATATGTTCGAGAGACTTATCCAACAATAGATTTGTATGCCGCAGATGGCTCTCATCCAAGTTATGAAGGATCGTATTTAGCGGCATGTACTTTCTACGCCTCTATATTTAGAAAGTCGCCCGTTGGAGCTTCTTTCATTGGTTCACTGGATGTTGTGACAGCAGGAAATCTTCAAACTGCGGCAGCGTTGACAGTTCTAGACAGCCTTGATCAATGGAATTTGCGTCCACTATCAGAATATACACAGGCTGATTTCAGTTTGCTTAGCTCTGATCCAACAGTTGATTTTACGAACCTGAGCACAAAGGCCACAACTTATAGCTGGGATTTTGGTGACTCGAATGGATCTACTGATGAAAACCCTTCGCACACGTATTCAGCGGATGGAACATTCACGGTAACCTTAACCGCTGAAAGTCCTTGTGATACTGACTCAATTGCTTATCAAGTAACAATCACATCGGCTGGCATTAGTGAATTGCACAATACGTTTGCAATTAAATATATTGGGAATGGGGTCTTTTCTTTTAATGGAGAAGAGTTGATTGAAGAGGTGGAAGTTTTCAATATGGAAGGAAGAAAAGTTCCATTTGAACGTTATGATGGAAATACTGTGAAGGTTGATCTTTCAGGAAATGAGTATGGAATTTACCTGATTAACTTGAAATCCAAGACGGGTGTCGTAAATGGACGACTACCTTATTTGATGGATTAAGCTTAATTAAAAAAGAAACTTTTAGAATGCTGCTTCATGAAATGAGGCAGCATTTTTTAGTTATAGAGTTTCAAAGAGATCTTCCTGATCTTTTCGCACCTTTTTAGCAAACTGATTCTGATCTTCTGGATGTCGATATCCAATTGGGCAGACAAGGACAGGGTTCAAATTTTTAACTTCCAATCCCAGAATTTCATCGTATTGGGCTGCATTGAACCCTTCCATTGGAGTTGAATCAATTCGCAGCGTTGCACAAGTTGTGAGTAGTTGTCCCAAAGCGATGTATAATTGTTTACTTGTCCATTGGGTCTTGGCATCCGACTCCATTGATGAGGTGGTCTTTTTCATGAAATCACCGAAGCCTGCCATTTCACCGCTCTTTAAGCTTCGTGTAACTTCTATGTTTTGAGTGAAGTTATCGATGTCGTTTTCAGAAACATCTTTATACGCACAAAGGACGATTAAGTGTGAAGCATCTGCAACTTGTCGTTGTCCATAAGATGCTGAAACCAATTGTTCTCGTAAATCTTTAGAATCTACAATCAAAAACTTTAAGGCTTGAAGTCCGTATGACGTAGGGACAAGGCGAAGAGATTCCTTGATAATAGCAAGGTCATCTTCATTAATTATTTTTGATGGATCAAACTTTTTGGTAGCATAACGCCAGTTTAAATCTTCAATGATTTTGTGCATGTTTTCGTTTTTCCGTTCTATTTGGGGTGCAAATATAAGTTAAAGTGCACCGATACTATCTAGAATAGCTGGAGAAACAGTAGGGGGGAAAATTCCTTTTTCAATTTGTCCAAGAATATAACTGGCTGCAATCCCCGCTTTTTCTTTAGTCTCGAATCCATTTATTCCTGGAACGGATGGGATATGCATTTGATTGATCTGCATGGTTGAATCTTCAAATATTTGATATCCCCATCCATGGTCTCCCTCAATAAGTTTGTAAGAATGGTTGGATGTTGGAGAAGGCGAAGGAAATGCTAGCTGTTCTGTGCTATCGGTTTGCGGAACAGCAGAAGGTACAACTTCTACTGAAACATTCTCAGGTTCTTGTCCCCGTTCCTCTTCAGTCCGCAGATCTACTATCTCTGGTTCATTGGTACATGCAACAAAAAATAGGGCAACCAAAGGCAGAAAATACTTTTTCATCTAGAGAAATACAATTTTACCTTGGTATACATTTCCCAACTCTTTATGGGAGAGGTTAATGATGTAATTCCCTGCTGGAAGCGCCCCTCGCTCAATGTGGAATCCAGAAACACTCTTGTCAATGTCCAATCTTGCAGTAACGTCTTTACCGTCGATTGTTATAATCTGAGCTTCTATATCTTGAGGGTCAACCGCTATGTTAAATGCATTATTTGCAGGGTTAGGGTAAACACTTAATTCATCGTATTTACTCAATTCATCAACGCCTAAAACAAGTCTGTAAGCATAGAGATCATCCAGAAATTCTCCGTTATATCCTGAACCAACAAACGCGACATCCTGCACAACAAATGCGATAGCACTGGTTCGCCCCGGCCCTAAATAATCAGCTCGTTGAGTCCATGTATCACTGAAGTAATTGTATTCCCACAAGTCGTTTGTGTAATTGAACCCAAGGTCTTCTCCTGTGCAGATGAAGCCGGAAGGAAAGATTCCCCAACTAGCTGCACCTTTACGACGTGTTCCTGGGAAATCTGTTTTTTGAACCCAAGTATCCGTTGTTGGCTCATATTGCCAGAAGTCATTGCGAAGAACACCGTCGTCACCTGTCCCAACATAGCCCTGTCCACCCATGGCGAATCCTGCAGCTTCTTTTCGAGCCGTTCCACCAAAGTCACCTAACTGTGTCCAAAAATTCGTTGCTGGATCGTATTTGAACATGTCCTTCTTAAAACCTGTTGCGTCAACACCCAGCCCTACGTAGCCAATATCATCTATAGCGAATGCGACGCCTTGACGACGCGCAGATCCGATAAAATTCGCTTTTTGTGTCCATGCATTTGTTCCTGGATCATATTCCCAAAGGTCATTGAAGAAAGGATTCGTTTGACCTTGACCAAGACAGATAAATCCTCGATTTCCAATCGAAAATGAACATGCTGATCCACGATTTAAACCAGCTCCGTTCGCTCCACCGAGTGATTCGCTATTGTCCCAGTCATCTTGCCAATACGTGTACGAATACATTTTTCTTCTGAATCCTCCATTGTCCAATCCGCAGAGGGTATAAGCTTCACCTTGCAATACAAAGCTTGAAGCAACAGATCTTGGTGCTCCTTTGAGCGAATCTTTTATTACCCACTGATCTTGCGCATTAGCAAGTCCAGCGAAAACAAAAAAGATTAGAGTAAGCGTTGATTTCATATTAACGTATAATGAGTTTTTCTTTACCTATAATTTGTCCTGAACTATTTTTCCCTACCAAAAGATAAACTCCCGAGGAAAGCTCATTAACAGAAATGGACGATGCGAGTGGAGAACTGAGAACCTGTGTTCCTTGGAGCGTAAAAATATCGTAGCGCTCAATTTCTGTAGAATTCACTTGCACATTGATGTTTTCCACTGCAGGATTAGGGAAGATAGTAATGTCAGCTTCTGTATTTTCTGAAAGTCCTACATATGCGCCAGGCGTATATTCCCACATGCTTTGTTTCTTTCCAGAATAGCCTTTTCCTGTACCGATGTATGCCTTTCCGTAGACAACAAATCCAGTTCCATTTTTTCTGCCCGAGCCACCGTAATTTGCTTTAACAGACCATGTGTTATCTAACGGGTTATATTCCCAAAGGTCTTTAAGCATACCACCATTTGTGCCCATACAAACATATCCGCGTGTTCCAATTCCAAATAAATGTGAAGATGCTCTTTCACTAGCAGGGAGGTCCGCTTTCTGCGTCCATAAATCGAGTGCAGGCTTATATTCCCAGATGTCACTTCTGTACATGTCCTGATCCGTTCCTAGCCCAACGTAGGCCGAATTATCAACAACAAAGCTTCCCAATTGATAGCGGACACCTCCAGGGAATGACGATTGCTGCGACCACGAATCAGTCGCTGGATTATACTCCCAAACTTCTGCAGTGTACCAGTTTGGGCCTCTTTTTCCACAACAAACGTACCCTCGCGAATCTACCGAAAACGCCGTGGCGAAATAAATTGACGTTGAAGGATAATTTGCTTTTTGAACCCATGAGTTCGTTGCGGGTGTATACTCCCATAAGTCGCTAAGTGGATTACCAAGATTTGCATCGGCATTGTTCATACCCGTACCAACGTATGCCTTGTCTCCAACAACAAAGGCGACCGCATTTCTTCTGGCTTCACCAGGAAGATTCGCTTTTTGAGTCCATGAATCGGTGAGTGGTTCGTACTCCCATAGGTCGTTCAATACAAACTCTGCTGTGTCAACGCCAGTGCCAATATATCCCTTATCACCAATGGTGAAACCGACCGCACGTTCGCGTTTTAATCCTCCAAAGTCGACTTTCTTTGTCCAGTAATTTTCCGTTTGTGCAGACAGCGTTCCACAGAGAAACAAGAAAATAAGTAGTGTCGTAAGGTTCTTCATAAGCTATTCGATAATAATGTGTTCATATGTACGGGAATGCCTTTTCAATCGACCAATTGTTTTAATTGACGATGAACTTTCCTGTTTTAATTAATTTGTTTTTATTGCTCAAGTGATAGATATATGTACCTTTTTGATAAGATGCTGTTATCACTTTTATTTTGGTTGATTGCACAGGCTGCGAATAAACTTTCTGACCAGTGACAGAAGTGATGGTCAATTGCATAGCACTCGAAGAAAAACTCTCAGATCCTTCAAATTCGAAATTCACATAGTCCGTTGCTGGGTTTGGAAATGCTTTAATGGAAAGATTCTCCATGTTTTGTCCTTCGAAGTTTGCTAACGCATCGAATTGCCAGAAATCTCCAAAATTAGTTCCGTTAGTCCCTGTGCCCATAAAACATTTGTTTCCTATTGAGAAACCAGCAGAAAAGCGTCGACTAGTTCCAGGAAATTCTTCCAATAGATTCCATTGGTTCGCCATGGGATTAAACTCCCATACTTCGGAAGTTACATTAGACAGAGAGCCGCCGTATCCACAGACCACGTATCCCATTCCATATTGCTCAAATGCAACGGAGCCTGAAGTTGCAATTCCAGGATATTGTGCTCGTTGAATCCATTCATCTAAAAATGGTTTGTACTCCCACAATGAGTTACTAGTCTTTATATATCCTTTTTCACCAATGGCAAAAGAACAGGTCCAAAAACCAACTGAGAAAGGTGGGGCGTTTTTTGCGATCCATGAATCTGTTAGGTATTCGTATTCAAATAATTGATTGGATCCTGCTACAAAACAAAAAGGTCGTCCTTGAACAACCATGGATGTAGAATTGTTAAATGAGGCTGGTGTTGCTCCCATCAGTGTCCACGAATTTGTCGATGGATCGTATTTGTAAAAGTTGCTACTTATTTGCCCAGATCCAACATATCCGACAGAGCCAACACTAAACGCGATTACACCATAATTTCCTGCAGGATGATCACTTTTTTGTGTCCAAGCGTTGGTAGCAGGATCGTATTCCCACCAGTCTGACTTGATAATGTTATTACCCGTACCATTATAATGTCCCAGCCCCATATAGCCTTTTGTGCCAATTGAAATGGCAGTCCCTCTGTGACGACCCTCAGCTCCAAAATCGGCTAGTTGTTGCCAATCAGAAGCCTTTGAGGATAATGACCACAAAAAGAAAAATGATACTATTGCGAACTTTAATTTCATTAATTGATGATAAGTTTACCTGTTTTTAAGACTTTGTTATTGTAGCCCATTCCGTATATATATGTTCCTTTCTCCAGTTTAGTTGCCTCAACTGTCATTTTTGTTGTTTCAAGTGCTTTCGAGAATACTTCCTGACCAGTCATTGATGTGATTGATAAGTAAATGTCATTCAATGGAATTTTTTCCAAACCATTAAATTCAAATGTCACGTATTCCGTTGTTGGATTTGGGAAAGCTATGATTTCAATCGAATTTAATTTCTCCTCAAGCAAATAAGCGAGTTGGTCAAACGCCCAAAAGTCTTTGAAATTTGTTCCATTTGTTCCTAAGCCAGCATATGCGATATTCCCGAGAGTAATACAGGATAAGTACCTTCTACTTGCTCCAGGGAAATCCTCCAATTGCACCCATTGATTTGTCGCCGGGAGATACTCCCACATATCGCCGAAATTATTACCGCTAGAGTAGTCATCACCTGTAAGAATGTATCCTCGTCCATTTACAGAAAAACCAGAAGCTTCCTGTCGCGCAATTGGTCCAACATCTGCCATTTGATCCCATTGATCTGTAGCGGGGTTGTAACGCCAGAAATCGTTCGTTGCTCCTGAAACACTTCCCGTACCGACATATCCGTAGCCATCAATTTCAAAACCAACGGATGAAATTCGTCCACCAGTTGGTAAGGATGAAATCTGCGTCCAGTTTCCAGACACGGGATCGTATCGGTAAAAGTCGGAATTGTACGAACCAGTTCCAAGATACCCGTAGCCATCAATGGCAAAACCAACTCCACCACGTCTTCCAGTACCAGGGAAGTTTTGAAGTTGTGTCCAAGAATTTGTTACTGGATCAAAGCTATAAAATTCAGATACCAAAGCTGCTGATGGGATTCTTCCTGTTCCAACATAGCCAATATTGTCAATTGTAAAACCAGCTGCATGATAGGTTGGACCTCCCATATAATTTGCTTTTTGCGTCCAAGCATTGGTGCCAGGATCGTATTCCCACCAATCTTCAAAAAGGATATTTGGACCAGCACCATTGAAATGCCCCAATCCGAAATAAACTTTATTGGCAATTGCTAAGGCTGTCGTTCTATGTCGTGCAAGCCCCCCAAAGTCGGCCTTCTGTTCCCATTCATATCCAAATGCAGATAGATTGAGCAACAAAAAAAGTAATACAACTACTGTTTTCATTATTCCTTAATTAGTTTTTTAATGACAAATTGGTTCCCCGATGTATACTTCAAGAAATAGACACCTGCAGCTACATTCTCAAGAGAGACGTTTGCAAAAGCATCCACGTTTGCTGAAAGAACAATTTTTCCATTCATAGTTGAAATTTCTAGCGAACCAGGAAGTTCATTCGAGAGTGTGATTAATCCATTTGTTGGATTCGGATAGATTTTTAAGTCATCTATTTCTGATTCACCAATATTCAAAAGATCATCATTCAAGGTTAAAGTGTAATCACCATATTCAGCACCCCACCCCTCAACAATTACATAGACGATTGGGTGATTGGTAGCATCGAAAATAACTTCCGATTGCGGGCCGCAGGTTGTAGCATCATCATTCCCAGCAATAAAGGTTCCGTTTGGTTCAACGACTGAGATAAAAGTATCAAAATTAGAACCACAGAGTGAGGCTTTGATATAAGGATTTGCAGGATCGGTTACGACTCTGTAATAAACGTCAGGGGAACTATAAGTTGGATTTTGATTTGTATAGCATACGCTATTTGAACTGTTATCTGTATAGGGTAAAGTTGCTACATCAATGGCATCTGCCATATCGTCTCCAGAAAATGCACTGCAATCTACTCCTTGTATGATGTTGACATTAAAATCTGTCGCAGAACCCCAGGTAAAGCTTCCGCAAGGATTAAGAGGGTTAATGCCAGCTTCTTGTTGAATAATCCGCATTTTTGTTGCTCCCAATGCTGCTGTCCCAGGAACAGTAAAGTTAAATGTACTTATTGGACCAGGAGGGATACCTGTCCAAGTGCCAATTGATTCAGAAGGATCAAAAGTATAGTTTTGGTTAAAGTCTATCCAAACTTCTCCAGCACCTGTGTAGTTTCCGCCACATGTTACAAATTGAACATCCAATGAAAAGTTATTTCCTTGACCAAGGCTAACTGTTTGAGCAGTATATTGCTCTAAACCAATGATTCCAGGGCATCCTGTATAGTTGATGCTACCTGAAGTCCCGGTAATTGTTACTGATTCAATATTGGAATCGGCTGTGCTACTTGGACCTCCCGAAGTGCAATACTGTGCATTACAAGACAGACAAAATCCGACGAATAAAATGGATAGTAAAAGTATTCTCATAAATAGACTAGTAGTAAATTAACATCGTGTTAATATTCGCAATATATAAAATTAACATCAGTTTTTGGTGTTTCAAAGCACGTGAAAGTTGTAATCCTAGGGATGGAAAGGGATTTAGGGGTCGTTAATAACTTTGTTCATATTCCGTTCATATTCGTTGTCGTTGAAAAGCAAAATTCTTTCATATTTGTTAGACAAAAAATACAAGGCATGGAAAAGGAACAGCTAATTAACGAATTGGAAGAATTACAGGGAAAGCTTACCGGAGACATGTTTCAGGATATGGAAATCAAAGATCAGATTCACAATCTTGAAATGAAAATCAACGGTGTCAAACCTATGGATACGCATATTGATTGCGTTGGGTGCGGATCTTAGTAAAATCAAATCTGCAAGTAAGTCGCTGTTCAATTGATGAGAATAGCGACTTTTTTATTTTAGTTAAGTGAATTGAAGATTTTCCGCATGGCTTCACTTTTTGCATACTCTTTTGCGCGTTTTCCCTGAGAATCAAACATCTCTGTATTACACCCTTTATTGATGAGGTAACTTACAAGGCTCGTTTCATCGTTGATTGTGGCAATCATCAACATGTTTTGATTGAATTCATTGATTTGCTCGTTAATGTCGAATTTAAGATTGGTGAGCAACAATTCGGCAATGATAGGATTACCCTCTTCTGCTCCAAAAACTGCAACATCTTCCACAATTCTATCTTGAATGATTAATCCTTTTGTCTTCATTAAAAGGGAAACAAGTTGTCCCTCATTTTTCAGCATCACTGCCAGACCTATCTTCTTTTCCATTTCCATGGATTTTCGATTTAACTCATCGCGATCATTTTTGGTCATCGCACCCCGACTTATAAGAAAGTCAATGATCTCTTGATCGCCTTTTTTGTCAGCATAATCCATCACATTTTGCTTGGAATAACCAATAGCATCCAAATCTGCTCCGTTGTCGACAAGAAATTTAATGAATGCCAAATTGCCGTCTTCAATGGCTTTGATAATTGGGGGTTCAGTGAAGTAGCAATTTTGATTAACATCAATTCCCTTAGAAATTAGAAAGCGCGCCAATTCGATGTTCTTTTCTTTGACAGCCACACATAAGTACGAATCATGCCGCCCGTCAAGCGCATTGATATCTGCACCGTTTTCTACGATGTGTTTTATTATTTCTGCATCATCGACACGTGGGCGATTGCCTGCCCTGTCCAACACATTCACCTTGGCTCCGAGATTGGCAAGTTCCTTTATTTGTTCGAGTCGTTCCCGCTCAATTGCATAGTACATTAATGATTTACCTGATTTTGCATCACCTGCGTTTATGTCGGCACCCTTATCAATAAAGGCATAAATCAATTCACGGTTTCTGCTGTGTGAAGAGATGAGGTATTGAAATGCGGAGTACCCTTCATCGTTAACATCATCGATTTTGGCACCGTTTTCTAACAGAAGTTGTACAACTTTTAGATTTAGATTTTGTGCAGCATTGATAAGCAAGGTTGTGCTGTCGTTCGTTTTATGGGAGACAATTGCACCTTTTTGGACGAGCAAATCGAACATGTTTACATTGTTTGAAGCCGAATAAAATAGTGCGGTTTCCCCGATGTGGTTTTCAGCTTCTAGCTCTGCACCTTGTCCAATCAGATAGGTTACAAGTGAAGTTTTGTCGGCTTTAACAGCAAACATTAATGGTGTTTCTCCCAAGGAATTACTTGCGTTGATATTTAGTTTATGTTCTTCAATGCAGTAGCGGGTTAAATTTAAATCACCTTTGGATGCGGCAATGTGCAGCATTGAATTTCGATTAGAAGCAAGGTGTTGAATCGTTCCTCCTTTCGAAACGATGTATTCAACGATTTCCTTGTTGCTGTATTCAAATGCAGCTTCAACAAAAAAAGCGTAATCACTGCTCTTGTCAATTAGGGATTTAAGCACTCCTTCTTGTCCGTGAATGAATGACTGTTCAATGGCTTCTGATAATGGAGCACCGTGCTCAGTTAGAAAGTTCACCATTGCCTTGTTTCCATTCTCAACGGCCTTTTCAATAGGGGAAACGTAGTATTTTCGGAAAAGTCCTTTCTTTCTTTTTTCACTGATGCGAACCTCGGATCCATTTCTTACCAGCATTTCTACCATGGAGAGGTTATTATTTTCAGCGGCATAAACCAAGGAGTAACCAAAGTCAAATTCATTATTTATGAGTAAACGAACCATTGAAGCATTGTTGTTACGAACTGCATATTGCATCCCCCAGCGGTCAGTAGCACCTGCTGATAGCAAAAGTCTCACGATTTCAATTTTATCTACTCGGATTGCAGCTTCTATTGGAGAGATTCCTTGGCTGTTTTCTTCATTAAAATCCATGCCATTCGAAATAAGCTCGTTCACCTTTTCGATGTTACCACTGACAATGGCTGCATGGAATGGAGTGTCTTCGGTTATCTCATCATCTTGTCCAAAAGCTGTCCCAGCACTAACTATGAGAATAAGGAAAAATACTATTTTGAAGCTGCCTTTTGCTAACATAGGTTGATTAAAAAAAATCAATGTGTTCTAGCTAAATTAATGCCAAAGCTATGACATGAGAAGATTGTCAAATTTACTGCATGAACGCATACATCAGGATATTCGCTCCCATGCGAAGGGCCAAATCGCGTTTTTCATTTGAGTCATTGTGTACTTCTTGATTTTCCCATCCATCACTTAAATCGGTCTCATAGGTGTATAGACAGACCAATCTTCCATTCAGTATGATTCCGAAAGCTTGGGGGCGTTTTCCGTCGTGCTCATGAATCTTAGGGAGACCATTGAAATCATATTTCTGATGAAAAATTTCATGATCGTAGGGAAGTTCTACCAATTCGTTATTTGGAAACACCTTTTTCAGTTCAACCCGGATGAATTCATCCATGCCGTAGTTGTCATCAATGTGTAGAAATCCACCTCCTAGCAAGTAAGTCCGTAAATTTTCAGCCTCAGTTGACGAGAACACAACATTGCCATGTCCAGTCATGTGAACAAAAGGATAAAGAAACAAATCGGGACTACCAACTTCTACGTATGGTACATCTTTTGAAATTGTCGTTGCCAAATTTTGATTACAAAAGCGAATCAGGTTTGGCAGCGCGGTTGGGTTTACGTAGTAATCTCCACCACCGCTATATTTCAATACAGCCAGTTTATAACTTCCTTGTGCCCATCCTGAAGATGAAGCGCAGAGGCTAATAATTAAAATGTAAAGCAGTTTCCTCATTCTGTCAACAGTTTCGCTTGCATACAAGCATACAGAGCCGCAGTTTCTGTTCGCAGCCTGTTTTCCCCTAAGGTAATTATTTTGTAGCCATTCTCATCTGCTAAAGCCACTTCTTCCATTGAAAAGTCTCCTTCTGGACCAATGAGTATCGGACATTTTTGAGGTTCAAACACATTGGCAATGGTATTCTTCTGTCCATCATAGCAATGCGCAATAAGGCCTCTAGGATTCGCCTTTACAAATTTTGAATAGTCCGTAAGGTCGTTGAGTTTCGGTAAATAGAGACGGTGCGACTGTTTCATAGCAGAAATCGCTTTTCGCTCCAGCCGATCCAATTTCAATTTTACGCGTTCAGAATTTGTACACTGCAGAAACGTAATTTGTGTGACGCCTATTTCAGTCGCTTTTTCCACGAACCATTCCATTCGCTCCATTTGTTTGGTTGGACTTACCGCAATGTGGATTGCATGCGCCAATTGTTTTTCAGTATGATGGGCACTAATTTTTAGTTCACACTTTTTAGGATGAGCATCTGTAATTTGACATTCGAAGCGATCACCTTTACCATTTAAAACAGCAAGTTTATCACCATTTGTCATTCTCAGAACACGAACTGCGTGCTTTGATTCCTCTTCGTTTAATGTGTGGGAATCATTACTACCACTGATATTTGGATCGTAGAACAAGCGCATCAGTGCATCAATCTAAATATGAGTTCTTTCATCAATTGACCATGCGTAAATGATGTATTATCGACTCCTTTTGATTTTAAATCGTATTCATGCAATATGGCAATGTTCGCTGCAATCTTCTTGGGACTGTATAGTTTTGTAGAGCCTAAAAGTTGTCCAGCAACGAACGGTGGAACTCTCACTGCAGCTGCAATTGCATCTCTCGATTTGTTTTGAAGAAAGTGAATCTTCATCAACTTTGAGAAGTGATTGAACAAGTTTGAAACAACCACAATAATAGATGTTGCTTTTGGGTTGTGATCGAAATAATCAACGATTTTGTTTGCCTTTGTTACATCACCTATACTTACAGCATTGACAAGCTCAAAGACATTGTAATCCTTCGAAATTCCAATATTCTCTTCGATGTGTATTTCATTGATCGTTGTACCTTTCTCCACGAGAATCTGCAGCTTGTCTAATTCATTGACAATCTTACTGATGTCGTTCCCAAGAAACTCAGCGATCAACATACTCGCTTTTGGAGTAATTGAGTAGCCTGAGTTAGCAACAAATCCGCTGATCCATTCCGATAATTTATACTCAGGAATTTTGTCTGATTTATAGACAAGTCCATGTTTCGCCGCTGCTTTAATGGATTTTTTACGAGAGTCGTATTTCTTGTATTTATAATTGACAACAAATATGGTTTGATCTGAAGGAGCCTCAAAATAAGGCGTTAAGTCATCCAGTCCTCTAAAATCTTGAGCTTCTTTTAATACCACCAGCCTGCGCTCAGCCATCATCGGATATCCCTTTGCTTCAGAAATTATGCTGAGCGCATCCGAATCTTTACCATACAATATTGTTTGGTTAAAATCACGTTCATGATCCTCAAGCGCATGTTCTATCAATGCATTTGTGATCGCATCGATGAAATAAGCTTCTTCGCCATGCAAGAAGTATATTTTTTCAAACTTCTTTGCTTCAATGTCCTGAATGATCCGCTTGTGGTCCATTTTGTTTTATTGGTGGTTGGCCCAAATTTGAACAAGTTCAACAAGTGTTGCTGTACCCTTTTCCATATCTTGGATACTCACGTATTCATGTTTAGAGTGAATTGCCATTTCTCCAGTGAAAATATTTGGACAAGGCATTCCCATAAATGAAAGTCGAGAACCATCTGTTCCTCCACGAATAATTGTTGGAAGAGCTTCGACTCCTGCGTTTTCCATTGCTTTGATTGCATAATCAGTAACGAAAGGTACATCTTTAATGATTTCCTTCATATTCCGATACTGCTCAGTAACTTCGAAGTCATATTCCAGTTTTGGATAATTTTTCAAGGTTTCCTTCAGCAATGATTCAAGGCGTTCTTCGTATTCAGCAAGTTTGGCAGTGATGTGATCACGGATAATAAAAGAAACAGAAGCTTGCTCCATTCCTCCACCAATCGTATGTGCATGCACAAAACCTTCTCTTCCTGATGTTGCTTCTGGACACCAACTATCTTGTGGTAAACTGGCAACAAACTCAGATACTACGCGCAATGCATTTACCATTTTTCCTTTTGCATATCCAGGGTGAGCACTGATTCCGTTAACTGTTACCTTGACGCCATCCGCTGAAAAGCTTTCATCTTCAAGAGATCCAAGAACTCCGCCGTCTAATGTATAACCATAGTCAGCATTTAATTTGTCCATGTCCAAATGATCTACACCACGACCAACTTCTTCGTCTGGTGTAAACAGAACGCGAATTGTTGGATGTGGAATCTCAGGATTGTTCACTAAGTGATGAACGAGGTCCATGATAATTGCAATTCCTGCTTTATCGTCAGCACCCAATAAGGTAAGCCCACTTGCCGTGATTAAATCATCTCCAATTTTCTCTTTAAGATATGTATGCTTTTCTGTTGTGATTACTTGTGTTGTATCGTCTGGTAAGGTGATTGGATTACCATCGTAGTTGCGATGTACAATTGGTTTTACATTTTTCCCTGTCACGTCTGGCGCAGTGTCCATATGTGCACAAAAACAAATTGTTGGAAGCGTGTCGTTTCCTGTATTGTTTGCAATGGTTCCGAAAACATAACCCCACTCATCCATTTCGGCATCTTTGATTCCCAATTCTGCTAACTCTTCAACCAAAACCTTTCCAAGATCTTTTTGAATTTCTGAAGAAGGAAACGACTTCGAATTTGGGTCAGCTGTCGTATCTATTTTTGCGTATTTAATAAATCGATTTTCTACCGTCGATGTATAATTATTCATAGTTGTTTCGTTTGGAATCAAATGTAGTGATTTCAAATAAAAAAAGGCTTCCATCCAATGATAGAAGCCTTTACTTTTTAAGAATGAAGTTTCTTAAAATATCTCTGCAGCTGAAAAATGAAAATCACTTTCAATCTGTGCGTTCTCATCTGAATCAGAACCGTGTGTTGCATTACGTCCCTTTGATTCAGCATACAACTTACGAATTGTACCGTCAGCTGCCTCAGCTGGATCAGTTGCACCAATTAACGCTCTAAAGTCGGCAACAGCATTGTCCTTTTCTAGAATCGCAGCTACGATTGGTCCAGATGTCATGTACTCAACTAATTCTCCGTAGAATGGACGCTCAGCGTGTACTTCGTAAAATTTCTTTGCTTGATCTTCTGTCAATCGCGTATATTTCATTGCTTTGATATCGAAACCAGCTTCGATAATCATGTCTAAAATTTTCCCCATGTGACCATTTTCGATCGCATCAGGCTTCAACATTGTGAAAGTTCTGTTTGTTGCCATTTTATTTGTTTTGACGATAATTTTGCGCAAAGATAGACATTTCATTGAATAGGTTGGTTTCGTCTGATGTTATCTTTTTGAGAATAAATAGTTAGATTTGTCTAACTTATTTAATTTGACAGGTAATTAATGGAACCGATACTTGAAGCACCAATTGAATCATCAATAGAGTCACTGGGCATGTACGAGTCATTAGTCGAATATATGGCGTCGATTGACCCAGTTCTTGCTGCGCTTTACGCAACAATATTTACGTGGTTGTTAACGGCAGCAGGAGCAGGACTTGTATTCTTTTTTAAGAAATTACATAGGGGAGTGCTAGATGCGATGTTAGGTTTTACAGGTGGAGTGATGGTCGCGGCGAGTTTCTGGTCTTTATTGAATCCAGCGATTGAAATGTCTGAAAAGTCATATCCATCCATGCCTTGGATGCCTGCAGCAGTTGGTTTTTTTCTCGGAGCGATTTTCCTATTTGGTCTAGACAAAATAATGCCTCACCTCCACATAAATTTTAGGGAAGAAGAAAAGGAAGGGGTTAAAACCGAATG
>CAJQJL010000046.1 GCA_905478665.1 uncultured Flavobacteriales bacterium
AATAAAGCTCATTTTTCGGGCTCGCCTTTTTTCCCATCACGATTTCTAAACTTCCACCGCTTGTTAGCTCTTCGTGACTAATGTAACTTCTATTAAGAAGTACGCCATTAAGCTTTACTTGCTGAATATATTTCGCCTCAGGACTGTTGTTCTTTACATTAATCGCTAAAGATTTTCCGTTTTCGAAATGAATGATTGCCTCATGCATCAAAGGTCTTCCAATTTCATAGTATGGATTCCCTGGTGCTATTTGGTAGATGCCGAGAGCACTTAAGACATACCATGATGACATTTGACCGCAATCCTCATTTCCTGATAAACCGTCCGGTGTATTTGAATACATTTCGTCTAGAATTCGATCAACGTAATGTTGAGTTTTTTCAGGTGAATTGGTGTAATTATACAAATAGGCCATGTGATGGGAAGGCTCATTTCCATGTGCGTATTGTCCAATCAATCCAGTGATGTCTGCCTGCTCGCGACCAGACAATTCCATTTCAGTGGTAAACAAACGATCCAGCCAAGCTTCTAAAGAATCTGCACCGCCTAGAAGGTCACTTAGCACTCCGACGGCATGAGGAGCATAGAGGGAATATTGCCAGCTATTTGCCTCTGTATAATTAAAGTTTACTTCACCAGCATCAAATGGTGCAAACCACAAGCCATCTCTTCTCGCACGCATAAATCCTGTAGAAGGATCAAAGTGATTCACAAAATTAAATTGGTTCTGGTCAAAAGTAGTCGTCCCCATTGCAGAAAGACCATTGTCTTTTGATGCTTGGAGTGCATTCATCATGGCGCCAATGCAAAAGATGTCATAAGAATATTCCAACGCCTTCGAGACTGATTCTGGTTCGTTCCCAGCATTGATGTATCCATTTTCATTGAATTCCTTTTTTCCGAATTCATCAAATTCAGAAGTCATCACCATGGCTTTCATCGCAGTATTTACATCGTAATCCTTTATTCCTTTTACAAACGCATCAGCTATGACAGAAACACTATGGTAGCCAATCATACATTCTGTTTCATTTCCAGCTAATTCCCAAACGGGTAGATCGCCGCCTTCTTCAAACTGACGAAGAAATGTTTTTACAAAATCATTGGTTTTTTCGACTTGTGTTAACGTAAATAGTGGATGGGTTGCTCGGTAGGTGTCCCAAAGAGAAAAAACGGTGTATTGAGCGTCATCTTCGCTTGGTAGTTGATGCACCTGATGGTCTCTTCCTCGGTATTTACCATCAACGTCGCTGAAAATGTTTGGAGCCAAATAAGAATGGTACAATCCTGTGTAGAAGTTGGTCATCAACTCTATGTCTTTGGTCGCAAAGTGGATTTTGTCTAATTCAGAGTTCCATAGCTTTGTGACCTTTGCCCTTGTGTGGTCAAAATTCCAATCTGGGATTTCACGCTCAAGATTTGCTTTGGCACCTTTAGTGTCTACAGCAGAAATGCCTACCCTGACGTTTACTTGCTTAGTCGATTTTGGAAAGATTAGCAAGAGCTTATTCCTTCCATCCTTCATGAAGAATCGTGCTTTTTGATAGGGTACATCTGTCACCATGTGGAAGAAGAAATGTTGCTTAGATGCCCATGCTTCTGATGTTCGTGAACCAACTATGGTATTTTTGTCTAACGTGTTGAGCGTTGTTGAGAGAACCTTGTCGCGATGGTCAAGGTCAATTAAAATGAATTTCTTCCCGCTTTTATTATTAAAAGTGTATTCATGGAATCCAGCACGTTCAGAAACGGTTAGGCGAACATCAATGTCACCGTCATCAAGGTGAACTTGATAAAAACCAGGAGCAGCACTCTCATTGTCATGAGAAAAATGAGATCCATAGCCTTTTGATGATTCATAGCCTGGGTCAATACGTGGTTTTCCATTTTGAGGAACGATTAAAAGATCACCGTAGTCGCTTACTCCGGTACCACTCAGGTGTGTGTGACTGAATCCATAAATAATAGAATCTGAATAATGGTATCCAGAGCAACCGTCCCAGCCAGTATGTCGCGTATCTGGACTCAATTGAATCATGCCAAATGGAGCAGAAGCACCAGGGTAGGTGTGCCCGTGTCCTCCAGTTCCAACAAAAGGATTCACGTAAAGTGTCTTGGAAAAATAATTGCTCCCACGATTGCTTGCAATACTTATGCTTTCCTTTCGCTTATCCTGAGCTCGCTTTATTTCATCAATTTGTGCATTTACACTGGTCGTTGAAACAACAAGCATAAAAAGAAGTAAACGTCTCATTGTATTAATTTAGTTGATTCCATACTAGAGAAGAGGCTCCTAATACAGCAGCATTCTTGTCATGAAGTGTAGATATTCGAACCTCAATTTTATCCTTGTAAATGTTTAACAAAGCATCCTCCATATAGATTTTAACTTTATCAGCGAATTGTTGTCCGCTTTGCGCGATTCCGCCAAATAAGATGTATGCCTTAGGGCTTGAGAAACATGCGAAATCTGCTAATGCTTCTCCAAGTGTCTTTGCTGTAAATTCAATGATTTCTCGGCAAAAAAGATCTCCATTCTCAGAAAATCTAAAGACATCATACGCGTGAGGATCTTCCAGTGCCATTATCTTTGAAGTAGCCTTGTGTTCGGAATCTAACTCCTTAATCGAACGTACAACTCCAGTTGCGGAGGCATAAGTTTCCAGGCAGCCATTTCTACCACAGCCACAGCTTCTTCCGTTATTGACAACACGAATATGACCGTATTCTCCTGCAAAGCCGTCATGACCATAAACCAAGGTTCTACTGACAACCACACCACTTCCTAATCCAGTTCCAAGCGTAATGGTGACAAAATCGCTTAGGTCCTTTGCGGCGCCATAAATCATTTCACCAATTGCGGCAGCGTTTGCATCGTTCGTAAGAATTGCTTTTCTTTTAAATCGGTATTCAAACAATCGTGCAAGTGGAATAATTCCTTTCCATTTCAAATTAGGTGCAAATTCAATAGTCCCAGAGAAAAAGTTGCCATTTGGCGCACCTATTCCAATTCCTACAATGTTCTTTAATTGGCCTATTTCCTTCATCCGAAGGTAAATCTTCTCTACAAGTTCTTCAGGGACTTTACAACTTATCGTTTCAATAGATTCTTCGAAATAGAGATTCCCATCCTCATCGGCTAACCCGAATACAGAATTTGTTCCTCCGACATCAATTCCCAATGCTAGTTTCTTATTCATGCGTGTTTTCATTCGGTGTTAAAATCCCATTCAGAATAAAATTGTTCAAGAAACTGCTCCATATATTGGTGGCGTTCCTTACCCATTCTCTTTGCCGTTTCTGTGTTTAACCGATCTGCTAAAAGTAGTAATTTCTCGTAGAAATGATTGATTGTGTTTGTGCCTGAACTTGCGTAATCTTCAAAAGAAGAATGAAGCTTTGGAGCCGAATCAGGATTGTACATCGGTTGACCTTTGTGACCTCCATAGGCAAAAGTGCGAGCGACACCAATTGCTCCAATAGCATCTAAACGGTCAGCGTCTTGCACGATACGCCCTTCCAGTGTCTTCATTTCTACTTTTGTATTTGCTCCTTTGTAGCTTACATTATCTACAATGTATTTCACTTCATTTGCAATGATTTGATCAGCTCCCAGTTCAATGAGAAGATCATGTGCAATTTTCCCGCCTTCATCGAGTTTTCCACCATTAAATTTGTGATCTGAGATGTCATGCAATAGTGCTGCAAGCTCTATGACTTCCAAATTTCCACCTTCCTGACTCTGAATGAAACGTGAAATATTAAGAACACGCGATATGTGGTGCCAATCGTGTCCTGTTGCATCTCCTTCAAATTGAGAAATGATGCTCTTTTTTACTTGATCTACTAAACTCATTCTTCAGGTTCTATTAGGTCGAAAAGACGGATACTGCCATGTTTCGTTGTAGCAATAAGTTGGCTGTCTGTGCTGGTCATGCTGAAATAAGCGCCATCAGCGAAGGGGGTCCAATCTTTTCCCCCATTCGTTGAAAAGTCAATTCCATTTCTTCCGCAGGCATAAAAAACGCCATTGGTGTGGTAAACGCAAGAACGGTAACCTCTCACAAGGTTCATTGAATTCATCCATGAATCGCCTCCATCCGTTGTGTAGAAACAAGAATTCATACTTAATCCTGGATCTTGATAATCGCCTCCTGCAATTACGCCAATGGAGTCGGTCGAAAAGCACATTGTATAAGGGCCAGTAGATTCGCCAGGGTAATAGGGGAGTACCGAGGATGTCCATGTAGTTCCGTTGTCAGTACTTTTGAAAAATCGACTAATTTCTCCACCAGAAACGAAAACATAAGTGCTGTCATTAAGAATTTGAACATTAGTACCACTTGCCGCAAAGCCAGCCTCTCCTTCTTGTGCATTTATCTCGCCTGGACATCTGTCCCATGATTCTCCGCCGTCGTTTGTATGAAACAGGCTAAACTTACCGTCAACGGGGTCTCCCATAATAAATCCGCGCTTTCCTAAGAAGTCCATTCCATCAAAAAAAACCCCTTTCCATTCTGGAAGGTAGAGAATGTGCATGGTACCGTCTAAGCTCATTATAACCAGTTTTCCATCGTCTCCGCTGTGCATTCCAATTAATTTCTCTCCGTATTTCTCAATATCACGCATTTCGGTGAAATGAGGCATTTTAAAGATCAGTAATTGTTGATTGGTCTTTAAGTTCAAGTAATACATGGATCCATCTGAATTCCCGATGAACAATCGCGTTGAGTCATTGTATAAACCACGTGCATAGATCGTTGAGTCACCGTAAGTGATTGTCTGCGCTTTTCGGTTTCGCTTGATGTATTTCTTGGTAGAATACTGTCCTGATGCGTAAACACCAATAAATAGACAAAAGCTACTAACGATTAAATTTCGAATTAAAGCGTTCACGTTGTTCAGTTTTTAGTTGTTCAATATCCTCTGGCACCTCTCGCTTCCAGCGTTTGTGAGACCAAAGCCAATATTGCGGTTTTTTGAGGATTTCTTGTTCCAAATAGCGGGTGTGCATTTCCGTTATCTCTCCCCATTTCATTGTCTCTGGTGCATCTGTAATTAGCTTTAGCTCCATTTGGTAATAGCCTCTGCGTACTTTATGCGTTGTGAAATAGACAACGGCATAATCGAGTGTGTTTGCCATTAATTCTGTTCCAAATAATACAGCAGTCGGCTGATTAAGGAAATTCATCCAGTAACTTTTTGAAGAGTTCCCAGGTGATTGATCAGACAATACCAATACGGCTTTTACTTCATCTTTGCGACGATCGAGTTCTTCCTGGTAGTTCTTTGCATGAACAACAGTCATTCCAAAGCGTGATCTTCGCTCGTTGATTTTTTTATCCCAAAACCCTGAACTTAGCGGCATTCCAATACCTATTGCCTTGTGCTTGAATAGTAAGTCTTGCGAGCTAACGAGCCATTCCCAGTTGTTGTAGTGTCCAGACACCAACAAAACGTTTCGCTTACGATCGAAAAGATCATTCATTACTTCAGGGTTAGCGACCGTCATGCGTTTGCGAATGGATCTTTCTGAAATAGTAAGGTTCTTAATTCCTTCTGCTAACAGATCTGTGAAATGACGGTAGAATTTTCGCTTTATTGCACGTTGTTCTTTTAATGATTTGTCGGGAAAACTTCTCGCAATGTTATTTTCGATTACACTTTTTCTATAGGGAACTACTGTCAAAATCAGAAGGTAAAAAAAGTCAGTAAATACATATAATACAGGCAGGGGCAAATAGGACAACGGAAGAACTAATATGTAGTAGGCTAATTTCGCGAACATTATTTCTTGTATTTCTCCTTCCAGAGTCGTTCTATTTGTTCAGCAACTTCTTGTTCTTTTGGACTGCTTCCCGCTCCAAAGAAGTTAGTGCCTATGATTTCCTCAGGTAAAAATTCTTGATCTGCAAAATTCCCAGGGAAGTCATGTGAATACTTGTATCCCTTTCCATAGCCAAGGTCTTTCATCAATTTTGTCGGCGCATTTCTTAATGGTAAAGGAACGCCGAGGTTACCTGTGTCTTTTACTTTTTGTTGGGCGCTATTGATCGCCAGATACGCTCCGTTACCCTTTGGCGAAGTCGCAAGGTAGATGGTGCATTGAGATAGAATTATACGCGCTTCTGGCCATCCAACGGCCTGTACTGCTTGAAAACAATTGTTTGCCATTAACAAGGCGTTGGGATTAGCGAGTCCAATATCTTCGGATGCAGAAATAATTAACCTACGTGCTATAAATTTTGGATCTTCTCCACCTTCAACCATTCGGGCAAGCCAATACACGGCTGCGTTTGGGTCGCTACCACGAATTGATTTGATGAACGCAGAAATAATATCGTAATGTTGTTCCCCGTCCTTATCATACATTGCAACAGATTGCTGCGCAGTAGACATGACTATTTCATCTGTTATAACAATAGGATCTTCACTGAAAGTCCCCACGATGATTTCAAAGACATTGAGAAGTTTACGCGCATCACCACCTGAAATGGCTAATAATGCGCTCGTTTCTTTCAATTCAATTTTTCTAGCTTTTAAGATCTTGTCTTCTGCAATGGCTTCTTTTAATATTGCCAGTAAGGATTCTTTGCTATGCTCTTTTAAAGTGTAGACTTGACAGCGGGAAAGAAGGGCGGAAATCACTTCGAAAGAAGGATTCTCTGTAGTTGCACCAATAAGTGTTACAACTCCTTTTTCAACAGCACCAAGCAATGAATCCTGTTGTGCTTTGGAAAATCGGTGGATTTCATCGATAAACAACAAAGTACCTTCTTGTTGAAACATTCCAGCTGATTCAACTTTGTGAATGACTTCCCGAACATCCTTTACGCCTGATGAAATGGCTGATAAAGTGTGAAATGGCCGCTTCAGATGCTGTGCGATCAAATGAGCCAAAGTTGTTTTTCCAACTCCTGGAGGTCCCCAGAAAATCATTGAAGGAATCAAACCTGAATCAAGTGAACGTCTAAGTGATGCGCCTTGCTTTAATAAGTGATCTTGTCCCTTGTATTGATCCAAGGACTTTGGGCGCATTCGTTCTGCTAACGGGGCTGATACACTCATTTGACACTTCGTTGATTAGTGTAAAAATAAACAATAGATTTGGCTTATTGCCAGACAATTGTTGATTCCTGAAGGAGGTTATCAACACAAGTGAGTGAAGGTGTTTGCGAAGACTTAAAGCGGTAACTCGGCATTCTCAGGAAGTTCAACGTTTTCATTGAGAATCTTAAGAAATTGTTCAGCACCTGAGTACCCCTTTTGATAGTGATTGATGAAACCTTGATCAATGAGTTTTTGCTCAGCGTCGAATTTAAAGGTGAGACGTCGGTAATGATAACAACTCTTGGCTGTGCTGAATTCCCATACATGGACGAAATAAGCTCCTTTGAAATAAAAGGCTTTCGAAACCATCAGTAGTAAATCTCCATTGTTATAATCAGCTTCATTCGTTAAGAAATCAAGTCCTTTGGTGCGATTAAAACCTTTTTGACTAATGCGTTTCTTTGAGAGTAGATCGTTGTTAATTGTCGTGACAGGTTTTTCTGGTTTAACTAAGAATTCGGGGTTCTTGCTAAGAAAGAAGTCCATATCATTTCCTAAAAGCAGAAAGGAGTCTAGGTGAACAATGTGTTTCTCTGGATTCATGGTTTGACTCACGCCATCCCGAACTGACTTCAGTTTCCCATTACGATATTTTTCAAGATAGACTTCCATGACGGCGTATTCGAGTCCATTGCTTTCTTGGATAAACTCAGCCTGCTCCGTTATTGATTCAGTCACACTGGTACTGTCCAATGCGTTGGTGTCCGCTTCTTCATTGTTAATTGGGACTTCTACTGATTCTTGTTGGGTTTCTTGATTTTCTGCAGTCTCTGTACATGACGGCAAGCTTATTAACAGAAGAGTAGCAAAGAAAATAAACAATGTGATGTGGATCTTCATTTGCATTTTTTTGAAGTTAGTTATCCGAAGGGTTGATTGGAAATTTTGACATGACCTTGAATTTTCCTCCAAGCTTTTCCATTGTGTCTTTCCAGATATCATCATTTGAGGTGTCCAGAATTTGATTCTTGGAAATCCCGTTAAGAACCAACCATGACTTTTCCTTTAATTCGTGTGTTAGTTGACCATTGTCCCATCCAGAGTAGCCAATAAAAAACCGCACTTTTTTAGAGTTTTCATGATCCGTTTGAAGTAGTTCTTTCAATCGACTAAAATCACCTCCTATATACAAGTCTTTAGAGCAGGGGATGCTGTTAGGGATTTCTTCACCAAAGGCGTGAATGTAAAACAGATTGGATGTGTCAACTGGTCCGCCTAGACTGATTTTTGAGTCAACCTCAGGGAATTCTTCAACAAAGTCAGAGATCGAATTTTCGACGTACTTATTCAATACAAATCCAAAACTACCTTTCTCATTATGATCACATAAAAAAATCAATGATCTCGAGAAGTAATCATCGGATAAAAAAGGCTCTGAAACGAGAATACTTCCAGGCTGTGGTTGATCGTTATTTTCGAAATTAAAATCTATCACTAGTCGAAGGTAAAATATTTAAAGAAAAGCGGGAGGTTTTTTTATCTGAATTTTTGCATCCTGGAACATTCGTGAAGTTGAGCGAATGCTAAACAAGAAGCTTTTATTGACTCCAATAGGTGTCCAATGAAAGGCGAGTGCCCAACAATGCATGTCTCTTGTTAGTGTGAAACGTGCATTGGTAACTTTGTAATCGTTTAGATCAAGATTGATAACAGATACCAATTTCCAACGTTTCGTAAAACTCAAATCTCCATTCATCATGAGCGTTTGAACTTGCGTCCATCGTTCACTTTGGAAAGTGGCTGTATTGGAATTTCGATTAATTGAATAAATGTGTGAAAACGAGACTTTCCAAGGGATTCTGAAATTAACGACATGTTCAGGATGCAAGAGATAGTACTCGTAGTCAGAGTTCCAGTTGGTTTCAAGATTGTCCACACTAGACTCTAGTTCTTTCCTGCCTTCTTTTGAGGTTAATGTAAATGTCGTTGAGAAGTTGTTGGATGCAAAGCGGCCTAGCTTGCCGTTTGTAGTAGTGGCGTACTTGCCCAAAACTGAACCAGTTGAGTCATCCCATCCGTATGGAGAAAAAGTTGATGTAGCTACAAAATTTAGCCAAGGAGTCGGGCTAACGCGCATGTTCAATCGGATATCGGATAGGTTCATGCTGTCCTTCAACAGGTCGTATGAGCCATTAATGGTCAAGGCGTCAATGATGCGTGTCTTTTTGAATCCTGTGAGTGTGTCTTTGTCAGATTTCCGTTTCAACTCGAATGTGTTATTAAATCCAAAATTGATGAGTGCTTGGTCTCTTGTATTTCCAACAGCGTAAGCACTTCGTTCAAAAGGAGAATACGCAACACTGGTTGTGTCATTTAAATTGTAGCTCAGCATTTTATCTACGTTAAGTGCTGGGACGTATTGAAAACTGAAAGTAGGGGTGAGTACATGCCTTAAAAGGGGCTCATTCTTTCCGGCGTACCGATAATAGCTATAGACCGTTGTTGTTAACTGGGCCTTAAGTGATAGAGAATGAGCAATCCCAAATCCTTGAAAAGTGCTATCTACAGTTGATCCGTTCAAAGTATCTCGGATCAAACGTTGGAAATTCATCACGTTCCCGTAGGTTACACTAGGATTGAATTTCCATGTGTTTTTAAATAAACTAGCTGTCGTTTGAACAGTCATAGATTGATTTATTCCGTTCAGGAATTCATCTCCAATGGCATCAAAATCTCCTCCTGAAAGTAGTGAGTCGCCAAAAGTTGATTTGTTTTGTCCTGCAAAATTGTAGGTAATGCCAATTCGTGAAATGAAATTTGATTTCTTAATGAGTTTTTTGAACGGGAAGAAACGTGTAACGTTCACCGTAAGTACTGGTGCTGTTAATGAAATATTCTGAGAAATGGAGTTTTGTCTTAACGAAAATTTCAATCCAGAAGTAATTGGTTTTCCAGGGAATAGCCTACCTATGTTAATGTCGGAGTATAAGGTATTGTCAAATTGATTTTCGTTGAGTGGATCGAGGCTGACCTTCGTGTCATTGACCGAGTTAAAGTTGATGGCAGAACTAAATTGCCAGTAAGGATTTGCCTTCGAATCCATGCGATGGTTCCACTTCAATACAAGATTATTTCGATTTGAATTGTCTGGAAATCCAGATTTATATTGTTGAAAGCTTGCATCAAACGTTCCGCCGTATTTGTATCGTTTTGCATATTCTGTTCTGTTACGAAGTCCCCAACTTCCACGACTGTAGATGCTTCCATAAAAAGTCGTTTGTAATCGATCGTTAATTGGAATGTAATAACCTAAATCTTGAAGGCCGAAACCGTATTGCGAGAGTGGAACAATTTGCGGGAATATTAAACCTTGCGTTCTATCTTCTGATTGTGGTATAATGATGAATGGAAGTCCCAAGGGTGTAGGAACGCCTTGTACCCAAAGATTCATTGGGCCAGAAACGATGCGTTTTTCAGGAATCATAACCGCTTTCGAAAGCTGAAAATGATAGTGTGGCTCTTCTAGATCACAAGTGGTGAAACGACCTTTTTTGAAATGAATCTGATCGTTGTTATGACGTTTGGCAACCTCCATGTAGAGAAAGTTCTCATCCTGTTTGATGGCAACTTCTTCGATATAGCCCTTTTTTGTATCAAAATTATAACGAATGCTAGATGCCTGAATTTTTTCAGCGCCATCCGAAAATTGAGGGTGCTCTATTTTACTGGAATCTTCATCGTAAATGTAGGTAGCATAGACTTCGTTCTTGTCCAAGTCAATCATGATGTATCCTGCCTCAATTTTTACTTCGCCATTGTCAACAGTGGCTTTGCGGTACAAATGTATTTTCTTGTTCTTAAGGTCTGTGTAGATAGAATCCTGCGCAGAATAATAAATAGGGTCTTTTATTGCCGTGTCATCGACTGTGATTGTATCTCTCAAAATCACATTGGATGAGTCTCCAATTTCCTGAGTGTAACCCTTGTTGGAGAAGCACATTATTAACAATGTAAAGGGTATAACTAGATGTATGGAATGCTTTTTGAACACCAATTGTGCTTTATTTTTGTTAGCGCGTCAACATTTAACGAAGCAAAACTATTAAAATTACGTTTGACATGATCGAAAAAGTGAAGGAGGGCAACATATTCCATGCCATTTTAGTGGTGATTTTGCTGTTGGGGGTTCAAACATCTTTTGCCCAAATGGATGAGTCGGCGGTAGGTGCAATACGGACTGTCGTGATTGATGCAGGTCATGGAGGTAAAGATCCAGGGTGTCATGGAGCATCGGCGCAAGAAAAACATGTTTGTCTTTCAATGGCGCTCCAGTTAGGGGAGATGATAAAAAAGAAATTTCCTGAGATTAAGGTGATTTACACACGTGATAAGGATGTTTTTGTTGAATTGAATGAACGCGCAAAAATTGCCAATCGCAACAATGCAGATCTTTTTATTTGCATCCATGCCAATGCAGCAAGTGCCCAAGCATATGGAACGGAAACATATGTTCTTGGTTTGCACAGGACTGAATCTCAACAGAAAGTAGCTGAACGAGAAAATTCAATTATCCACCTTGAAGATGATGGTGGCGCTAAGTATAAAGATTTCGATATGTCTCCAGATGCCATTATTGCACGACAAATTCAACTGAGCGTGTTTTTGGATCAGTCAATAAGTTTCGCTTCGAAGTTACAATCTGAATTTAAATATATCGGAAGATTTGATCGTGGAGTTAAACAGGCTGGTTTTCTAGTTCTGTACAAAACAACAATGCCAAGCGTGCTGATTGAGACTGGTTTCTTAACGAATCCTAAAGAAGAGAAGTTTTTAAGTAGTCCTGCCACGCAGAAGTTAATGGCTGAATCCATGTTCACGGCTTTTCGAAAATACAAGAACGAATTGGAAGGAGTAGAAGAGGAAGTTGAACGGCCAACAATTCCTTCGAATCTTTCTGAAGAAATTGCAGAAGAAAAACCAGAAGTTGTAGCAACTAAAAATGATGTCGTTTTCCGCGTTCAAGTGGAGACTTCTGAAAGTAAAATTTCTTTGACTTCATCAAGATTTAAAGGTTATAAAGTGTTTGAGTACAACCAAAGCGGGCTGTATAAATATACGATTGGAAGTCATGTAAATGACTATTCAAGTGCTAATGAATTGAAAAATAAGTTGAGGGAAAAAGGATTTCAACATGCTTTTGTTGTTGCATTCGTCAGCGGAGAGCGAATTAATTTGCAAAAAGCTATTAAATTAGCAGAAAATTAAAGGTTTGAAAATATCCAAAGAAATTATCACTGGTATTATCACTATTGTCGCAATTGGATTGTTGGTGACAGGTGTCAATTTTTTGAAGGGCAATAGCTTCTTCGGTGGAGACGATGTCTATTATGCGTATTTCCAAGATTCTGGTCAACTTGCTCCAGCTAGCTCTGTAACGGTGAATGGGGTTGCGATTGGAAAAGTGTTAAGTGTTCAGGTCTTTCCGAAAAACCCAGATGAAAAGAAAGTTTTAATATCATTCAATATTCAGGAAGAAAATTTCACAATCCCAAGAGGCTCTATTGTTGAAATTGGTTCATTGGATCTCTTCAACAAGGGAATGATTCTACAAATGGATTATACTGCTGGTAAAGGAAATCACAGTGTTGGTGATACACTTTACGGAGCTGTTGCAAGCGATATGATGGCACAAGTTAAATCATATGCTGATCCAATTAGTCAAAAGCTTCAAGTGATGATGAACTCCATTGATAAAATGGTGACTGGAATTAGTGCTTTCTGGGATTCTACAGCTACTTCAGAAATTGAAGGAAGTTTGAAAGAGGTTCAAATTGCGATTAAGCGTTTCGGAAATGCTGCTGAACAAATTGAATTATTGGTAGAAAGTGAAAAGGTTAAGTTGAGTAGAATCCTTGCGAATGTTGAGGAGATCACGGCAAACCTTAAGCGTAGTAATGATAAAGTAAAGAAGATTGTTGGGAACGTTGAAGCGATTACGGATGATCTTGTAACTGCAGATTTCAAAGGTACCATCAACAATGCGAAGGAAACCTTAGGAAGTATTAACGAGATTCTTGCGTCAGCCAAAAATGGCGAGGGGACACTTGGGAAACTTCTGGGCGACGAAGCCTTGTACAATGAACTTGTCAATACGAATAAGGATTTGCAAAATCTTGTCAACGATATTCAGATACATCCTGAGCGTTACATACATTTCTCTTTCTTAGGAGCAAAAACAAAGGGAGTTCCTATAACCAAGCGTGATGAAGATAAGCTTCGTAAACTTTTAGATTCTATTCCCAATTAACAAATAGCATGATTACTCCTATACTCTTCGGATTATTACTTGTAGTAGGATTTGGATTTTTTGGATGGAACGTGATGAAAGTACGGTCCAACATTAAATTAGGCCGTGAATTAGATCGCAAAGACAACAGCGGAGCGCGCTGGAAGACAATGATTCTGGTTGCTTTTGGCCAACAAAAAATGTTCGCACGACCGATTCCTGCTCTTCTGCACTTTGCAATTTATGCTGCTTTTGTTATCACACAGATTGAATTAATTGAAATTGTAGTTGATGGACTTAGCAGCGGGCATAGGACATTTGCTGATTCGTTAGGAGGATTCTATACGTTCATGATTAGTTTCATTGAAATTCTATCCGTACTAGCTTTGATTGCAACGGTGATCTTTTTAGCCCGAAGAAATTTGATTAAAGTCCCGCGACTTGTAATGAGTGAGATGAAGGGATGGCCGAAGATGGATGGTAATATGATCCTCTTCATGGAAATCATTTTGGTGTGTTGCATTTTTACGATGAATGGCGCTGACGTAGCGTTACATCCTGGAGAATACAATTTTGCAATCAGTAGTTTAATTGGTCCTGCATTGTTTGGAGGGATGAATCCTGAAACCTTACATGTCCTTGAACAAATTGGTTGGTGGGGACATATCTTCATGGTGTTCGCCTTCTTGAATTACCTTCCATACTCAAAGCACTTTCACATTCTATTAGCTTTTCCGAATACGTATTATTCGAACCTTGAGAAGAAGGGTAAGTTTACGAATATGGAGTCGGTTACGAAAGAGGTGAAGTTGATGATGGACCCGACTGCAGATCCTTTTGCTGCTCCAGCTGAAGGGGAGGCAACAGAACCGCAACGTTTCGGTGCTAAAGACGTTACTGATTTGACTTGGAAGAATTTAATGGATAGCTACACATGCACGGAATGTGGACGTTGTACGTCTTCTTGTCCAGCCAATATCACAGGTAAATTATTGTCACCAAGAAAGATTATGATGGATACGCGTGATCGTCTGGTTGAAGTTGGTGATAACAAGCGTAAGCATGGAAGTGATTACGATGACGGAAAAAGCTTGTTAGGGGATTATATCACAGAAGAAGAGATCTGGGCGTGTACATCGTGTAATGCGTGCGTGCAAGAATGTCCTGTAAACATCGATCCCTTGTCGATCATCGTTGATCTGAGAAGATACCTTGTAATGGAGGAGTCAAAAGTTCCCACTGAGCTGACTGGAATGCTCACTAATATTGAAAATAATGGCGCGCCTTGGCAGTTCTCTCCGACAGACAGATTGAATTGGAAAGATGAAGCTTAAAAACAACAGAAAAACATGTCAATTCTCGTCCCTTTTAAAGCAATTCGACCTATAGAAAGTAAGGTGTTAAGTATTGCTAGCCGCCCTTACGATGTGCTTAGTGATATTGAAGCGAAAGAAGCTTGCGAAGGTAATTTAGATAGTTTTTACCATGTGATCAAGCCAGAAATTGACTTTGCAGCAGATCACGATCATTACGCTCCTGAGATTTATCAAAAGGGTGCAGATAATTTTAAGCGACTTCAGAACGAAGGCTTGATGGTTCAGGATGACGAAGCACATTTTTATGTGTATCAAATCATCATGAATGGACATAAGCAAACAGGGTTAGTTGGTTGCTGCTCAATCGACGATTATTTCAATAACGTGATTAAGAAACATGAATTGACGCGTCCAGACAAGGAAGAGGACCGTAAGAATCATGTACGTTATTCTAAAATGAACTATGAGCCTGTATTTTTTAGCTATCCACATGTGAATGCGATTGATGCGATTGTTGAAAATGTTAAGAATAGCAAGCCAGTTTACGATATTAAAACGGACGATGATTTACAACATACGTTGTGGATTGTTGAAGGTAAAGAAGAGATAGATTCGATTGGCAAACTGTTCGAATCGGATGTTGCAAGTATTTACATTGCAGACGGTCACCACAGAACAGCAGCAGGAGCATTGGTTGGAAAGGAATTGAGAGATGCAGCAAATGGCGCTGAAGATGACGGTAAACGCTATAACTATTTCATGGCGGTGTTGTTTCCAGATAACCAATTGAACATCATCGATTACAATCGAGTTGTTAAAGATTTAAACGGTTTGAGTGAAGAAAACTTTCTAACGAAAGTTCGTTCATCTTTTGAAGTGGAAAAGGTAGATGGGATTCTCAAGCCTACAGAATTGCATTCTTTTGGAATGTATTTGAATAAAAGCTGGTATAAATTGACTTCAAAGAGCGGAACGTACGACGATTCTGACCCTGTAGGTGTTTTGGATGTTACAATCCTTAGCAAACAAGTGCTCGAGCCAATCTTGGGAATTAAAGATTTACGTACTGATAAACGAATAGATTTTGTAGGAGGAATTAGAGGTCTTGGCGAATTGGAGAAAAGAGTTGATTCAGGAGAAATGAAAGTTGCATTCTCACTATTTCCAGTTAGTATGAAACAATTGATAGACATCTCTGACAATGATATGATCATGCCACCAAAAGTAACTTGGTTTGAGCCGAAACTAAGGAGTGGTTTGTTTGTACATGATTTGTCAGAATAAGAACGAATTGATATGAGTGTATTGAATGTACCAACAATGGCTGAAATGATGGCCAAAGGAGAATCTCCCGATATTTTGTTTTGGGTTGGCTGTGCAGGAAGCTTCGATGATCGCGCAAAGAAGATTACCAAGGCACTCGTCAAAATATTGAATGAATGCAAGGTTAATTTCGCGGTATTAGGCGCGGAAGAAAGCTGTACAGGAGATCCTGCAAAAAGAGCTGGAAATGAATTTACATTTCAGATGCAAGCAATGATGAACATTCAAGTGCTTGATGGTTATGAAGTGAAGAAAATCGTTACGGCTTGTCCACATTGTTTCAATACATTGAAAAATGAGTACCCAGAATTAGGTGGGAAATATGAAGTGATCCACCACACCCAACTTCTTCAGGAATTGATCAATCAAGGTCAGTTAAAACTGAAAGACGGAGGAACGTTTAAAGGTAAGAAAATCACTTTTCATGATCCTTGTTATTTGGGGCGTGCAAATGATGTTTACGAAGCGCCACGCGATTTAATTGAAAAACTGGATGTTGAACTCGTTGAGATGAAACGATGTAAAACCAACGGTTTGTGCTGTGGAGCGGGTGGAGCACAGATGTTCAAAGAAGCGGAGAAAGGAAATAAAGAAATTAATGTCGAACGTACGGAAGAGGCACTTGAGTCGAATCCCGATATTATCGCAACTGGTTGTCCTTTTTGTAATACAATGATGACTGACGGGGTGAAAAACTTCAACAAAGAAGATCAAGTAGAAGTGCTTGATGTAGCGGAATTAATAGCAACAGCAGCTGATCTCTAAATCTTATGAAAGTACCTTTTGACCAATTACCAGAAAATGCAAAAGTCTGGGTGTATCAGGCAGGCTCAAAACTTGATGACAGCCAAAAAACGACTGTTGAGGAATTATCGAACGTATTTCTAGAGCAATGGGAGAGCCATGGAATTCCAGTTCAGGGTTCAGTGGATGTCTTAAACGATTTATTTGTTCGTGTTGCAGCTTTTACGGATGAGGCAAGTATGTGTGGAAGAGCACAAGACGCACAAGTTCGCTTGGCAAAGGAATTGGAAGGAGAGCTAAATGTGGAATTAACCAATCGAATGTTACTAACGTTCAATATCAACGGAGATCACAAAGTTGTACATATAAACGATGTGCCTGCTTTAGTTGATTCTGGAGAAGTAACAAGCACAACTCCTTTTTACAACAACCTCATTCAATCGAAAAAGGAATACGGTGAAGGTTGGGAAGTACAAGCGGCTGAATCTTGGCTTGAGCGTTATTTCTAGTTGTTCAACAACTCTTTTTCCTGCTGCCTAGATTTCTTTGTGTGAATTCGAATTCCACCGATCAATTTGATGTTGTAGAAGGTTTGGTTGTAACTCAAATCCTGAATTTTTATCGACTTAATGTCAAAATTGGTTGCGAGGAGTACAAAATAACGTGGCTTAGAATAACCACCCATTAAGCGTAAATCAACTCTTGGTGCAATCCCAAGAAATCCACGTGTAATGTCACCCTTCGTGTAAAACTTAGACTGAATTACACCGCCAATCCCAGCAAAAACAGCAAATTGCCAATTATTGATTCTGTTACCGTACGCATAACCAGGAATTACTCCTAGATCAATGGCCCCAATTGTTCTGGCATTAATTCGATCCGAAGTGTCAGCAAGTTCTTTTGGAACAAGAGGACCAAAATCGTTTGAAATCCCGAAATAATTCAGCGAGGTCTTGAAATACCATGTTTTCGATTCTCCTGTAAAATGTCCAGCTTTTCCTTGAACGGCTTTCATGTGGAAATTCTTAGATAGGAACCACCACACATTAGCTGAAATACTTGCCGATCGCGTATTTGGGCGAATATCATTAGGGGTTAATTCGGTTAACGTATCATTCCACTTATAGGCATCTTTAATTGCGTAGCCACTGTAACTTCTGAAATCAATATTGCAAAACGTCTGTTTGATGTTAAATTTCAATCCAATGTCGAAATAGTCTGTGTTTCCATAACGACTTTCTGCCAAGATATTTCCTGGAAGCGCAAAGCCAATACGCAAAGCAAACCAACGGTAGGAGAAGCCAAATCCCAACGCAATTTTTAAATTGTTTTTGTACTTAAGCTTGTTGACATCAAGTCCGTAATTGTCTTTTAGACTAAATGGAGCAGAATGAAATCCCATATCAGAAAAAAGAACGACCCTATCTTTGAACAGTCTGTAATGCAAAGAATCGCTTTCTCCACCAAAAGCATTGGAACTGAAAAGAATCAGGCACAGTGATATGTAGTAAATCAATTTCAACAAGCGCAAAATTAAGGAAACGCTTTTCAATATCTTATGGAAAATCAATTTTGTTCTCTATTTTCTCGTCGAAATAAAATGTTCTTGTAAGGCATAGACAAAATGCCTACAGATTTGATCTGCGCAATAGATTCATTACATTTGCGCCAAGAAAATATGATATGAAAAAACTCTATAAATTCTTACTAAACAAGCTTCCAAGGCCTTTGTTGATTCGCTTGAGCTATCCGTTTAAATTAGTAGCTCCTTTGCTTTACAAAGGTGACAAGGTGGAATGTCCTGTGTGCGAAAAGAGTTTTTCTAAGTTCTTGTCGTATGGATCGGATGTAGCACACCGTGAAGGAGTTCTTTGCCCTTACGACCTTACTTTGGAGCGTCATCGCTTAATGTGGCTCTACTTAAAGGATCATTCCACTTTCTTCACGCAAGAGAATCTAAAAGTCTTACACATTGCACCAGAACAGTGTTTTCACAAACGGTTTAAGAAACAGAAAAATCTCGATTATTTAACAGGAGATTTGGTTTCTCCAATTGCTGATATGCACTTCGATCTTCACGATATTCCTTTGGAAGACAATCGTTTTGATGTAATTTTTTGCAATCACGTAATGGAACACGTAGATGATGCAATTCGCTGTATGTCTGAATTACACCGTGTGATGAAACCGGGAGGCTGGGGAATCATGCAGGTTCCACAAGATTTTTCGCGTGAAGTGACCTATGAAGATGCCTCGATCGTAACGCCCGAAGAGCGCGAAAAGCATTTTTGGCAAAAAGATCATGTGCGTTTGTTCGGAAAAGACTATCCAGATTGGTTAAGAAAAGCAGGGTTTACTGTGACGAAATTCAACAAGGAATCCAATTATGGTAAGGATTTGATAGATAGATATAGGTTACAAAAGGAAGAGATTTTGTATATTGTTTCTAAGTAAAAAAAATAAATATGAAGAACTTTTTGTTAATCACTGCATTATTTGTTTCGGGTTATGGATTCTCGCAGTCAGATGTGTACATCCATTTCATTCCAAAAGTAAGTGGCACAACAGTTTCTCCTTCTGATTTAGGAACAACAGTTTACCAAGATCTAAGTGGAGTTGGGTTTGTGATTAACGATCTTAGCTATTATATCTCGCAGTTGAAGTTAACTCATGATGGGGGGCAGGAAATTAATTTTGACACGCCCGACGACGTGAAACTGGTTTCTGTTTCAAACAATGTATTCAATTTAGGGGCACACACGATCTCAAGTCTGGAGCAGGTTGACTTCGGCGTTGGTGTTCCTCAAGTATGGAACCACTTGGACCTCAATACATATCCTACTGGTCACCCACTTGGCAACCAACAAAACCCTGTAATGCATTGGGGCTGGACGGCTGGATATTTCCACATGGCCTTGACGGCTTTGGGAGATGACAATGGGGACTGGATCTGTGATCAAGGATTCGATACACATTGCTTAGGAGACGCTAATTTTCAGACAGAGTCCTTAATAATGACTGGTCAATTAGATCAAGGAACAAATATCTACCATATTTACATTGATTGTAATGTTGATGAATGGATTTTCGGTGTCGATCCTGGAACAACAGGTATCGTACATTCTGAAACGGGTGCAGTTGTGACTGTAATGAATAACGTAAGTACACGTGAGGTCTTTGCTGCTTCTGCAGTGCTTGGTTTAAATGAAAGTCATGCAGAAATTGGAAGAGCATACTTCTCGAACACAGAATCTGAACTGAAAATTACCTGGAAGGAAATGAATGGTATGGCAAATTACCAGTTGATCGATATGAATGGCAAAATCATCCAAGAAGCTGATGTTCATTCAGCCTCTTCAAGTATTGTTGTTAGAGATATCAAATCAGGAGCTTATATTTTTAACTGTTACAATGCCGATGGCAAACGTATTCATTCAATGAATTTGATCCGTTGATTCGAAGAAGCATCTATATGAATATATTAAAAGGGGGATGCATTGCTATTCCCCTTTTTTTATACCAATGTCGCTCAGTTTCCCCTGTTACAGTCTCACCATTGGGCGCTATCATTCACCCAGAAGCGAACAAGCCGTCACAGGATAAAATTGATTTAGGGAGAACCTTATTCTTTGACACACGACTCTCTGCTGATAATTCTATTTCATGTGCTTCTTGCCATGTACCAGCATTTGCGTTCACTGATAGAAAAAGGGTTTCCAATGGAGTAGAGGGGAGGATGACAACGCGAAATTCGCCTTCTATTTTGAATGCTGGTTATCTAAAATCAGTCATGTTTGATGCACATTTAGAAACTTTGGAAATGCAAGTAACTGTTCCTATTCAAGAACATGTCGAAATGGATATCACAGTTGTGAGCTTGCTTGAGCGATTGCGAAAAATTCCAGAATATCAGAAGGCGGCAAAAGAAATTTACGACAGAGATTTTGATGCTTGGGTGTTGACACGAAGTATTGCTGCATTCGAACGGTCTCTTATTTCAGACAATTCACGCTTTGATCAGTATATGTATGGTGGAGATAAATCTGCACTCACAAAATCAGAAAAAGCAGGGTGGAAGATCTTTTCTGAAGATTTGTATTGTATAAAATGTCACCCAGCTCCTCATTTTACAACCTATCAAGCTGAAAATAATGGCTTGTACATGGATTATGGTGAAGACAAAGGACGATTTCGAATCAACCATGACACTTTGGACATGGGAAGGTTTAAAGTGCCGAGCCTGCGCAATGTTGAGCTAACCTATCCTTATATGCACGATGGTTCTTTTTCATCATTGGATGATGTAATTGCGCATTATAGCAGCGGAGGGGAAGATCATCAAAATAAGAGCTCGATTATAAAATCGTTTGATTTAAGTGAAGAAGAACAAATAGATTTGAAAAATTTTCTTAGAGCACTAACTGATACAAGTTATATGACTGGATTCCGATGACAGTAGGTGTATAAGACTATTTAGTTGGTTGATTTGTGCTCCGTTCAAAGTTTAATTTTCTGTTAAATTACTAGGCGTACATACTATTTTTGAAAGAAAGTACGTTTCAAACTGTAACCATGTACTAAAAAGGTATTATACCTAGTATAAAGTCTGCAAGCTTTATACGACCAGCTAGAACAATAAAACCAGAACAAATGACAGTGAACCCAGTTTATCACCAGACCAATGATAAGCTCCAAGAGGAGTTGAGTTGGATTACGAGTGCGAAGAAGGATCCGGAGCGTTTCGGTCCACTGTACAAGAAGTATCATGAACAGATATTTCGCTACATTCATCAACGGATGGATGATCAGGAATTGGCATTTGACGTTACCTCGCAAGTTTTTATCAAAGCGATGAGCAACATCCATAAATATGAATATAGGGGAGTCCCTTTTTCATCGTGGCTCTACCGAATTGCGAAAAGTGAGCTTTACCAAGCCTTCAGAGATAGAAAGGCCAGACGGACGGTCAACGTTGAAAGTATGCACCTCTTTGAAATGATTGAAGATTTTGAAGAGGATGATTCGTCTGAAAACAAGAAAAGGTTAATTACATGTTTAGCTGATCTAAACGAGCGCGATTTACAGTTAATCGAATTGAGATATTTTGAAAGACGATCGTACAGAGAGATTGGAGAAATTCTGGAAATAACAGAGAATAATGCAAAGGTCAGAGCTTTTAGAGCTTTGGAAAGATTGAAAAAACTATTTATGAAATAAGATTATAGCAAATGGAAAAAATCAAAACGATCGTAGATCGTGAGCCCGTTAGCTCCGACTATATTGAAGCGAAACAAGATTTCGGACATGTTTTGAGTCAGGTTAAAAATTTGAAGCCACCAGTCTGGAAGACAGCGTGGTTTTATGGCCCTGTTGGGATAGCAGTGGTCGCCGTAATTGTTTCGATAACCACTCTTGACCCAATAATTGAAATTCCCACGGAAAATGCGAGTATAACAATTCATGATGAATTGATCGAACATTTGAATCAACCTGAATCGTCCACGACTGTTCAGGTTGGTTCAATTCAAGAATCAAGCCCTCCTCAAGTCAGCTATACAGCAACTCCCATTGAGGAATCACCAGCGGTTCTTCCACAACAAGAAATTGAGGTAGAGCCAATTGAGACTCAACCAACCAGGGAAGTGGAGGTCGTCAATGTCCCAATTCAGACTAATAGAAATGCATCTGTGCCAGCACCCGTTCGAAAGAATAGATATCCGCACATTGAGTACATTTTTAATGGTGAAGATATCCCCTTTGAAACACTCAGTAGTGAAAACGGAATACAATTGAACGACGAGATTAAAATTGTTGCTTTTGATATTCATTATAACGTGGAAGCAAATTCAACTGAAACGGCATCAGTTGTGGGAAATAAAATTCCTAAAAGAGTACTGGATAAGATCAAGCGATACAACATTGGCTATATGATCTTTATCACTGATGTTAAGGGTGTTGACGCAAACGGAAAGGTCTATAGCATTGATAATATCAATTATATTGTCATGAATTAATCCTTTGCCAGACAACCACTTGAAAATAATTACGTTATAATCATTGAAAGTGATTATTCATTCATCAACAGAGGGTTTTTAATAATTAATCTTTTCTCACTTTGGTGAATGTCAAAACATTTCATATTTTCGTATCATAAATTCGGTATAGTCCGTATTACATGTTTTTTAGCTATGAAATATATATCTAGTCTGATACTACTGCTTACTACATCCTTAGCATTTGGACAACATACAAATTTTAACACTCAACGTAATTGGTCGTTGAACAAGAAAGAAGTAATGTTTGGAGTAGGCGCAACTCAGTTCCTTGGGGACTTGGGAGGGCGTGACCGAATTGGTAAGGATTATAGCTTGGCGGATATGGATTGGCCTTCTACAGGTGTTGGAGGTATGGTTGGTTTCCGTTATAGATTCCACCCCTACTGGGCAACTACTTCTTCGTTGAATGTTGGTTTGCTTAGAGGTAACGATGCATTGACAAACGAGATTATCCGTCAATCAAGAAATTTACATTTCAGATCGCTCGTTGTAGAATTCCACCAACGTTTGGAGGTGATTCTTTTAGCGAATGAAAAATTTGGACACCGTTACGGTTTGTCTAGACACAGTAAGAAAATGAAAGACCACAATGAGCAATTGTACTTGTTTGGTGGTATTGGTATTTCATACTTCAACCCTAAAGCACAATACAACGGCGCTTGGACAGCTCTTCGACCTTTGAGTACAGAAGGGCAAGGACTTGAAGGTGGAGTCAAGAAAACACTTCCTATAACAGCTACAGTTCCTTTGGGAATTGGTTTCCGTTGGGGACTGAACAGAATGTGGAGAATGGGAATTGAAGCTACATACGTAAAAACGTTCTCTGATTATATTGATGATGTGAGTACTGAATACTACGATGCTGACATTCTTTTGGCAGAGAAAGGTCCTGAAGCGGCTTACCTTTCAAACCCAAGTCAACAAAATACTTCTTGGTTTGGCACAGGTCAACAAAGAGGTGACGAGCAAAAAGATGCATATTTCTATGTGAATTTTGTTTTTGTTCGTAATGTTACTTACAAGGATTACGCTAAGCAGCGTAAAGCAAACAGATGGAAAGGTAAGTACAAGTTCTAGATTGTTAATATTTTTTGAAAGATATAGACGAGGTGGCATTGTTCACCTCGTCGTCGTTTATACCTTTGTGTAAAATGCTCAAAATGTATAAAATCATTCGCTTTTTCCTCTTTCTCTTTGATCCTGAAAAGGTTCACTACTTTACTGCTCGCTGTATTCGGATTGCATTAAAGGTGCCAGGCATGAAGTGGTTATGGACTAAACTGTATCGAATTGAAGACAAACGCCTAGAGCGCACACTTTTCGGGATAACATTCAAGAATCCAGTCGGTTTGGCTGCTGGATTTGATAAGAATGCCTCAATGTACAATGACTTGGCTTATTGTGGCTTTGGTTTTATTGAGATCGGAACAGTGACACCCGTTGGTCAGCCTGGAAATGAAAAACCACGTCTATTTCGTCTAAAAGAAGATTCGGCAATCATAAACCGGATGGGCTTCAATAACGATGGTGTAGAGAATGCGATTGAAAATTTAAAAAAGCGAAAGACGGATGTGATCATTGGTGGAAATATTGGAAAGAACAAAGTGACTCCTAATGAAAATGCTACTGATGATTACGTAAAGTCATTCAATGCGCTTTTTCCTTATGTCGATTATTTTGTTGTGAATGTTTCTTCACCAAACACACCAAACCTCAGAGCCCTACAAGAGAAAGGACCCTTGACTGAACTGTTAAGGACGTTGCAAGAGCTTAATAAAGCAAAGGAGGAGCGTAAACCAATTCTGTTAAAAATAGCTCCAGACTTAACGAATGAGCAATTGGATGATATTGTAGACATCGTAAAGGAAGTAAAGCTTGATGGAGTAATAGCAACGAACACAACCATCTCTAGGGAAGACTTAAAGTCATCATCGGTAAAGCTTGACAAGATCGGGGCAGGAGGGCTGTCGGGGAAGCCTGTACGAGCTAGATCGACAGAGGTTATTCGTTACTTGTCAGAAAAATCAGAAAAGAGTTTTCCAATTATCGGTGTTGGTGGAATTCATTCCGCTGAGGATGCTTTGGAGAAAATAGAGGCAGGTGCTGATCTTGTGCAGGTCTATACTGGCTTCATTTATGAAGGACCAAGACTTGTTAAACGGATTAATAAAAAACTACTATCTCAACACTAAGTCAAAAAGACTATTTTTAACTATGCAAAAGTTGAAACTTATCGAATGCCCAAGAGACGCTATGCAGGGGATTCACGACTTTATCCCAACAGAAGTAAAAATTGATTACATCAATTCCATTTTGGCTTGCGGATTTCACTCGGTAGACTTTGGAAGTTTTGTGTCTCCAAAGGCCATTCCGCAATTGAAAGACACACGCGAAGTACTTGATGGACTGAATACTTCAGATAGTAAACTGCTTGCTATTGTGGCTAACGAACGAGGGGCCAATGAGGCCGCTTCATTTGAGCGCATAGATTATTTAGGATATCCATTTTCTGTATCTGAAGAATTTCAGAAGCGCAATACTAATTCAACAATAGAGGAATCACTAGTGAGGGTAGAGGCAATTCAAAAAATTGCGCAAAAAAGCAATAAGGAACTCGTACTCTATCTCTCAATGGGGTTTGGAAATCCGTACGGTGAAGAATGGCATCCAGACATTGTAACTGGGTGGAGTGAAAAATTGTACACCAGTTTAGATGTGAAGATACAAGCGGTTTCAGATACAATCGGTGCTGCTGATCCAAAGGGAGTTCAGTCTCTTTTTGAAACGTTAATCCCAAGTCTTCCAGGTGTTGAGTTTGGCGCACATCTTCATACCGTTCCAGAAAATGCTAAAATGTTAATTGAAGCTGCGTATAATGGTGGCTGTTATCGGTTTGATGGAGCAATTAAAGGTTTTGGCGGATGTCCAATGGCCGCGGATGACCTTACGGGGAATATGCCGACAGAAAAGATGTTGGAGTGGTTTGATGAAAAAGGAATTGTGACAGGGCTTGATATGAAGCTCTTTAACGAGGCTATGCGAAAAGCATTGACTGTTTTTCCGTAACATTCAGACAAAATTGAATTATACAGATGATGAAAAAATTATTCTATATATCAATCCTGCTTTCAGTCACAATTGCCTGTAAGAGTGATCCCGTTGTAGACGAGGGGGGAATCGATTCTGTTGTCGTGGCAGAGTATCAAACCACCACGTTCGAAGACACTATTGGCTTCAAGATTGACAGACATCTTGAGTTGTTAGATGAATTGAATATTTGTGAAATGGTAGATTCATTTCCACTCGTTGCCAATTGCAGTGCAGATAATTTCAAAATTATCCCAATTCAGGGAGATGATGAGCTGGAAAGTGGATTTATACTTCAAACGAAAGCTGGGATTGTACTGAAAGGTGCAAATAAACCGCTTCCTCCTGTACGTCATATTTTTGTTTATATACGTGAAAATGGAAGTTTGACAAAGGTAAATGGTTTCAGGGGAGATCTGATTGCTACGCAAGATGGAGAAAAAGGAAAGGACATCGTCTTAGCGCTATACTTGAAAGAGGACGAAACGTTATTTCACTGTCTTTATAAATGGGACGGTGAGCGCTATAGTTTTGAATCTGTTGTGGGATTGGATTGGGGAGATGGAGTTAAGACGCTGAAGGAGGATACAAAGGATTCTGTGTCGAATGACATTTACAACGCGATTATGGATAGTAAGCTTGTTTTTTAATGGGGAAGCGATGGTTTCTTGTTTTGCCAATTCTACTCGCCGCTTGTTCAGGAGGTGTGAATTTAAAGTCTGTTGACTATTACCACTTGTTCAATGATTCTAACAGTAAGGTTTGGCTTGTAAATAAAGTAATTGTTGACAATGCAGTTATTTCACCGAGTTACAAATACGATAAGGACATCTTTGTTTTTCATGAAAATCGAAACTGCGACTATATTGCGCTTAAGGACATCACTAGAAAAAATCCAAAAAAGGGGGATTATGTACTAGATTCCGAAGATCGGAATATAAAAATCGAGTTTGATAATAACCAGATATGGGATTTGGACCTAATTTACCTTACTGAAGATAGCATCCTTATGGAGCCAACTGAACAATCGGACATTCAAACGGCTATTCAGCTCGTTCCTTTTCCTGAGCTCTAGTTTTTTATAATCAACGCGCGGGCAACTTGTGAGTCGTTCTTGACTTCTATGATATACCTCCCTGATTCAAGTGTAGATATATTAACTGTTTCAGAAGTAGTTGTTTGAAGTGTTTGCCCACTAATTGAAATTAGATTAACCTCGTTAATTGATTGTATTCCAGTGATGTAAATCATATCACTTGAAGGGTTTGGTGATACTTTAATTTCTACACTTTCCAGTTCATTTATTCCTGATGGATCTTCCATTTCAACGCGAATATCGTCAAGATACAATTTGAATCCATCATCCGTACGATTAACGAAAGCTAAATAGATAGTTTCGTTGTCTAGGCCTAAATCACTCAGATTCCCTTCGTGTGCTGTCCAGTCTGGCAATTCTGAATAGACCATCAACAAGGTATCTGTAAAGCTTGAGATCTGAACGTCAGTTTTTGAAACAAGCACTATGTAATCATCTGGAAAAGAGGCATCGTGTGATTTTGTCTCCCAATATGCAATATTACCATAAGCCCCAAGGTTAATTGCCGGCGTGATTAACCAACGATCTGCTTGACCAACAGGATCAAAGTACGATGTGGAACCAACAATCGTGTCATTCGCATCGTCTGGATCTGTCAACTCAATCCATGCACTTGTGTATTCTGCAACTGCCGAATTAGGGGTAAAACCATCGTTATCAACAATTGTATAAGCCACAGGTAGTCCTGCTTGAAAATCTTCATTGTAGATTTCGGTTTGCGCAATTGCTTGCGTTCCTAACAATGTTATGGCGATTAGTGTCTTTTTAATCATGTTGCGAAAATAGTTATTTATTAGCTAGTCAAGTTGATCAGTATGTCTTTAAACTCTTGGTAGAATACATCAAAACGAACAAGCTTATCGGTTAGAAAGGTGTTAATTGCTTCCAGATCTTCTTCTTTGTGGAAATTCAATGTATTGTCTTCCCATTTAATTCTGGAAATCAATCTCCCATTCCAATAATGGCTCTCTTCATTCCAATCAGCCTCAATTCCCATGGTATCGTTCATGACTTTCTTCAATTCTGTCATTTGTTCCCATATAATACTACGAATACCATCGTCCTTTGGTTGAACATCGAAGCATAATCGTGCGCCATTTGCATCTACCTCCATGCGAACATATACATCTTTCACATCCGTAGGATAGTTGATCCAATTCATTTGACGACCGTTTGAGGAACGACGATCCTTTATCTGTTTTCTGAATTGCTCCCAGAATTGACTGTTTTTCTCTTTTAACTCCTCCTTTGATAGCATGTAACGATTCAAATGTGATTTGAAGTGCAAAAGTAGATGAATCTCTGTAACAATGGTTACGTTGGACAGACAATAATTACGTAAATTGCGTAAAATTAACATTCGAACCATGAAACAAGTACTTGTCGTATTTCTAGCTTTTATAGCACTAACATCTTGTTCAGAAGCACAAGAGAAAACCGCTGATGGAATTATAAATGAAGTTGTAACTGCTGAAAAGTTTAAAAGCTTGATCAGTGATGATGTGCAGTTAATCGATGTGCGTACACCAGGTGAGTACGATGGAGGAAAAATTGGTAATGCAGTAAATATTGATTTTTACGGTGCTAATTTTGATGCGGAATTGGAAAAGTTAGACAAATCAAAAACTGTATTAATTTATTGCGCAGCTGGAGGACGAAGCGGTAAAGCAGCAAAGAAGTTAGCCAAACTCGGATTTAAGGAAGTCTATGATCTTAAAGGCGGATATGGCAACTGGCCGTACAAATAAGGAGGGCTCAAGCGGGTTATCTCAATAATTAGGTCTATTTTCGCGGATGACATTTTCAGAACTTGGCTTATTGCCAGAAATTCAAGAATCACTTGATCAATTAGGCTATACACAGCCTACACCTATACAAGAAATGGCTATTCCTTTTGCATTAAAAGGAAGAGATGTTCTCGGTTGCGCACAAACGGGGACAGGAAAAACAGCGGCCTTTTCTATTCCGATTTTACAATTACTTTCTAAAGAAAAGAGTCCTAAACACGGTAAATACCCGCGTGCATTGATTCTGACACCAACACGTGAACTTGCGGCTCAAATCAGTGAGAGCATTAAAGATTACGGTAAAAGTACAGGATTGAGACATGCTGTTATTTTTGGAGGTGTAAGTCAGGTTCCACAAGTAAACCGCTTGAAGAACGGACTCGATATACTTGTAGCAACACCAGGTAGATTGTTGGATTTAATGCAACAAGGATATGTGAAGCTCGATTTTATTGAGTTTTTTGTCCTTGACGAAGCCGATCGCATGCTTGATATGGGATTCATCCATGATGTCAAGAAGATCTTACCTAAGCTTCCTGAAACGCGTCAAACACTCTTTTTCTCAGCGACAATGCCATTGGTAATTGCTGATTTAGCAAAGAAGATTCTTACCAATCCAGAATACATTAAAGTTGATCCTGTTTCTTCGACTGCAGAAACTGTTCAACAGGCACTTTACCACGTATTAAAGCCTCAGAAGAAGGATTTGTTGAAGCATCTTTTAAAAGATGAGGCAATTGAGTCTATGCTTGTTTTTACAAGAACGAAGCGTGGAGCAGATCGTTTGGCAAAATTACTTGACAAAGCAAAGATTTCGGCTGCGGCCATTCACGGTGATAAAAGTCAAGGAGCTAGAGAGCGTGCGCTTGCAGAATTCAAAGCGGGGAAGAAGCGTGTCTTAGTAGCAACGGACATTGCAGCGCGTGGAATTGACATTGATTCATTGGCTTATGTACTAAATTACGATATACCGAATGAATCAGAGACATATGTACACCGTATTGGTAGAACAGGACGTGCTGGAGCAAGCGGAATGTCAATTTCCTTTTGTGATGTTGATGAGCGACCTTACATCAAGGATATCGAAAAGTTAATTGGCAAAAAGATTCCTGTTGTAAAAGATCATCCGTTTCCAATTACGGATGCGGCAATTGCAGAGTACCGTGAGTTACAGGAGAGTTTCGCAAAGAACAACAGCGGAAGAGGAGGGCGTAAGCCTCAAGGCAATAAGCAAGGTGGCGGTGGAAATCCTAGACAAAAGGGTGGAGGAAAAAATCGCAATAAGCGACGCGGATAATTTTTTATCTTCGTGACATGCCTATTTCTTTAAAGCAACTTCCTGGCCCTAAAGGGTATCCGATTGTAGGAAATATTCCAGTAATTGATTTACCAAATCTACACAATCAAATTGAGCAGTGGGCTGATGAGTTCGGTGATGTTTACCGCTTGAATCTCGGTTATACAAGTCAAACAATTGTCACGCGTCCTAGCATAATTCAAAAGATTTTGGCAGCACGTCCTAATGAATTTGTTCGCCTGACAAAGATGAACAACATCATACGGGAAGGTGGTGTGGATGGCGTCTTCAATGCAGAAGGCGAGAAGTGGAGGTTGCACCGTAAAATTGTTGCACAAGGTTTGGATGTTAAACACCAGAAGGAGTTTTATGAACCGATGTTGGTAATTCTGGAGCGCCTACACAACAAGTGGAGTAAAGATGCTGAAAGCGGAGAGCCATTTGATATCCAGCGTGACTTATTGCGCTTCACAGTAGATATTACCGCAACGTTGGCCTTCGGTATAGAGATGAATACGCTAGAACAGGAGGGGAGTGCTATTCAAGATCATATGGAGAAGGTCTTCCCAATGATTTTTTATCGGATCAATCAGCCAATTCAATGGCATAAAGTTTTTAAACGCAAAGCGGATAAAGAATTTGATGCTGCAGTTCGCGAAATGAATAAGTTGGTGGATGAGTTTATATCCAAGGGGCAACAAAAGCTCAAAGATACCCCGTCTTTACGTGAAAACCCATCAAATCTTCTAGAGTCGATATTAATTGCAGCTGATGAAGAAGGAACCTTTTCATTGGAAGAAGTTCGTGGAAATTTGTTAACGCTTCTAATGGCTGGCGAAGATACCACGGCACACACGCTAAGTTGGTTGATGTATTTGCTGACGATTCATACGGAAGCACAAGAAGGTTTGCGAGAAGAAGCAGATAAAATTCTTGGTGATGATCCTTGGTTAAGCGATTACTCGGCGAACAACTCACTAAAATACACGGAAGCCGTGGCGCTCGAGTCAATGCGGTTCAAGCCAGTGGCGCCAGTTATGCTTTTTCAGGCCACTCAAGATATGGAAATTGAAGAGTTTACAATTCGTAAAGGACAGAAGATTTTGACACAATGGAGGTCTGCTGCTCTGAAGAATGAGTACTTCTCTCAAGCTGAATCCTTTAAGCCTGAGCGTTGGTTGAAGGAAAGCAAGTGTCCTGTTCATAATACGGAGGCTTTTACTCCTTTTGGAAGTGGTCCGCGTTATTGTCCTGGAAGAAACTTAGCGATCCTCGAAGTGCGGATGGTACTCAGTATGCTGTTCAAGAATTTTGAAATTGAAATGGTAACAGAGCACGAAGATATTAATGAAATCATGGCGTTTACAATGATGGCTGGTGATTACAAAGTGCGTCTTCGAAAAAGGGTCTAAGTACCAAAATTAAACACAACCTTCCTTTGCCTATTTAGAATAAATAATGGATTCATTAACTCAAATCGTATTAGGAGCTGCAGTCGGAGAGGCTGTTCTGGGTAAAAAGGTAGGTAATCGGGCTATGCTCTGGGGTGCGGTGGCAGGAACGATTCCCGATTCGGATGTGTTGTTGCGTTTAATAGTGGACCCTGTTACCGCAACTGAAATGCACCGCGGATTTTCCCATTCCATGTTGTTCTCAATCTTAATGGCGCCAATTTTAGGTTTTGTAGTCCATTGGATTCACCGAAAAAGAGATGCTACACGCAGTGGGTGGGGCTGGTTGTTCTTTTGGGCTCTGGTGACGCATCCTTTGCTGGATATGCATACCACGTGGGGGACTCAATTCTTTTGGCCGTTTGAATTAAGGGTAGCCTATAAAAACATTTTTGTTGTCGATCCGTTTTATACTGTGCCATTTCTGGTTTGCTTGCTCATTGCTTTGTTTATGAAACGAACGAATCCTCGGCGACGCTATTTTAATAATTTGGGCTTATACATAAGCAGCGCTTATATGGTCTTAACGGTTGTTTTTAAGTGGCTTACGTATTCTGAATTTAAGAATGGATTGAATAAGGAAAGGGTGCAATATGTTGAAATGGACACACGCCCAACGCCTTTTAATGCTATTCTTTGGAATGCACAGATTGAAACGAAATCGGGCTTTCGGATGGCGTATTATTCGCTTTTCGATTCTCAAGAAGTTGAATTTTCGGAAGAGTTTCCTAAGAACCACCACTTGTTAGATCCTTATCGCGATCAAAAGGTGATTCAGCAACTCATTAAAATTTCGGGTGGTTGGTATATGATTGAACAGGATGAAGCCGGGCGAATGTTTTTCGTTGATTTACGTTTTGGACAGCTAGGTTTTGATGCAGATAAATCGCCATTTCTATGGAGGTTTGAGTTGATTCCAGACGCAGAAGGAATCATCAAAGCTGAGAAAATTGGGCCAGACATGACTAAAGTCGGAGGTTACGGTGATGCATTTGGTTCGCTGTGGGATCGGATTGGAGGGAATTGATACTTATTGAATCATTCTCAGCTATCTAGAATGTTCGATTGCCTTTTTCGTGTTGAACCATGTCTACTTCTGTTTTTAATTATCGCACCCAGATTTACAATCGTTAGTATTAGAAAGCAAATGGCTAAGAAAGTCATTGCGTAGTAACCAATCTTAAAATCTGTCTTCGCAATTTTATTATCAAATAAATATCCAATCGCAATGGCGTATAGTGCTATTAACAATCCAAGTAGTACGTTGATGATACCGGTCGTCAGGTTTTTCCAGGTGCCGACCACTGAACTAACAACGAGCAATAATAAGATCACTACGTAAATAGGGGAGTAATCTGAACCGTATCGCGTGATTCTTGGGCCAATTTCTGACTTTCCAGTAAAGATCGTGCTAAGGAAATTTCCAGAATAGGTAACAATGTTCTCTTCAAGAAATGGAAAAAACATGCAACCAGAAATCAAGGCAATTAAACATATTCCGTAGATCGAGTAGTGTTTCATAGTTTCTAGAGTTTTAAGTGGGTTGCTTTCGTAAATACCAACTAGTTATAAAGCAAATGCCAAGCAACACGATGATCAAAGTTAATAGATCTGTTGCAGCAAAATGGTTGGTGCCAATACAGTTGAAGAATAGATACAGGGAGGCTCCAAGGATAACGATAATACTTCCGCCTATAAATTCGCGTTTCCAAGCAATGAAAAGAGCGCCAAGTAGTAGAAGCCAAGGAAGACTGTTTGGACTGTTTTTAATGATGCCTTCCATTCCGCCACCATACGTTTCTGCACCAGATACAAGTGAGAAAATAAAGACGGTTGTACAGACTGTCAAGAGGCCATAACGCCCAATTCCTCTAAGAATATTGGCTGCTTTTAGTTGTTGGTTTGACATGTTATTGATTTTAATAATTGAGTGAATAAGCTTTCCATGCGTTAAAATCTGTTATAACAGAATTCCATCTTTGATTGAGGAATGAGAAATCTTGAACGAACAAGCTCGTTACAACTGTAATGACTAGGGTAATTGCGATTAGTTGGATTGTATATTTTTTCATCGTATTTGTTTTATTTGTTGGTAAAATGAGCCCCCAACCAGAAGTTGAGGACTCATAGGCTAGAACTTAAAACTTAACCTTCCTTATTCAGGGCCTTAAGATCTCTTGTGTTTTTTTGAACTGCTGTTGCTGCAAACATGGCAAGGGAAAAGGCCATTCCGTAGAATCCTTTCTCACTTAGTAATAGTTCAGCATTTCTAAGTCCAACAACAAGTAATACAATTGACGCAATTGTTGTGAACCAGCTGATTCCGTAATAGATATCAGTAACTTCAATTCCTTCAGCACGATCTCTAACACATTTCTGCACAGAAATTGCGGAGAATAGACCGAATAGGATTACAGTGAAGTAGTAGCCCTTTTCGTTTAGTTCCATTCCTGAGTTCCATAAACCAATGCAATAGGAGATCAGTCCGATTCCGAGAGCGGCCCATGCTGCTCCGACGAATGCTGGTGTAGGTTTGAAGGCTTCATGTTTAACCTCTCTTTGTTTTTCATTTTCCGTGTACTCTAAATTTTCATTCATCATAATAGTTTGTTTTAAATTCTGATTCAAAGGTGGGGAGTAGTCAGCGATCCTGAAATTCAAATAATCAATTTCAATTACAATATACTATTCAAGAAATATATGAATAGGTCAATGAATATGGTTATATTGTGACAATTATCTTACGATATATGAGCTCAATAACAGATGTAATTCCCATACTAAGTCCTGCAGATCAACGTGAATTTGTTCGCCATTTGTCACTTAGAAACAAACGGCATGACACCCGTAACGTAGATTTATTTCGTGCTTTTCTAAAAGGGAAAGAGCAATTGATAAAGGATGAAATTGGCAGTAACGCATACAATGTGCTGAACAAACGACTGAGTGATCGCTTACTCGATTTTATGGCTACCAAAACTTTGGAGTCAGAAGTTGGAAGTGAGGTAACAGTCATTAAACAGATCTTATTGGCACGAAAACTATTTGCCTTTAGGAAATATAAGTTGGCATTTAAAGTGCTGAATAAAACTGAAGAAGAGGCCGTACGAATTGCACATTACTCTTTGCTGAATGAAATCTACCATACATTGATTGAATTCTCACACCACTCGTTAGGGCAGGACCAAGAAACATTGTTTAAGAAGATGGAGGCCAATACGCACGCCTTTCTGGAGCAAGAGAAGTTGAACATGGTCTATGCAGTCTTACGAAAGGCTTTCAAAGCCATTGAATATGATTCAGAGCCTGTAGACTTGGGGCTATTACTAGAAAAGAACTATGCGAAATACGGTGTTTCGAAACAAAGTGGATACAGTTTTCAATCCCTGTATCAATTGGCGCTGATTGCCGACATTGCAGGTGCACACGCAAGGGATTATCATTCTGTAGACCTCTTCTTTGTAGACAAAATAGACGAGATGCAGGGCGGGCCAGGCGATTCTGAAAAGTTCCTGATCTACCACATTGATTTATTGTACAGTGTGTCCAATATCTATTTCAGAAAGAAGAAATTTAGAAAAAGTCTAGAATTCCTTGAGAAGATGCATGAACAAATGCTACGTTACGATGGCAAATTTTTCAAAGAGCGCTTCGTCAAGTACAAGACTTTATTCGCGTTGAATCATAATTTCATTGGTGAAAGTGATGTAGCGAGCAATGAACTCAATTCACTTTTCGAAATGAACACTTACTCTTCAGATGCACTCTTAGCTCCAAAGCTAGCCAAAGTCATGATTGATTTTCAGCAAGGCAGAATCGATGAAGCATATAGCGGTCTGGCTAAGTTTCAACGAAGTGATAGTTGGTACGATCGGCATGCAGGCACTGATTGGAACCTCAATCGTAAGTATATCGAGATCTTGCTGCACATTGAATTAGGGAACATCGACTATGTAGATTCACGAATTAACAGTTTCGTGAGGAAATACGGTGACTTTTTCAAGGCGCAGAAGGACTCGCATGCGTTGCCATTTTTAAAGTTGGTTAAAAAGTACTATCACAATCCAAATGATGTACAAACGCCTGAGTTCATCGAAACCGTAGAAGGCAGCATTAATTGGAAACCGAAAGAACAAGAGGATCTTATTTTGATGTGTTTCTATGCTTGGCTTAAATCTAAAATGCTTGGAAAACCGTTGTATGAAACAACCTTGGATTTGATTAACAGTTAAAACGAATCAATTAAATCAGAATCAATTCTTCTTTTTCGATAATTGGACCTCGCTAGACTGGCAATTGTCACTACAAATATTACAGATGTAGTGATGCAGAGTAGGTAAAACCCTGATCCAACTTGAAAAGAATCCGCTCTCCTTCCCCAAAAGACTGGCCCCAGCAGTAATTGGTAGAGTTGGAAAAGAAAAATACCGTTAAGGGCTATGAAAATGAGCGTTATAATGTCCGTAATCCGTGTACGCACATACCCCACCAAGATCAACGCTAAAACGAACATTGGCAATGTGAACAACGGAATTATCATCTCAAAACCAGTTTCGTATTCAATAACCTCCTCTAATTGAAACAGCGATGTACCAGTCTCCGGAAGCTCAAAGGACTCCCAGGATCGAAAAGGCAAAAATACAATGGCACAAGAGAGTAGGAGGCAGCCAAGTAGAATAATTCTTCGAATACGCATGATTTAAAAGTAAAGAATTGATTTCTTAGAAGTCATCAATTACATCAGAATTTGAGGTAATCTTCTTCTCAGGAGGATTTTTTGCTGTTTGATAAGTGTGAGAGATATTCAAAAGAAAGAACAAACCACCAATGGCTAGTAAGTAATCATAGCCCGCTAAGTAATAAATGTTTTCCCCTGTTTCGATTAGGTAGGGCAGGATAAAGGTATAAAGCCCCATTCCAAAACTGAGAACGATTCCCGTTAGTGCTGTCCAAAGGTTTTTCCGGATGGATATAAGCAGAATGACAGTCGTCAGAACAAATGGAATTAGAAAATAAGGCCAATAATTTATCCCTGTAAACTCAGTAATAGGTGCGAAATCGTTATCACTTAAGGTCTGCATGAAGGAATAGCCCGAAAAATCATACCTCAGGAACGGTTGAAACATGGAAACCGCGATGAGTAACAAGGTCAGTCCACAATAAAGTTTGAAATTTTTCATTTGATCTGAATATCTTCTGCATTACACATCTTACTTAATAGGTCTACATCTTTTCTAGCACTCGCCTTAAATCCTTGCAACATGCCCCAATAGAGTGTTAAAAATACGATGATTGGAATGAAGTACCACATTTTAGCATGAGCACCAAAAAGAGAAAAGAAAGCTATTACGGCAAACAAACCGAATCCACTCATAAACACTGTTATGAGTATTGCATTCATGGTCGCCAATTCAATCTTCAGATCGGCTGATGTGTTGAATGAATGCT
>CAJQJL010000047.1 GCA_905478665.1 uncultured Flavobacteriales bacterium
TATAATCAGGTAAAGAGAAATTACAACTTGCGTCAACGCTTCCAGTTTGGTTTCCTGGGCAAGTGATTGTCGGGTTGGTATTATCAGAAACAACTACATCAAAGTTACAGTTCGCTGTATTTGATGAACCGTCTGTTGCTGTTAATACAATGTTCGTTGTTCCGATACCAACATTTGTTCCCGGCGCTGGCACTTGTGTTACCACTACACCTGGGCAGTTATCTGCTGGTGTAGCCAATGCTGTATAATCAGGTAAAGAGAAATTACAACTTGCGTCAACGCTTCCAGTTTGGTTTCCTGGGCAAGTGATTGTCGGGTTGGTATTATCAGAAACAACTACATCAAAGTTACAGTTCGCTGTATTTGACGAACCGTCTGTTGCAGTTAATACAATATTTGTGGTTCCGACACCTACTATTGTTCCAGGTAATGGAACTTGAGTTACTGTTACACCAGGACAGTTATCTGCTGGTGTAGCCAATGCTGTATAATCAGGTAAAGAGAAATTACAACTTGCGTCAACGCTTCCAGTTTGGTTTCCTGGGCAAGTGATTGTCGGATTCGTTATATCACTTACTACGACATTGAAATTACAATTCGCTGTATTTCCATTTCCGTCGTTAGCTGTTAAAGTAATTACTGTCGTTCCTGTCCCAACATTGGTTCCTGCGACAGGTGATTGTGTCACTGTTACAGATCCGCAGTTATCTGCTGCAACTGCTAAACCAGTGTAATCAGGTAATGTGAAATTACAACTAGCATTTACAGAACCCGTCTGATTTCCCGGACACGTAATTGTTGGAGGAGTCGCATCTGCGACGGTGACAGTCACTTGACCACATAGACCTGTTGATTCATCAACACAGCCTGCGCCGTCTTCTCCACGGATATAATAAGTAGTGGTCACCGATGGTGATACCACAAATGAGTTTGTTGCAGAAGTTCCTATTTGGGTTCCTCCGCAAGAACCTGTATAAATATGCCAGTTTGTTGCATCATTTAACGTTCCTGTCCATGACAAAGTGCTATTCCCACTAGGGCATATCGTAGATGGGCTAGCAGAAAGTGCTGAAGGCACAGTTGGATCTGTACATAACACTGGACATGAAACCAAGGTAATTGTCATTGGACTATTCGTCGCAACTGTTACACAACCTTGCTGAGTTATTTGAAATTCATAGTTTCCATTTGCAGGCGGTATGAAATTGAAAGAAGCATCATCACCACATCCAGTTCCAGAGTATCCTAAAGCAGCACCGCCACCATCAGCGAAAACTGTGATCTCTGAATCGTAAGGAACGCCACAAGATTCAACTAAATAGGTACATCCTGCAACCATGTTATTAACTTGATCGTGTTCTCCTCCCCATGTTGTCCCACACATTGCATTTGGCACGCCAACAGTAAATGTTGAGGCATCCAAATCTGGACAAAAATCCGATGATGCCGTATACGGACACTGTGCATTCGAATAACTCGAAAGTCCTGCTAAAACAAGTAAACTAAGTAGAAATTTCATAATAATTTATTAAATAGTGGTGGTTATAATTCTGCACCATGATTATTCAGCGGCAAACTTATGACAAATTTCTCAGAAAAAAGGAATCAAACTCCTTATTCTTCAATATGACAAATTATCTGCCTTGCACATATTGTAGTAGGACAGTTCTGTCTTATTATTTTTCATATGCAGGCACGAATAAGGCAACTGAAAACATCTACACAATACAAAACGATTGGGTTGCAGTTAAAATTCACAAATACCTTGACTATGAGATAATAATCCTAAAGGCTCTGAGAATGGAGCAAATGTTCATTTAGAAACGTTATAAGCTTGCATTTCATTCACGAGTTCAAAATATTACTTAATTTTCCGCTACATATATATAAATATCCTAAATCATGAGCTTTTCAAACTCAATCACCGTAATTATTCTCTTATTCAGTATCACCGTCATTAGCGCTTGTTCAAGTGGTGAAAAAGAAACTAAAGAATTAGGGAATATAATGGTATCGGCTGAGTTTCTTCATTCCGCTAATGTTGCCTTAGAACAGGACATCGTTCACGATTTCTTTTCTCCTCCAGTAGCAGGTAGGATTTACCTTTATCCAAACCTTACGGCATATGAAATATTGAGTCAGGAAAGTACTAAATATCAATCCTTAACAACCGTGTTTGACTTTTTCCCAAAGATTCCAGCTTATTCAGGGGGATCCATGTATGAATTGGCCGCTATCTATAGTTTTTTAAATGTTTCAAGGGATATGCTTTACACAACTGAGCACATAGATACGGAAATAGCAAGATTAGACAGTTTATTTACGAATAATCCAGAATTGACATCTGTAAAAGAATATAGCGAGAAAGTCTCCAAAATCATGGACGACTGGATAAAAATGGACAAGTATCTCGAAACGCGCAATATGGGAGAATACAAATTACTCGAGACTAAGGATTCTTGGGTACCAACTCCGCCAGACTATTTAAATGCACTAGAGCCACATTGGGAAAAAATTCGACCTATGACTTTGGATTCAGCTTCACAATTTGCACCACCGCCTCCTACTGAGTTCGACATGAAAAATGGAAGTCAATACCACAATGAACTTTTGGAAGTATATGATGCTGTTATGAACAAAACCGATTCGACCGAAGCAATGGCCAAATTTTGGGATTGCAACCCCATAGTTTCAAGACATGAGGGACATATCACGTACTCAGAAAAAAAACTGACTCCTGGAGGTCATTGGGTAAATATTTGCAGGATGGTCGCAAAGAAAGAAAACTTTGATTTAATGGAGACATCTTATTCCTACACCAGTCTATCAATAGGAATATTTGACGCATTCATAAGTTGTTGGCAGGCAAAATACTCGACAAATTATATTCGACCAGTGACTGTCATTCAAAACGAAATTGATCCAAGTTGGATGCCAATTTTGATTACTCCTAATTTCCCTGAATATACTAGTGGACATAGTGTCGTTTCAAGATCCGCTTCTACTGTTCTCACATTTTGTTTTGGTGACAATTATTCTTTTACGGATTCTACAGAAGTTCCCTATGGGATGCCACCTCGATCGTTTACATCCTTTCATGGTGCGTCTGAAGAAGCTGCATTAAGTAGGCTTTATGGCGGAATCCATTATGCACCTTCAATTTATGACGGATTGAAACAAGGAAGCAATGTAGGTCAAAACGTCGTGTCGAAAATTAAAAAACTAAGAAAATGAGGTCGGTAACTATTTCAGCAATCATTTTAAGTCTATTTATAACTAGTTGCTCGGATGAATCAGAGACAGATCTGACCAATAATGAGGCGAGCAATGAACAAATGCAATTATTTACACTCTTAAATCCAGAGGAAAGCGGCTTCTATTTCCTCAACGAATTATCGGAGACAGAAACTGCGAATGTTATTACATATGAAAATTATTACAATGGTGCGGGAGTTGGAGTTGGCGATATAAACAACGATGGACTTCCCGATTTATTTCTCACAGGAAACTCATTTGGAGGTCGCCTATATCTTAACAAAGGAAACTTGAAATTCGAACAGATTTCTGAATCTGCCAACATTTTCACGCGGGGCTTCACTACCGATGTTGCTTTTGTAGATATAAATGGTGATGGATATCAAGACATCTATTTATCTCGTTCTTTAGAGGGCGAGCCTTCGAAAAGGGCGAACATTCTATACATCAATAACGGTGACAACACTTTTACCGACAAAGCTGAAGAATATGGGATTGCTGATACTGGCTACACAAATCAATCGCTCTTCTTTGACTACGATAATGATGGTGATTTAGATTTATACGTTTTGAACCATCGAGTCGATTTCAATAATGCCTTAACCATATTCGATACAAAGGAAGCTAAAGGGAATGTTCTGCCTCCAAGCATATTCTGGAATGATAACTATTCTGATAAACTTTACGAAAATAATGGAGATCAAACATTTACAAATGTCTCTCTTAAAGCTGGGATTATCAATAGCGATTTTAGTCTTAGCACTGTAGCTTCAGACTTGAATGGCGATGGTTGGGTCGATTTATATGTTGCCAATGATTTTTCTTCAAAAGATCACGCATACATCAATCAAGGTGACGGAACATTCAAAGATGAACTGGAAGATCGATTTGGGCATACTGCATTAAGTTCCATGGGACTTGATATCGCCGATATTAATAATGATGGAAATTCAGATTTGGTTAACGTAGACATGGCTCCTGAAGGGAACTACAGACAAAAACAATTAAAGAGATCCAGTTCTTATGACAAATACCACCTCGCAGTGAGATTAGGTTTTTATCATCAGATAAGCAGGAACATGCTTCAACTTAACAATGGTGATGGAACATTTAGTGAAATAGGTCAATTGGCAAACATTGCATATACGGATTGGAGTTGGTCTCCCCTTATCGCTGACTTTGACAATGATGGACAACAAGATCTTTTCATCTCCAATGGGCATTCTAAAGACATCACAGATTCAGACTATTTAAAGTATAAATCGGTAGAGGCTGTGGAGGCTGCTGGAGGTAATGACTATGTTAAGCCGCTTGATCTTATTAATTTGATGACCAGTACAAAGATCAGCAATTATATGTACGCCAATAACGGAAACCTAGGGTTTGAGAATAAAACTCAAGCATGGGGACTTGATCAATTATCACACTCAAATGGATCGGCCTATGCTGATCTTGATTTGGATGGAGACCTCGATTTGATTGTTAATAATTTCAATCAAGAGTCGTTCTTGTATAGAAATAATTCGAGGGAAATAAATAAAATGAACTACCTTTCTGTAGTTCTTAAAGGTGAAAAAGGTAACCCACAAGGATTTGGGGCAAAGTTGAAGATTGAAACAGACGATGGTATCCTTTTTCGAGAATGCACACCGTATAGAGGTTTTCTATCCTCAGTGGATCAGGTAATACACTTTGGAATTGGAAATGATTCTACCATTAAATCTTTGGAAGTCGCTTGGCCAAACGGTAAAAAGCAAACGCTGAAAAATGTGGCTATCAATCAGCGACTTGAAGTCGATATTGTGAATGCGAAAGAACGCGTTAGCACAGCATCATCCACACAAGAAACTATGTTCGAAAAACTCTATCGAAGTATGAGTTATGTGCATAAAGAAAACCCATTTATCGATTTCAAACAAGAGCCACTGCTCGAACATATGCTTTCAAATAAAGGGCCTGTCTTAGCTTCAGAAGACATTAACAATGATGGTTTAAAGGATTTATTCATTGGTGGAAGCGCAGGTGAAGAAGCACAGCTCTTGATTCAAAAAGCAAATGGGCAATTTACACCAAAAAAGATTGCTGACTTTGCAATTGACAAGGCACATGAAGATGCGGGTTGTTTATTTGTAGATGTAAATGGAGATCAATATCTCGACCTGTATGTTTCTAGTGGTAGCAACGAGTTTGACAATGGAAGTATATACCAGGATCGCATCTATATCAATGATGGAAAAGGTAACTTCAAAAAAGACATTGCCCGATTACCTAAAATTACGAGCTCAACATCTTGTGTTCTATCAATCGATTATGACAAGGATGGAGATCAAGATCTTTTTGTCGGCGGCTACGCTAAAAAAAATGCGTACCCTAAATCTGAAAAGAGTTGGTTACTGCGAAACGATAACGGACATTACAAAGATATGTCATCCCTACTCCCAGAAAATGGAGCATTGGGAATCGTTAATGATGCAGTTGCTCTTTCGTCCAATCAATTAGTCATTGTTGGAGAATGGATGGAAATTACGTTACTCAAAAAAGATAAATCATCTGGATTTAAAAAAGACAAAAACAATGGATTGGATAAAACTGGAGGTTGGTGGAATTCAATAGAAGCTTGCGATTTTGATGAAGATGGAGATCTAGATTTTGTTGTTGGTAATCGTGGACTAAACACAATGTTTAAACCCACCACCCTGCACCCTGCACAAATATTTTGGGGAGATTTTGACAATAATAAGGATCTGGATGCCATTCCTTGTTACTATAACTCAGCCAGCGGAGCACGTTTCCCAAAACATGGGTTAGATCAACTTTTTATGCAAATGAAGGGAGTTCGAAGAACATTTCCCGATTACGAATCCTATTCAAGAGCATCATTGGAAACTATAATCCCAGATCGAAAAAACAGCCTTACAGCCGATATGTTTGAATCTGTATACGTTGAAAATTTAGGGAATGGAAAAATGAAAGTAACTCCACTGCCTATCCATGCTCAATTTTCATTCGTTCAGGATATTCTCGCCAGAGACGTAGATTCTGATGGGAAAAAGGATATTATTCTCGTAGGAAATAATTATGGTGTTGATATTGAAAACGGTAGGTGTGATGCCAGCCATGGATTGGTTTTGATAAACGCGGGTAAAGGTAAATTTATCGCACAAAATGTTGGATCCAGCGGGTTCTCAACGAAAGGATTAGATACGCGGAAAATTGTCGCTGTTTCTGACAATGTTCTTGTAGTCTCTAGCAATAATGGACCGCTACAATTTTTCAAACAAAAAAAACATTAATCCATTGACTATTGGGCTTTACCCCAATTGAACTAACGCCTTTTGAACCATTTGCTCACTGTATTCGTTTAATTTGGAATTTGTGGGCATCCAGCCTTTCAAAAATCTGGAGAAATCCGCCCATGCAAAAGGGTACAAAAACCGCCATTCATTTTCAAGTTCTTCAAAATCAATAAACGCTAAACCTTTCTGATTTAAAGCATTCCTCAAGTGCAAGAAATAATATTCGAGCAACTCATCTTCCAATTCGAAACATTCTTGAGTGGACAAACAACTGCTTAAAAAATATGCTATGTCCTTCATTCCACAACCTCCTCCTACATATTGAAAATCTACGGCGGCTATTTCTCCTGATTTTGAAAAACAAAAATTGGCCAGTTTAGCATCTCCATGTACAAAAGTCTTATAAACAGAATTGTTCAAGTACGCATTAATTTTAACAGCATTTTTTTTGAGGAAACCATTTTCCATTGCGTCCATTTCATCCTCCCTTGTATCTAGGTGCCAGTAGGTTCCAATTTTCCAAAGTCTTTTTGGAACCGCTTGCATGTAAACAGCATGAAACTTTGCTAACCACTCTAAACAACTTTTCACCTCATCAAGATTTAATGAATTCTTTCTCAAAGAAAATCCTACACTGTCCAGATCCTCCATACCAATAAGTTTTTCAGACTCCGTAGTTTCAGAAAAATAATATTCGGGAACTCGGCATTTCCCTTTACAATATTTACTATAATTCTCGTACCATTCAATTTCTACGTCGTAGGATTTGATTTTGCGCAAATGTGAAGCTTTCGTATTCCATCCTTGTGGGTGTTGATTCTCCTCTGGAAAACAAATTTGCTTAACAATCAACGATTGCCTATTGCATCCTTCCAGACCCAGTCTAACAATTTGTCCATATCCGCTCCATAACTCTTGAACCACTTCATGATCAATAAGTTTCTTTGCCCTCATTTGATGCAGTACTATTTCTTGCAACCTCTGATTCATAGTAGATTTTCATTCACAAAAAAAAAGGAACCCCATGCGAGATTCCTTTTTCAAAATTATTAGCAATTATTTAATATCTGTAGTGCTCTGGTTTGTATGGACCCGAGACCTCAACACCAATATACTCTGCTTGATCTGGTCTCAACTCAGTTAACTCAGCTCCAACTTTCGCAAGGTGTAACTTCGCTACTTTCTCATCCAAATGCTTAGGAAGCATGTAAACATCATTCTCATAAGCATCAGTATTGTTCCATAACTCTAGCTGAGCCAATGTCTGGTTTGTAAATGAGTTAGACATTACAAATGATGGATGACCAGTTGCACAACCAAGGTTCACCAAACGACCTTCGGCTAGAACGATAATATCCTTACCGTCAATTGTGTACATATCCACTTGTGGCTTAATTTCATTCTTTGTAGAACCGTACTTTCCGTTCAACCATGCCATGTCAATTTCATTATCGAAGTGACCAATGTTACAAACAATTGTCTTGTCTCTCATTGCTTCAAAGTGATGTCCCTGAACGATGTCTTTGTTACCAGTTGTTGTAACAACGATATCAACATTTCCTACAACGTTTTCCAATGTACGTACTTCAAATCCATCCATTGCAGCTTGTAACGCACAAATTGGATCAATCTCAGTAACAATAACTCTTGCTCCTGCACCTTGCAAAGAAGCTGCAGATCCCTTACCAACGTCACCATATCCACAAACAACGGCTACCTTTCCGGCCATCATTGTATCTGTAGCACGACGAATTGCATCAACCAAAGATTCTTTACATCCGTATTTGTTATCAAACTTAGATTTGGTAACTGAATCATTTACGTTAATTGCTGGCATAACCAAGGTTCCGTTCTTCTTTCTTTCGTACAAACGGTGAACACCTGTAGTTGTCTCCTCAGACAATCCTTTGATATCCTTTGTCAATTCTGGGTAACGATCGAAAACCATGTTTGTCAAATCTCCACCGTCATCCAAAATCATATTCAATGGCTGACCATCTTTAAACGCGAACAATGTTTGCTCAATACACCAATCAAACTCTTCCTCATTCATACCCTTCCAAGCATAAACTGGAACTCCAGCAGCAGCAATTGCCGCAGCTGCATGATCTTGTGTTGAGAAAATGTTACATGATGACCAAGTCACATCCGCTCCTAAGTCTACCAATGTTTCAATTAAAACAGCTGTCTGAATCGTCATGTGCAAACAACCTGCAATACGCGCTCCAGCCAATGGCTTAACACCTGCATATTCTTCACGAAGAGACATGAGTCCTGGCATTTCTGCCTCGGCAATGTTAATCTCCTTTCTTCCCCAGTCAGCTAAGCTGATGTCCTTTACTTTGTGTGCTAATTTTTCTGTTGTACTCATATCTTTATTTCTGAATTTTCAAATTTTCTGAATGCAAAGCTACGAAGTTCCTGATTAATTATGAATTATAAATGTAGAATTATGGATATTAGAGATTGCAAAGTAACCTGCGTAGTCGGTAAATCAGCAGTCACGCTTTCATACACTCTTCATACACTATCCATACTTAAGGTATAGAGAAGGTATTGCCTTACAATCGCTCACGAATTAATTCCTCAAGACCATCAACAAATCGATCGTGATCATTTGAACTTGGTACTAACTGAATTTTCTCTCCGCCATTTGCTTCAAAAATCTCTTGGTATTCATCGCCAATTTCGATTACAGTCTCCAAACAATCTGCTACGAAGGCTGGACTGAAGGCTAATATCTTCTTTGCGCCATTCTTTCCTTGTTCGGCAACTATTTTATCAGAAAAAGGAGTCAACCAATTTTTATCCAGTCGTGATTGAAAACAAACTGTATAATCTTCTTCTTTTAATCCAAGTTTAGCTGCAATGAGTCGTGTTGTGGCATAACTTGTGGCCTTATAACACAAACTGTTGTCTTCCGTGATTTCTGTTTCGCATGGAGAGTCTGAACACTTATCTTCTCCATCGTATATTTTGTCTACATGACGTTGTGGTAATCCATGGTACGAAAATAAAATATGATCGTATTCCTTCAAATCAAATTCTTTGGATCGCTCAACTATGGAATCAATGTAGCCTTCATTGTCCCAAAACTGATTGACGATACTAATTTGGGGAGTTGCCCACCACTTGCTCATGAGCTGCATTGCAAGGGCGATCGCTGATCCACTCGAAGCACTCGCGTACTGAGGGAATAATGGTAAAACAATCACATGTTCGTAGGTTTTTCTACGCATTTTTTCCATCACGTCATACATGGACGGATTTTGATAGCGCATCGCCATGTATATATCTACATTCGCTCCCTCGAAGCGTTTTTCTAACTTTCTCTGAACGTTTTCTGTATGCGTAATTAACGGTGAAACGCCGTTACCAAACTCCCAAAGATCTTTGTAGATTTTCGCAGACTTAGGCGCTCGAAAAGGTACAATGATCCCATTCACTAACAGCTTTCTACCAAGCCATGGCAAATCAATCACTCGAGGATCATTTAAAAATTCGCTCAAATACCTCCGGACATCACTCGTCTTGGGACTATCTGGTGTCCCCAACTGAATCAATAAAACCGCCGTTTTCTTCATTTTAAAAGAGTTTTTCTCGCCAATTTTCAGCTTCAGACTCACTTAACAAATCTAGCTTTAATAAATAAGATATTGTTTTTGTGAAAGCCAAAGGATATTCAATTCCATCATAATTCCAGTCCGTTTCGTTCAACCAATTCTCTACTTGACCATGACGTAAATTATAACGCCAACTAATTAGATCAACAACGCTGTCATTTTTTTTCAACTCAGCAGCCTTTTTGTTAACGATGTCGCACATTTTATTCAAGGCATCCATGTGCTCCTTATATACTTCAGTCCGCACAGCAATCACAAAACAAGGCCAAGGTGTTACTACTTCATCAATATAGCGGCATTTCTTTTGTTCAGTAAATGGATGTGTTGTGTATTTTTCCCATAAAAAAGCCTGAGCCTTGTTATTCTCTAAAGCCCAAAGTCCACCGTACACATCACCAACCACATTAAATTTAAGCTTAGAAGTATCCCAGCCTTCCTGACTCGCTCTCACATATGCCATGAGGTGAGACCCCGATCCTTCTCTGGAAATGGCAAATGTTTTTCCTTCCAACTGATCTATTCGATCAATATCACTATCATAAGGGACGTGAATCCCCCAATGCAATGGTGAAGTGACGTAGACCTGAATGATTTTCGCGTCAAGTCCTTGCAGAATAGCCTTTGTCACTCCTTCCGTGAGCAATACCGCAACATCCAAGGTCTTGGTTTCCAAACCACGAATCATTTGTCCAGTTCCTCCTCCCATATCACTCCAATGCAGTTGAATCCCTTCTTCCCTGAATCGACCCTCTTCTATTGCCATTCTCCATGGCAAATTAAAATGTTCTGGTACTCCTCCTATTTTTAATCCCAACATACTTTTAATCTGAAAATTGCATATCGTATAACGTCTTGTAATACCCGTTGTTTTGGAGCAACTCATGATGTGTTCCCTGCTCCATTATCTCTCCTTTGTCTAGCACTACAATTTTGTCTGCTGTCTGAATGGTTGACAAACGATGTGCTATTACAATAGACGTCCTCCCTTTCGTTAGTTTTTCTGTTGCTCGCTGAATCAATTCTTCTGATTCATTATCAACACTCGATGTCGCCTCATCTAAAATCAAGATATGTGGATTGTACACATAAGCTCGAATGAAAGCAATAAGTTGACGCTGCCCTACAGAAAGAACTCCTCCACGTTCACCTACTTGATAATCGTAGCCACCAGGCAAGCTCTCAATAAATTCATTTACACCAACGGCCTTCGATGCTTCAATCACCTGTTCTTTGGAAATTGCTGGATCACCTAGCGTAATGTTATTAAATAAGGTGTCTGAAAAAAGAAAGACATCCTGAAGCACAATGGCAATGTTCTTTCGTAAATAGTTTAATTCTATCTCCGTCAACTTATGATCTCCTAGCAAAACATCTCCTTTTTGATACTCATAGAAGCGACCAATTAAATTTACCATTGAACTTTTCCCTGCTCCTGTTGCTCCAACAAAAGCTACCGTCTCTCCTGGTTTTATTTCCAAGTTGATATTCTTCAACACCCAATCCTCATCGGTGTATGCAAAGTATAGATTCTCGAACTTAATTGCTTGATTATAATCCACATCCGTTATTGTACCAACATTCTGAATCTGATCCTCGCGATCAATGATTTCAAAAACACGCTCTGCACGAACAGTTCCGCGCTGAAGAATATTAAACTTATCTGCAAGTTGTCGAATCGGACGAAACAGCATATGAATCCACAAGGTAAACTGAACAATTGGTCCGAATAACAATTCAATTTCTCCCGCTGTTTTCCCTTGAACGACTAACGCTCCCCACACCAACAGGAAGGCCATTGACAAGGAACTCAATAATTCAACAACGGGGAAGAATATCGAATATGCCCAAACCGCTTTAATGTGCGCATTTTTATGTCCCTCGTTTATTTTTTCAAACTTCTCATATTCTTTCTCCTCTCTGTTAAAGAGTTGCACAAGTGACATTCCCGTTAGACGCTCTTGAACAAAGGTATTGAGTTTCGTAACCTGCTCTCGCTCCATTTGCAGCGACTTTCGCACTGCCCTCGCAAATATTCGCGTAGCAAAAACTAAAAGAGGAATCGGAATTAAGACAAGAAGTGTCAACTGCCAATTGATGACGAACATCAAAATAATGACTACTACGAGTGACACCAAATCGCCTAAAATTGCCATCATTCCAGATGAAAACACTTCGGTGATCGCCTCTAGATCAGACACAACCCTTGTCACCAAAGCACCAATTGGTGTTTGATCAAAATAGCGCATTCTAAATGATAAGATCCTGTTCAGTAATTTTTTGCGTAAATCACGAATGATAGATTGTGCAAAAAGGTTTGAAAAATAAGAGGACAGAAATTGGAACACCCCTTCCATGATCAACCATCCGATAATAATAATCGTCCACATGAGAAGTTTACCCGCATCTGCATTTGCAATGATATATTCATTCACAATATATCCTATCAACATCGGTCGGGCAGGACTTAGAAATGCGAGCAACAGGGTGCATAGAATGGCAATAAAGAAGAGTCCTTTATACGTTCGCCAATACGACAATAGTCGTTTGAAAACCTGAAAATTTAGCTTGGATTTTTCCGCCATTTAGACAAATGTAATTTAAAGATTTGAAGCTTCGACAAGCACGGGACTCAAATTTGAAAATCTAAAATTTGAACCAACATGTTTAAAAATCTCCTACCTTTATGCTAAAGTATATTTCATGGTTCATAATTTTTCAGAAACGAATTCTATTTTCTCCACATTTGTCGCCGAAATACGCGATGTTGAAATTCAAAAAGATTCGATGCGATTCAGAAGAAATCTGGAACGTATGGCGGAAATAATGGCCTATGAATTGTCCAAGCAATTGGAGTACAAATCAGTTAGTGTAAATACACCTTTAGGAACTGCTGAAACCGAACTGGTGAAGGAACAACCTGTTTTAGCAACTATATTGCGAGCAGGACTAGGAATGCATGAAGGCTTACTTAACTATTTCGATCGTGCTGACAGTGCTTTTGTCTCCGCTTATAGAAAGCATACAACGGCTGAAGATTTTGAAATTTTTGTAGAATACCTTGCAGCACCAAAGATTGATGACAAAGTTCTCATCATTAGTGATCCTATGTTGGCAACAGGAAGTTCAATGGTAATGGTATATAAAGCTCTATTGAGACAAGGAAACCCATCAAAATTAATTGTCGTTTCTGCTATTGCAACCCCAGATGCGTTGGAATATTTACACAAGCATCTTCCTGCTTCGACAGATTATTACATTGGAGCCATTGACGATGAACTTACAGCACAATCTTACATCGTTCCTGGACTTGGGGATGCTGGAGATTTGGCATATGGCGAAAAATGTTGACCTATGAATTGGTGGGCACTCGCAACTTTATTTGCATTTTCTATAATTAAATTCATGTTCACCCCATTTACGGGACCTGGACTGCAGCTTTCATTTCTTGAAACTTATTTTGCTTGTGTAGCTGGAGGACTTTTCGGCTCCAGTATCTTTTTCTTTTCAGCAGGTTATTTCATGCGTAGAGCAAGGGAAAATCAACAAAAAAAAAATAAAGCACGAATCTTAAAGGGATTGCCCATAAAAACCAAGAAACGATTCACACGCATGAACAAGCTAGTCGTTCGTTTGAAAAGTTCAATAGGAATTGTTGGAATCTGCTTTTGGGCGCCTTTTTTCCTTTCTATTCCAGTAGGAAGCATCGTGGCTGCGAAATTTTATGGAGACAACAAAAAGGCCTATCCTTTGATCGTTTTAGGAATGCTAATTAATGGGACTATCACCACTGGAATCGCATATCTTTCTTACGGATGAGACATCTTTTCTTTGATTTAGACCATACCCTCTGGGATTTTGAGAAAAACTCAGAAGCAGCACTTCGCATTCTATATAAGGAAATGAATTTAGGAAATGAGCTACGCTCTTTTCAATCCTTTCATACTGCTTACAAGAAGATAAATGCAGAACTCTGGTACCAATATGGAACTGGTAAAATCACAAAGGCCGAGCTAAGAGTTAAACGCTTTCACAATACCTTGTTAAAATTCGATGTCAAAAACTTACCACTAGCGGAACAACTGGCAACAGGTTATGTTGAGACCTCTCCTTACCAGACCAATTTATTTCCCAATGCTCAGGAAACTTTAACTGGTCTGCAAAAGGACGGCTATGAAATGCACATTATCACAAATGGCTTTAAGGAAATTCAAGACATTAAGTTAACCAATAGCGGTATTCGCGATTTTTTTGATGTCGTTCTTTGTTCTGAAGACGTTGGAAAAAGCAAGCCAGCTCGGGAGGTATTTACTGAAGCTCTTGACAGAGCCAATGCTAAACAAGATGAAAGCGTGATGATTGGTGATAATTTGCATGCCGATGTACTCGGTGCAGAGCGTTCAGGAATTTCTGGGGTACTATTTGATCCTCACAAGGAACACAAACAAGGAACACACGAATGGCACATTAGCGATCTGAATGAAATTCCAGCAATCCTTCCATGGATTCGTAAGACTAAAAACTGACTTGAGGATTCTGAGACTTCAAGACTTTTGAATTCTCAGACGGTAAGAAAAGCCCTCGTCCTGAAGCTTACAGTCGTAATTTTACTCTATTTCTTGTCGTAGCTTCTCATACATTACTATTCCAGCTGAAACGCTAACATTCAATGACGCAATTTCTCCACGCATTGGAATTTTACACGCGACATCTGCAAGGTTTATTAGGTCAGATGTAATTCCATCTTGCTCCGACCCCATTATCACAGCCACAGCACCTTTCATATTCACTTGATGCAATGGGAAATTTGATTTTTCAGTACACGCCACAATGCGCACACCACACTGTTGAATATAAAATAGTGAGTCCTTAAGACTATCTGTTTTACAAACCTTTATTCTATTCAGCGCTCCAGCAGACGTTTTGATTGCATCAGAAGTTACTTGCGCAGAACCTTTAGAAGGAATCAGAATCGCATCCACCCCCTCACATTCCGCAGTTCGAGCGATTGCCCCAAAATTACGTACATCCGTAACTCTGTCAAGCGCAAGAATGAAAGGTTTTTTACCTTCCTCTATTAAACCTTCAACTATCTCCTCAATATTTCCGTATTCTACTGGCGAAACAAGAGCGATAACTCCCTGGTGATTTTGATCGGTAATACTGTCCAGCTTTTCTACTGGAACAAATTGCAATTGATGACTTTCTCCTGCGAGTGCCTCCTTCAATTCTACAAACAAATCTTTTTGCATCCCTTTCTGGATGAAAATTTTGTTCAGAACTCTATCTGCCTTTATAGCTTCGATTACTGAGCGCACACCAAATATGTAATCATCTTTGAGTGGCTTGTATGTTCTCTTACCGTCGTATTTACTTTGTTCCATTTTGCTAGAATTGATAGGTGAATGTTACTTCAACATCGTCTGAAATTGTTTTGACAACTGGGCAATTTTCACCTGCATTACGCACCTGTCTTTGTTCTGCCTCACTCCATGAATTTCCTGAAAAATCAATCGTAACTTCCAACGCGCTGATGCGTCGTGGGTCAGATGCCATTATTTTATTTACTTCAGCCGAACCGTGGGTAAAATTGATCCCATTCTTGTTACAGTATATACCGATAATCGTTAGCATACATGAAACGGATGCCGTTGCAACCAAATCAGTAGGAGAAAATGAAGCCCCTTTCCCGTTGTTATCAACAGGTGCATCGGTTACTATTTCCACACCAGACTTTAAATGGGTGCATTTTGTTCTCAGGTCTCCCAAATATTCAATGCGTGATGTAGCCATGATCTCTAAGGTTTTGCATACATTTGTAACTGCCTTTCATCCGACTGATGAAGCAATTCGCAAAAGTAGGTTTTATTTGTTGAATTAGTAGTGAAGTAGTAAATTTCTTGGCATGAGTGAAACAATTAAACAAGAAGATAAAGTCCGCATAAAAAAGCCGAAATGGCTTCGTGTAAAATTGCCAACTGGTGAGAACTATAAAAAGGTTCGTTCGCTTGTTGACGAGCATAAATTGCACACAATTTGTGAAAGTGGAAATTGCCCGAACATGGGAGAATGTTGGGGGGAAGGAACAGCAACATTTATGATACTCGGGAATATCTGTACGCGTTCTTGTGGTTTCTGTGCAGTTCAAACAGGACGTCCAGATGCGGTTGATGAATTTGAACCAGGAAAAGTCGCGCACAGTGTCAAAACTATGGGTGTGAAACATGCCGTGATAACTTCTGTCGATCGTGATGATCTTAAAGACGGTGGTTCCGGTATCTGGGTACAAACAGTTCGTGCTATACGAAACCAATCACCTGGCACAACAATGGAAACCTTAATTCCCGACTTTGGTGGAAAATGGGAGAATCTTCAGAATATCATTGACGTTGCTCCAGAAATTGTAAGTCACAATTTGGAAACAGTAAGACGTCTGACAAAGGAGGTTCGAATTCAAGCAAAATACGACAGAAGTCTCGAAGTCCTTTTCCGTTTAAAGAAAGGAGGCATGAAAACCAAATCTGGAATTATGCTGGGAATTGGAGAAACTCATGAAGAAATTATTGAGGCAATGGAGGATTTACGAAGTGTAGATGTCGATATCCTTACGCTTGGTCAGTATCTTCAGCCTACTGCAAAACATCTCCCGATTCATGAATTCGTTACGCCTGAGCGTTTCCTTGAATACAAGGAGCTAGGGGCAGAAATGGGTTTCCGATACGTAGAAAGTGGACCTCTAGTTCGTTCATCTTATCGTGCTGAAAAGCATCTCTTTTGAGCGTAGACCTGCATATTTTTTTAAAATGTTGTTACGCGAACATTTTCTAGTTCGTATGAGTTAGAGTAACTTTACTTTCAAATCGGCTTATTGCGTGTAGCATTATTCCAAGAATTATTCTTATTTTGCGTCGCTTAAAACGATTTTTAAAACTAGAATTAACACTATAATTACGCATACTTATGAAAAAGTTAATTGCAACTTCTATGTTTCTCCTTTTTGTCGGGAGTATTTCTTTTGGTCAGCAGAGCGGGCCAGAACGCTTTTGTGGGACATATGAACACCAAAAGGAGATCTTTGAAACGCACCCTGAATTGGAAGATAGTTATTATGCTCATCGCCTTTTGATGAACAGTAAGATGACAACAACTAATAAGAGTGGTGAAAAAGCTTCTTCATATACTATTCCAGTTGTATTTCACATTTTACACGAATATGGTGTAGAAAATATCACTGACGCTCAGGTATATGATGCTATGGAAGTGATCAACCGTGAATTCAATGCGGCAGATCCTGATTCGGTAAACGTTGTTGCTGAATACGCAGGTTTAATAGGGAATGGTAATATCGAGTTTAAACTTGCTGCATTAGACCCTTATGGAAATTGTACAAATGGAATTGAGCATATTTACAGCCACGAAACACGAAATGGTGATGCCTTTTCAAAAATTAGTCAGTGGAACCGTGCTAGATATTTGAATATCTGGGTTGTTGATGTTATCGGTGTTTCTGGAGCTGCTGCTTATGCAGTTCAGCCATCAGGGACTGATGGAAACTTCTTTTGGTTAGATGGAATTGTTTCTAACCACGAATATGTTGGTTCTATTGGAACATCTCAACCATTTCACGAAACGACTTTGACACACGAGATCGGTCACTACTTAAGTTTAGATCACGTATGGGGTGGAACAAATGATCCAGAAGTTGCTTGTGGTGACGACGGAGTTCCTGACACACCAATTACACAAGGACATAGTCCAGGTACAAACTGCCCAGGACTTTACCCTATCGGCTGGGTTGATTGCCAAGCTGACGATATTGTCGTTGATTCATTAGACATGTACACGTTTGATAGTTTAACACTTGTTTCAGGAACTTCGGATATAACGCCAATTCCAGCACCTGAAAATGATCAAACTAACGCTACAGCAGTTATTTTTAGCAGTTTTGATGCTGTTGGAGTTGGCTCTAACCCAACCCATCTTGGAAGCTTTAGTTTTGATGGCTGGGACACGGGAGCTTTAGACGGTGAAACCGTATACGCAAATCTTACTGGTGTTGAGAATACAGCGAAGTATTATGAATTTACAGTTCAACCAGTATTTGGACAAAGAATGACGCTCACGGATATTTATTTCGAAGTAGCGAGAGATACATTAGGGCCAAGAACTTATGCTGTTCGTTCTAGTGTTGATGGCTACGCTGCCAATTTAACTCCTTCTATATTCCCTTTGAATTCAGACATTACAATTGAACCAACAAACGTTTTCTTTTTCGCGAATGATTCTACGAACTTTTTCCCGAATGACTCTACTAGTTTTGAAGTTGGTTCTACGGTAGCTCTTTCTGGAGCAGCTTACAATACTGATTCTAACACGCCTATTACTTTCCGCATCTATGCATGGAATGCTGAAGATGCTGCAGGTGATTTCGCTGTAGACAATGTACAAGTTGGTGGAACTTTCGGTCTTCTTGAAGATTTGCAGAACTATATGGACTATTCTTATTGCCCATATCACTACACACCTAATCAAGTTGAGTTCATGCAGAACGCGTTGAACGAAATTGCTGGTCAGCGTAACAACTTATGGATTGATACTACATTGGAGCTTACAGGTGTCAAAGATCTTTTATTACCACAAGATCCAGCGAACGAACTTACAGTTCCATTGTGTGAGCCTGTATCGGATTTCAATTCATCTACACGTAACGTTTGTATAAACACTCCAATGTCATTCTATGACGCTTCATGGAATGCAACAGTTGATTCATGGGAATGGACTTTCCAAGATGGTTCACCTGCAACATCTACAGATCAGAATCCAACAGTTTCATTTACATCGGCTGGATACAAGACGGTAACTTTAAAAGCTAAGAACGCTGCCAGCGTTGGAGGCACTGCAGATCCTGAGGTAAGAACTGGATACATCTATGTATCGAATGAGTGGGGTGACTTCAATGGTCCAAACTCTATCGACATGGAAGATGGTACTGTAAACTGGTTTGTTGTAAACAACCCTGAAGAAAACTACGCGAAGTTTGCACTTTCTAGCGGAACGGGATATGATGGTTCTAGATCTTGGAAGTTGAACAACTTTAAAGATGTCTCAAATGCAGATCCTTTTAACGATGATTATTTCTACAATAACCGTCTTGGATTGAGTGAAGATCACTTAATTACTCCATCTTTTGATTTGAGATACACAACAGGAGTTACTGTTTCTTTCAAGTACTCTTATGCTACCAACGCTACACAGGTCAACCAAATTGATGAGCGTTTGTTAGTGAAGTCTTCTAAAGACTGTGGTGCAACATGGCAAACACGTAAGACTATCTTTGGTGCTCCTATCGTAACTGGTGGGTACGCTGGATATTCAGATTATGCGCCTAGTACAAATCAGGATTGGGTTACAGCTTCATTCGTTTACACACCAGACATGAATGATGAGCACACGCGTTTCATGTTTGTGTTTGAAGCGACTGACTTAGCAAGTAACTTGTACATTGATGACATTAACGTTGATGGAACATTAAGTCTTGTTTCTGATGAAATCGCATTACTTGATTTGAATGTATTCCCTAACCCGACTACAAACGGTCAGGCAATTACTGTAACGTACACAGCGAACAATGAGCCTGTGACATTTACACTAAGAGACGCTCAAGGGAAGCTAATTGCAACTGAACGTATAGAAGAGACGAATGCAATGGTTAACCATACATTAAAAGGATCAAATGATTTAAACTCTGGATGCTACTTCATTGAAGTATCTACAGGAGAGCACACAACTACACGTAAGGTTGTTGTTCTTTAAATCATCAAAATAAATTAGGAAAAGGTCTCGGTTTATCCGAGACCTTTTTTTTGTTCAAGACTTTTCGAAGCATCACTTAGATTATCCTTATAGACGTGTATACTTTTGCATATGGTTCAATGTCTTCATAAAGAAGCCTTACTCCTTGTTGATTATGATAATAATTAGAAAATGGTCTCATTGTAAACAAGCAAACTTCCAAGAGCACTTCTTTCTTCTGACTGAACGCAATTTGTCAAAAAAGTAGATCACAATAAGGCACATTAAAAGATGAGAAATTATACATTTGTATCAAAGACTATTTCATGAGCACATTTGACATAACAATTATTGGTTCAGGTCCTGGAGGATACGTTGCAGCAATTCGTTGCGCACAGTTAGGGATGAAAACAGCTATCATTGAAAAATATGATACGTTGGGTGGTACATGCTTAAACGTTGGATGTATTCCTTCGAAAGCATTACTTGATTCGTCTGAGCACTATCACAACGCCACGCACAACTTCTCAGAGCATGGAATTGACGTGAAAGATGTGAAAGCCAATATTACACAAATGATTAACCGTAAGAACGAAGTCGTTGCGCAGACATGTGCTGGCGTGAAGTTCCTTATGGATAAAAACAATATTGAAGTATTCCATGGTTTGGGATCACTTGTAGATAAGAACACCGTTAAGGTTGTTGGCAACGATAAAAAAGAAACGCTAATCTCTACAAAAAACATTCTTCTTGCTACTGGATCTAAGCCAAACTACTTTCCAGGAATGGAACCGGATAAGAAACGAATTATCACTTCTACCGAGGCTTTGAACATGACCGAAATTCCAAAGAAAATGTTGGTGATTGGTGGTGGTGTAATCGGTTTGGAGCTGGGATCAGTCTTCGGTCGCTTGGGAACACAAATTGATGTTGTTGAATTTGCGAAGACGATAGTTCCTACAATGGACAAGACAATGTCGAAGGAGTTAACAAAAGTATTGAAGAAAGAAGGATTTAAACTTCACTTACAACACAAGGTTCAAAAGGTAACCAACACTGGAAAAGGTGTTAAGCTTGTCGCTTTGAACAAGAAAAATGAAGAAGTAACACTTGAAGCAGATTACTGCCTTGTTGCTGTTGGAAGAAAACCATATACAGACGGATTGGGTCTTGAGAATGCTGGTTTGAAGACGAACGAAAGAGGTCAGATTGATGTGAACGAGCATATGCAAACTTCCGTTCCAAGTATCTATGCTATTGGAGATGTTATTCGCGGTGCGATGTTAGCACATAAGGCTGAAGAAGAAGGAATGTACGTTGCTGAGCACCTTGCTGGTCAAAAGCCACACATTGACTACAACTTGATTCCAGGAGTTGTTTACACATGGCCTGAAGTTGCTTCTGTCGGAAAAACAGAAGACGAACTGATAGCAGAAGGAAGAGAAATAAAAATCGGTCAATTCCCAATAAAGGCATTGGGTAGAGCACGCGCCAGTATGGATACTGCGGGAACGATCAAAGTTATTGCTGACAAAGAAACAGATGAAGTACTCGGCGTTCACATGATAGCCCCTAGAGCTGCAGATCTAATTATGGAAGCGGTTACAGCCATGGAGTACCGTGCATCAGCTGAAGACATTGCCAGAATCTGTCACCCTCACCCTACCTATTCGGAAGCCTTAAAAGAAGCCGCATTGGCAGCCACGGATGATCGCGCATTGCACGTATAAAGCAATCCACATAAAATTTTAAAGCGATTCGTTAACGGGTCGCTTTTTTTAATCAGGTATTTTACACATTAATAATTGATGTGGATGTGCGTATATTTGAGAGTAATGAATACATGATTAACAAACGTTTACAAATGGTAAATATCTTTTTTGTGTGTATATTAATGTGTTGTAGGTAATTAAAATGATAATCAAGAAGGAAATAACAGACGATAATGAGTTCTACCTCTACTTCAATGGAAAGTTGATTTATAAGAAGTGGTTAGACCAAGGCTATTCTAAAGTCTTTGACCATTTCGCTTGGGGCAAATACACGGAAAATAGTATCACGGACTTTGATTTAGAAGAAACTCCTCCTCTTTATCATGTAGAGTGTAGATTGACTTTATTCTCAAAAGAGGAAGGCGGACGGGAAACTCCTATTGGAAATGGATACCGACCAAATCATGTCTTTGTATACGAAGAAAATGGTACTCTCAAATATACTTTTATAGGAGACTTTCAATTTGGTGAGAATCACCTATTAGAGCCAGGGACGACCCAAAATGTGACTGCAAGATTCTTGACACATCAACCAATTGAGCAGTATTTAAATATTGGACAGAAATGGTGGATACATGAAGGACCTCGGAAGATTGGAGAAGCTGAAATGATTAATATTAAACTACCTGAAAAAGAATAAAAACTACCTACAACACTGTGTAAAAATGCATTAAAACGCATTTTACACTAAACGTTATGCAAAATAGAAGGTTTGGGTGCGCTATGCTCGAGAGATGCCCAGAATAGGTATCACCCAAACTGAATAGGCTGCTCATTTTAATAAAGAGGAAAGAAATTATTTTATATGATTGAGTTACTCCGTAAATATTGCCAACAAAATATAAAAGGACTGCAACATATGGGAGTTGGATACGAAAGTGCCTTAATGGTTATGAACTTTCATCTAAATAATATCTCAGTATTGATAACTATTGTTTTTTCAGGAGCATTATCTCTTTTCGAAATTGATAGAGAAATAATTGGTGTAATTGGTATTGTATTACTCGTTTGCCTGTATATTTTGTTTTGGGGTAAAAGGAAAGTAATCTTTGAAGAGTTTCCGACTAAAGTTACTACTGAAGACAGTAAGGCTATTCTTATACTCTTTACGATTTTTAGTCATCTTATTGTCATAGTTTTCATATGTGTGATTGGTTATTACTTTTTTGGTAAATAAGCCTAATCAATGATGTGCATAACAACCGTAACCGCTGCACAACACCTCACAAAGCAATAATTGAACAATTATCATACTACCCTAAAAAGGTAACAACCTGATTGCATGCAGTCTAACTCCTCGTGTTTTGATCCAATTGTACCAATATTCAAAAATATCTAAGTTGTGCAACAGCCACAGAGTCTTATTCCACTCTTTTGTTCTTTCTTGTTTCTATTAAAAGTAATTGATTGCTAACTTAGGGCATCTATACTCAAAAAAATAGAACTAAAAAGTGTATAGAACGTTGAAATACTAAGTCTATAGCGCACTGATAAAACTATGCTAAAACGAATTTGGAATAAATTATCCCCTTGGCGCAGTCAGTATCATTATTTGGTATCTACAATGTGTATAATTGGAGGTATTGTCATGTTAACATCCTTCTTTACAAAACCCTCTATTCACTCCGAAGAAGATTTAGTAACTGTTAATGGGTATTATTCCAAGCATTCTTTCACTTATACAAGTGGGCGTGGTGGAGGCTGCCATTATGTTGTCCAATTAGACAATTACAGAAATCCATTCAAAATTAAAGCTGACTTTATAGACGATAAGATAAAAGAGAAATTTGAAAATACGATTAAAAAGGGGGAGCAACTCACTTTGCAAATACCCAGATCTAACAAGGATGATTTAAATTCGAATGACTTAAATTTCATCTATTCTATGAAATCATCTCAGCATGAGTATTTAAGTTCAAATGACCCAATTTTCATCTACTCTATGAAATCACCTCAGCATGAGTACTTAAGTTCGAATGACACCATCAATGCCCATAATAGTAAGCGGATGCTATATGTGGGATTTGGATTTTTCCTTGCTGGTATTTTATACTCTGTTTTTCGCAAACGCTATTTGGCCTCAAAGACTACCGCACAAAAAAATGCGGAATCATAACAACCCCGCATCTCCATTAAATTTGTTTTGTATTTACTTCACCAAGGTCATTTCATCTACAAGGTGCTTTGCACCAGAATAAACATCCATTACCCAAAGAACGTAACGTATATCCACAGAGATATTTCTACAACGTGAAGCATCGAACATAAAATCACTCATGGTGCTTTCCCAAGAACGATCGAAGTTCAGTCCCATTAGGTTTCCCTCGCCATCAATTACTGGTGAACCAGAATTTCCTCCTGTCGTGTGATTTGATCCTGAGAAGCACACCCATAACTCACCATCTTGTGCGTAATCACCGTATTCTTTCTTCGCTGCTAATTCCTTCATTCTTGGAAGTAATTCGTAGTCTGCATTCCCTGTGTTGTTCTTCGCGATGATCCCGTTGATTGTTGTATGATTCGTATACATCATTCCGTCATGTGGAGCGGAACCTTCTAACTTCCCATAAGTAATACGCATCGTTGAATTCGCATCAGGCCACATTTTTTCATCTGGGAACATTTCCATTCTTCCAGCAACATATTTCTTTAATAAGGCATCCATCTCCGTTGAGTAAACGCGTGCTTCTGGAATAACGTTCGCAAAGAAGTTCGCATTCGCCGCTTCCCAAACCTTAAAACCAGGGTCCTTTTTCTGCAATTTTGCACGAGACTTGCTGCTGAACTTCGACATGAACTTCATGAAACGCTCTTCGTTTGTAAGAACAGATTTAGAATAGATCGAATTCGCTCGTTCTTCTGCACTCTCATTCTTTAGGATATCAGGCAATGGGCCGTCACCAATTTGATTCACATATTCTTCTGTTAAGAGTTTAAAAATTTGCTTGTCGATATTCTCATCGTAGTTCTTAAAAAAGCCTTTCGCACCCTGAATTTGTTTCTGAACAAGTTCTTCTGCTTCTTGGTTTTTACCTTCTGAAATCAACTTTTCATAATCGGCTAAGAACTTGTCCATTGCGCGTGCACGTGCAAAAACTTCTGGTCCAACATACAAATACTCAATTGCCATAGAGTAACCAAATTCAGCATCTTTGTATTTCTCTACAAGCGCATTCATATCGCTAATTACAGAACCATACTTTGTAGCCCAGTCTTTCTTTGATGCCGCCTTATCGTTGTAGACCTTTTCTCTGTCGTATTTGATTTGCATGGCATCAACTGTTTTCAAACCGCCGAGCTGACCTATCCATTTCTTCCATGCATTTGCAATTCGCGCTTGCTTGGAAGCATACTTGATTCGTGTCGCATCAGAGGAACGCATTCCCGCATCGATTACACTCAATGACTTTTCACGCATTTTAATTCGTGCTGGTCGTTCTTTCTCCATGTAAAACTTCAAGTTACCTGAAGATAAATGCTGCTCAGTAGTCCCTGGAAAACCGTATACCATTGTAAATTCACCAGCTACTCTATTTTTTACAGAAACAGGTAAGAAATGTAATGGCTTGTAAGGAACATTTGATTCGCTGTACTCAGCAGGCTCATTATTTGCTCCTGCATATACACGGAACACAGAGAAATCACCTGTGTGTCGTGGCCACATCCAATTGTCAGTATCTCCACCGAACTTCCCGATTGAATTGGGAGGTGTTCCAACTAATCGAACATCCAAAAAGGTTTCCTTCACGATCATGTAATATTCATTCCCGTAGTTAAATGCTTTGATTTTTGCTGAATAGTGATTCCCGTTGGTTGCGTCACCTACAAGTTTGTCAATGTTTGCCTTTAATTTCGCATTCAATGCATCTCCCGAAAGTCCTTCTGTTCCGAAAAGCGCATCTGTTGTTACATCTTGAATACGAACCACGCGTGAAGCCGTTAATCCCGGATTGACTTTTTCTTCTTTCTTGTCCTTCGCCCAAAACCCATACTTGAGGTAATCATTCTCTAAGGATGAATGTGATTGAATTTGAGAGTATCCGCAGTGATGATTCGTCAACAACAATCCTTGTCCAGAAACCAATTCAGCTGTACATCCTCCACCAAAATGAAGAATGGCATCTTTTAAGCTTGAGTTATTCACGTCATAGATGTCCTCAGCGGAGAGCTTCATCCCCATTGCTTGCATGTCACTTTCAAATGCTTTGATAAGTGATGGGATCAACATTCCCTCCTCTGCCAATGATCTGCCGACAGATGTAAGTACAACTAACGCTATTAATAGATACCTTTTCATTTCTTGATTTTTAGATTTCGCTAAAGATAATGAGATTTCAATTATACAATTAACCGATCATCCGATTGTTGGGACTTTAGACTTTAGACTTTTAGATGTTAAGACTTTAAGACTGCCAGACATTAAGACTTTTAGACTTTAGATGTTAAGACGTTAAGACTGCCAGACATTAAGACCTTTAGACTTTAGATGTTAAGACTTTAAGACTGCCAGACATTAAGACTTTTAGACTTTAGATGTTAAGACTTTCAGACTGCCAGACATTAAGAACTTTAGACCTTTAGATGTTAAGACGTTAAGACTGCCAGACATTAAGACCTTTAGACTTTAAGACATTAGGACATTAGGACATTAGGACATTAGACTAAAATAAAAACCATTCATACATATATAGCTCTATTCACACTACTTTTTTGACAATCCGATGTCTCTCATGTTGAACAATTGATAAATCGAATTAAATTTGTTGTAATGAATTTACTTGACTTTGCATTTAGGCTTGGGGTATTATTTGCCATTTACGGTTTCCTTTGGGGACTAATTGAGATTGGCATGTTTCTACTCGCGGGAGGAAGAAAACGAACGATTGCACAGGCTTACCTAATTAAGGCCATAAAATATTTTTTCCTCGTGGATGTTACTTTCCTTTTTTGCTTGGACGGCAGTCACACAGGGACATTCGAAAATAGTCAAGTTATTTTTGCAGGACTCATCCTACTTACCTATTTCGTTGGAAAACTTCAAAAAAATCAGAACCGCAGTATGTTCTTCAAATTGTCAGGAAGAAACTTACCGAATATGAAGCAGAATAATTTCAGTATGCGTTTGGAAAGCATCGTTATTGCGATATCACTGGCCATTTTTGTATCATTCTGGTTCTTTCCTGAATTTTCAATGAATCCAATTTCTATTTGGTTCAAAGAGAGCATTCTCAATATCGAAGACACACCTGTGTTCGGGTTTATCTTTAAGGTGATCGGATTCTTCTTTTTACTAAGCCTTATCTTTAAAATGGCTGGTGCTTTGGGTTTTGTCTTAAGTGGAGGAAAAGGCCCACGAAATCCTATGGATGATGATCCAAATGGAGGAAATTCGTCTGGAATTGAAGATCAATTTGTTGATTACGAAGAGGTTGATTGAGTTTGGGACTTTAAGACTGATAGACTTTAGGGCTGTTGAATTCGAGAGCATTTCGACTGGCTCAATGTAAGACCTCAGTCAACGAAGGATGTTGAAGATTAGACTTTAGACAAATTACTCAAAACATCTACCACCTGTTTTAAAAGGGGTTCTTTATCGTCATTTATCAGGACAAAATCAGCTAGTTCAATTTTCTTATCATCGCTCCATTGCTTATTCATTCGTTGCTTTACCTCATCTTCTGAAACTCCATCACGACTCATCACTCGCTTTATTCTCAGCTCTTCTGGTGCAGTTACGAGAATCATCTCATCTAGTTGTTTATTCGCTCCAGTTTCAAACAATATGGCAGCTTCGTTGAATACAATTGGAGAGGAAGTGTTTTCTGCAAAATCTGTAAAAGCCTGACGAACTTTAGGGTGAATTAATGCATTCACCTTTGTAAGAGCCTTATCGTCTGAAAAGATGATTTTCGCCAATAAGGGTTTGTTCACCCCATCCTTTGAATATATTTCCTTACCAAAAAGTTCAATTAACCCTGCTTTTATCTCTGGATCTGTATTGACTAGGTCTTTAGACACCTGATCGGAATTGAACACAGGAAAGCCCAGAGTTTCAATAATCTTGGATACAATGCTTTTGCCAGAACCAATTCCGCCAGTAATTCCAACTTTCAACATGATTTAGATTTCATCGACCTCAATGATACTAAAGGGAAGCTCTACGATTGCTTGGTAATCTTCACCAGCTTCTGCCATATCCTCGTCTTCCGTTTCAAAATACCAATTCACATGTACAGTTGTAACACCTCCATTCATTTTCTCCAAGCGTTTGAACAAATCAAGAATGCATTTTGAGGAAGATGTATTAAAATACTCCAATTTCATATCGAGTGTCGTACTCTCATTCGCTTGCTTCGCATACTCCTCCAGCCATTCATTCAAAGGGGCATAAAACTCTACCGAGTTTTCAGGAATTGATCGCCCTCTTAATTCTAAAATACCCGTGTCACCATTAAAATCAATTTCTGGTGTTTTTGGTGAGCCTTCAAGACGAAATTTTTCCATAGTCAAATATATTAATTATTCAATAACAACATTTAAACAAAAGAAACTTGAATCTTTGTCGATTTCGAGAAATTCATATTCAAGTTTACCCTTGGATTTTCGTGCAATATCGATGAGCCCTAGACCAGCGGTACCCTTTGCTGATCGTTCATCGTTCTTTAGTTTATTTTTGTACAAGTCGCGCAGTTCATCTGTGTTCAACGCATTCACCATTGCCAGTTTTCTCTTCAATTCTGGAATCCCCTCATTCCCCACATGGTTCCCAGTGCGAACAATAAATTTATCATCCGCATGCTTAATCATTATCAACGCCGATTTCTGAAGATTCACGGCCTTCTCATCGTCTTCCTGGGTTTCAATATGATGGTACAAATTCTGAAAACACTCGACTAAAACATTGAATACGCGCTTTTTCATCTTCGTACTTATGCTGAGTGCATTCATCTTTGATTCCAAAATATGCAGGATTGAAGTCAACAGGTCAGCCGTAAACTCCCCTTTGAAAGAAAGGATGATCTTCTCATCCTCCATTTTGCGGTAAAAATCGTAAACATCAGTAATAGCCATCGTAAGTCCCTCAAATATACAAGCATTACAGTAGAAAGTCAATAGGCAGAACAAAAAGATAACTGTACATTTGCCCTATGGAAAAAGAGTGGTTCGCGACATGGTTTGATACGTCTTATTATCACGTACTTTACAAGAACAGAAATAATGAAGAAGCTAAGGTCTTTATTGCCAATTTGGCAAATTATTTGGCGCTTCCTCCTCATGCCGAAGTTCTTGACCTAGCCTGTGGAAAGGGAAGACATTCCATCACTCTTAATGAGTTGGGATACGCTGTTCATGGTGTCGACCTTTCTGCAAACAGTATTGCCGAGGCAAGTAAGCACGAAAAAGAAGGACTCACCTTTGGGGTGCAGGACATGCGCCTACCAATTCCGAATCGTTCCTTTACAGCGGTATTCAATCTATTTACCAGTTTTGGTTATTTCGATGATACTTCAGACAATCTAAAAGTGTTGCAATCTGTTCGGCAAATGCTGGATGACAAAGGGTTACTTATTATTGACTTTATGAATGCCACCCGCGTAATCAATACATTGGTTACTGAAGAGTCGAAAACAGTAGACGGTATTGATTTTTCGATTCAACGAAATTACGATGGAACGCATATTTTCAAAGACATTCATTTTGAAGACAATGGACGTGACTATCATTTCACAGAGCGTGTTCAAGCTTTGCGCTTTGAAGATTTTCAATCTCTGTTGAGCGAAAGTCGCTTTGAAATTCTTCGTACTTTTGGCGACTTCAACTTATCGCCATTTGAAGCAGAAACTTCTGATCGTTTAATACTAATTGCGCAAAAGAATTAATGGAAACAGTATTTGTCAACATTGCCCTCATTGGATCTGTCCTGGCTGGTGGATTACTGGTATCTTTTTTGAGAAAATCTGATAACGAACAGGTAATCAAGTTGACACTTGCTTTTAGTGGAGGATTTCTACTCTCCATTGGCTTCATTCATTTCATCCCAGAACTTTACGAGCACATTGAATTCAACGTTGGTGCTTTCATTCTCATCGGTTTTTTAATTCAGTTAATTCTCGAGTTTTTCTCTGGTGGGATAGAACATGGTCACGTGCATGTGCACAAAACAGCGAAACTTCCACTTGGTTTGATTATCGCACTGAGCATTCACTCCATTTTAGAAGGTATTCCATTGGGAAGTCAATTAGGAGGGTTTGAAATAGCCACGAGTCATCATCATACAGGTGATCAAACCTTGTTGTACGGCATTCTCTTTCATCGTCTCCCCGTTGCGATTGCCCTAATGACCCTACTTGTAACATCTGGAATTAGCAAAACGAAATCTTGGATCGTTCTCGCTTTCTTCGCCATTACCACACCTGTCGGATTACTGATTGGTTATTATGCTGGCTCCATCACTACAGACTTCGATTTCAACATAATTCTCGCAATCGTTGTGGGAATGTTCCTCCATATTTCTACAACCATTATCTTTGAGACAAGTGAGAATCATAAGTTTAATTTCTTGAAGCTAATTACGATTTTCGCTGGTTGCGCGCTTGCATTCTTTATGCACTAGCTATGGAAAGATTTAAAGGGATATTTAAGATCAATGTTTTTCTGTTTACCAGCTTGTTCTTTATTGGAGCTGGTGGAATCATGCTTCTTATGTATGAAAAGATCGACATTCATCTTGGAATCAACGGAATTCACACGCTTTTTCTCGACACTTTTTTCACCTACGTTACGTATCTCGGCGATGGAATCACCACGAGTATCGCCGTCATTATTGTCGGTATCCTTGCCTTCAAACGTCACCGTTACGCGACTTTCGTATTGGGTTGGGTAACACTGATTCTTGTCGGTGTGTTTTCTCAACTCTTGAAGCGTGCAGTTTTTCCTGAAGCTTCACGCCCTGCAAAATTCATCGGGGAACAACTCCTTTATTTGGTGCCCGATGTTGAAATACATTCTGCAAATTCATTTCCTTCTGGACATACTACAGCAGCTTTTGCCTTCTTCGCTTTTGTGACAATGGTGTTTTTCAAAAACAATAAACTTATGCAATTTGTAATGGCAATGGTTGCCGTACTTATCGGATATTCGCGCATGTACCTGTCGCAACATTTCTTAGAGGATGTTGTAACAGGTGCAGTACTAGGACTGATTTGTTATGCACTAGCGCACTGGTTTGTATCGATGTTTCCATTTGGGAAGACCCTGAATTAAAGAGTTGAACCCAGCCAATTACGTAAATAAATTCACACTACTTTACCACCATTTCTTGTAGCGAAACAAGATGATCATAAATAGGGTAATACATCCCATTACCCCCCATGTCATTATGTAACCATTCTCCCAAGATAACTCTGGCATGTATTTAAAATTCATTCCGTATACTCCGACTACAAAGGTCAATGGGATGAAAATAGTAGAAACGATGGTGAGTACCTTCATCACATTGTTCAACTTCATCCCTTGATATGCGTGGTATGGTTCTGTCGCATCTGTTCAATCACATTCTAAAATAATCATTAATTCCAGCAATCAAGCAGCTAGTGATTTGAAGTTCTTGAATGTGCTTTCATCTTGACCTACAAGTTGATTCTTCTTTATCATTCTTACAATCTCAATTCCAGCAAGTGTCCTCCTTGCTGATTCAAACTCTTTAAAACCCAGTCCCTGTTGTATTTTCCACTTGATAAAACGGTGGTCTTGTTCGACAATGTTATTCAAATACTTGCATTGACGAATTTTAATCTTTGATTTAGTAGCCAATGCTCTTCGATTGTAAACGCGTATTGCACTGGAGTTGGCACCGCTTTTGTCAATGTTGATTAGCACTGGCTTTCCATTATTCTCAATTGCCTTAATTAAAAAGCTCTGGGCACTCATGCGTTGCCGCCTTTTCGTCAAAAGGAAGTCCACTGTGTTACCCTCCCTGTCAACGGCTCGGTATAGATACTTCCATTCACCCTTCACTTTGATGTAAGTCTCATCTAACCTCCATCTGTTCCCAACAGGCTTTTTACGTTTTCTAAACTCCTTTTCAAGAAGTGGCGAGAACTTGAATACCCATCGCTGTATAGTAGCATGGTCCACTTTTACCCCGCGAATTGAAAGTAACTCCTCTACATCTCAATAGCTTAGACTGAAGCGTAATTTGAAGTATACAGCTTGGAGAATTACAGCTTTTGGAAAGCAATGATGCTTGAACATGACAGTTAGTTTTGCTCAAAGCTATCAATTTTCTAAAATCACTACATTAGATGCGACAGAACCGAAAAAAGTGGATTCGGTCTATCAGACTCTTCCGAATGTTGCCCATTTACTCGACTATCTCGCCTCTGAATCATCCCGTGGATATGTTGACGCACTATTTGCTGATAAGGCTGACGACTGGCTTTTTGCCAAGTACAATAGCCTTATCTCTCAATCGGACAACGCTCTATCTGGTGTTATTTCTTCCTGCCAAACGAGTGTCCAACTTTTTGATTTGGACGATGATATTCGGCAGATTGTGTCTTCTGATTCTATTGGCAACTTTGCACAGCTTCGCAAGGAACCAACAACCTTGTACCTTATTTCATCGACCGTCAAAATGGAGTATTACGCTCCCTTAATGTCACTTTTCTTAGAACAGTATTTTGAGAGTTTCTTCGCTGAACTCCCTACGGATGAAGAATACGACGTGTATTTCCAGTTGGATGAAGCTCCTGTCTTGAAATTGGATAATCTGGATACAATATGTGCTAATGTTCGCAAGCATCGTGGGAATATTTGTTGTGTCGGGCAAGACCCGTATTCTCAATTTGCACGTATTTATGGGAACGATGCTCGGGACTCAATTCTGGCAAATCTTAAAACCAAGGTGTATTTCTCAACCACTTTGGAACAGGCAAAAAGGCTAGAACAAATCATGGGTTCTTTTGAGTTCCAAGATGACTACAACGAATCAAAACGTACCGTTCGTAGCCTTATGACGGTTGACGAAATTCTGACGATTCCAGAAAACAAACTACTCATTCACGTTTCAGGAAAACGTCCGATGGTAACCCGATTCAAGCCCTATTTTAAAGAGCCGAAATACAAACGCCTTTCAGAACTTCCTCCGTATAAAATAGAGCAAACGAATCACTCTACTGTTCAGTTATTGCCTCTCAAGGAAATGTACCCACAAAACGATGCATCATGAAGTACAAAAATCTACACGAATATCTCGATGCGCATCTTGGTATGAATCCCAGTGATGCTGATATCAAACAGGCAAAAACAGAATACTGGAAAGGCTATCGCACCGAACATCGTAAGAAACGTTTGCAGGAAGCTAAAGCACTAAACCTAACACTTCCCCTCGCTCTTTGGGATACGATAATAGAACGCTCTAAAAAGGCAGGACTGGATGTTTACGACTTCATCAAGCTATCACTCGAAAACAAAATAGTTGAATCAAGTTCTAATCAGCGCAATTCAATTAAAAAAGAACTCTATGAATGTATTGAAATGATTGAGGAGTATTTAGACAATGAACCCATTTCACTTTTCGACGTGATTAAACACATTGAATCCATAAACAGCAAGCTATGATTATCAAGAGTACATCAATAAAGGATAGGACAGGAGTCCGCAGGGTTGTGGAATATGTTTTCAAGGAGCATAAACAGCACTCACTTTTGTATTCACGTTTCCTGCCACGAAATGCAAGCATTGATACGATAGTTGATTGTATTGAGTCGAACGAATCGAAGAGGATCAGGCGAAGAAAAGACAGCGTTATTCTCTTTCACGATATGGTTTCTTTTCATGCAGGAGATAGCGACAAATTACAAGATGAAAAGGTACTCAGGCGTATCGCTCGAAAGTATGCAAAATCACGTGCAGGACAATCCATTGCCGTTGTGGTAGCACATCGAGATCAAGCACACATCCACTTGCATTGCCTTCTAAGTGGAGCGCAATTTGACAATGGGAGATCTGCACGAATTTCTCAAGCTGAGTTTCAAAAATGCAAACTAGAAATGGAACGCTTTCAAGAGCAAGAATTGGGATTGGAAAAGTCCCGTGTTGACCATCGAAAAAAAAAGTCGCTTTACGACTTGAACCAAAGATGCAATCAATGAAACGATCTGGAAGAATTCCAGAAAAAGAACGCTTGGGAATACGCGTAGCGGAATTATCAAAAGTGGTTACTTCCCTTCCCGAATTAAAGGCATTGTTGGAAAAGAATGGTTTTGAAACATACGAGAGAAAGCAACTTTTAACTGGAATTTGGAACGACAAAAAGACCCGTAAATACAGGCTTCGAACCTTGGGAATTGATACTGACCATTTGGATCGAATGATTACAAAAGAAAAGGAGCGATTGGCTCAATTGAAACGGAACAGAAAGAATATTAATAAAGACAGAGAATTATGAAACCAAACAGACAAAACGTAGAACGATTTCTTAATGTGAAATATGGAAAGACTCCCGAGCAATTGTTTGACCAGGAGCAAACGGCACAAGGAATGAAAATGCGAATATTGAATGATGTCTATCAGACGTTTACCAGTTACAAGCTGACTCCCAAAGGACTTGTTCATCTCAGAAACGCCGAAGACAATTTTCCAAACTACAATACGCGACATCTTCATTCACTTGAAAATCTCATGTATGACTTGAAACGTACTTCTCGGATTCGCAAACGTCCTATCAATCGCATCAAGATGAAGTGGAAGAAAACGAAAGCTAAGTTTAAGGCTCGAAAGAGCCATATCAAGTTTCTTATCAAAAGACGTGAGAAGTATCATCAATTATGGAGCAGAAAACACGAACCCAAACTCAATAAAAAGCAACGCGAAAAGGATGTAGAGAAGCAAATTCTTAATCTACCCAAGAAAAAGGAGTTGTCACAATCTGAAAAAAGGATGCGAGAGATACAAGAGAATCGAGAGCGAACTATCGGCAAAGACTTGGAACGAGACCATTGAGAATTATTAGAAATGTCCAGAAAACATTCAAGAACAACAGCAGATTATATCCAATGGGAAGAGATGCTATCACTTCTTTCAAAACTGGAGCATGATGGGAAATTCATTCTTCTTACTTTGATTGCTGTTGGTTGTTACACAGGACTGCGTATTTCTGATATTCTTCCTCTGACTTGGGATTCCTTTGCTGATTCACACATTGAACTTAGGGAATTCAAAACTAAAAAGTACCGCAAAGTCAAAATCAATCCTGCGCTCCGTGAAATCATTGAACGAATTAAAGCCAGTCGTTCCCTTGATCCAGAGAAATCTATTCTTTTCAATCCAAAACGGCAAAAACTCTTTTCTATGCAGTACATCAATCGTAGACTTAAAGAAGTTAAGGTTGAATATGGATTAACGCTTCAAAATTTCTCTACTCACTCCTTTCGTAAAACCTTTGGTCGACGTGTTTGGAGCCAAAACGACTATTCTGAAAAGTCATTGATTCTACTTTCTATTGTGTTCAACCATGCCAATACACAGATCACTCGTCGCTATCTTGGAATTACAGATGAAGAAATTGAAGCAGTGTATGATTCCCTATAAATTATTGCGCCCAAACAGGCTAAAATTATATATCTTCATGAGAGAAGATAAAATGGATTTAGAATGTACACCTATCATATTGAAGACGGACAATTTAGTAGTGAACACAGTTCCCAGGGTCTTTTGGGAGACGAAGGTGATGTAATTAAATTATATGATTTTGATGATGAATATACCGAAGCGTATATTATCTGTATTATTGATAGCGCGGTTCATTGTCTCGGGAATATAGAAAGAACATTTCCAAAAAGTAAGGAGGAGCATGAAAGCTATAAAAGTAGTATCATAGAAGCCTATAAAACCCTAGAATCATACCAATTCACATACTATAATAGCGACGACACTTTGTCTGAAGAACCCATTTTTATCGAAGCATATTCACAGGAGCAGGCAAGAAAAATCTTTACCGATGATTATCCCAAACTTCGAATTTATCAAATCAACGTTTGAGAAAATGCTTTTGAGGAAGAGTTTTAGTCATTTCTAAGTTGTTAGAAGTGAAACTAATTCATCACCATTTCTGGAACATTACCCCTATTACCTGTACTATCGATTTACTTCTACCTCAATTGCTTTCATAAGAACAATTACACCATTGGCTTTTCTCCTAGATATGTAAATTTTATGTGACCCACTTGAACAATTTGGCTCATACAAGTAACTTAACGATTCTTTATTTAATAACAATAAACTACCTCCTGATGCAGTCAGTATAATTCTTTCAGGGTCAATTTTCGGAATAGCTATGGATATATGATTAGTTTCACACGTAATACTTTTTTTTCCAATTAAATATATGATAACATCATTACCACATTCATCCGAATATCCAGAATAAATGATATTTCTCAATGGTTTGTTGAGATTCTGATCTTTTGTCATAGAACAGCCTGAAATAACAAGCATGAACACCAAATAATTAACAATCAATAACAACTGCCCCATTTTTTGCATAATTGTTTTAATTGATGGTAAAGAGATTTAATTAATTTTTGAAATTATTCACCCAATTTAAACATAAAAGATACAACAATAATATAACAGGCAACAATTACAGTATTTAAGATTGCCATTCCAATGTATTTGAAAACAGTATTATAGAATGCATTTTCTTCTTCAAGCGTTGGCTCTCTTATAGCTTTGATTGCCGAGTATTCCTCTTTATTTCTTATTAAATCATACTTTTTAAAAAAAAGATAATACAAAGAATAAAGATAGTAGAGCATTCCAATAATTATTAGAAACTCTTTCATTCCAATTTTTCAATTTCATTATCTACAGTTTCTTTGTCTTTCCTCATACTCTTTATTCTCTTGTAACTATCATTCCGCATTCCTTGTACCGTTGAAAAGTCTTCATTTGAATACTCATCAGGATATTCTTCCATTATTTCAAGTTGGAGATTAAAATCATTATATCTTTCCTTTTCATTTTTAATAGCTAAATCAGTTGTTTCTCCAATAATTTTCCATGCATCTAAAAGTACTGAACGAAGTATTTTATTATTTAAATCAACTTCTCCTTGAATCGGATTAGTAATCATCATTAAACTTAACCACCAATCGTTCTCAGTCCTCTTAACAGTTGTACCAGTTCCTGCGGTTCCAGCTGCACCTTCTCCCACTCCAAAAGCTCCTCCAA
>CAJQJL010000048.1 GCA_905478665.1 uncultured Flavobacteriales bacterium
TTCCATTTCCGCTCCATGTTCCACCTCCGTCAACAGCATTTAATTGCAGTGCAGGATCTGTCTCGCAGAAAGGACCAACGGCTATAATCGTTGCGTCAAAATTTGGATTGATAGTAATGGTTGTTGTTTGTAAATCACCACAAGCTCCGGGAATAGAATACGTAATGGTATGTATTCCGACACCAGCAGTTGATGGATCGAATGTTCCAAGCGCAGGATCGGTAATTCCATTTCCACTCCATGCTCCACCTCCGTCAACAGCGTTCAGTTGTAGAGACGGGTCTGTCACACAATAGGGTCCAACGGGTGCAATTGTGGCATCAAAATTTTGGTTAATAGTTATTGTCGTTGTTTGCAGATCGCCACAAGCCCCAGAGATTGAATAGGTAATGGTATGGGTTCCAACCCCAGCAGTTGATGGATCGAATGTTCCAAGTGCAGGATCGGTAATTCCAGTTCCACTCCATGTTCCACCTCCGTCAACAGCATTCAATAGTAGTGAAGGGTCAACTACACAGAATGGCCCAGCAGCTGTAATTGTCGCGTCGAAATTGGCATTGATGGTTATTGTTGTCGTCTGTACATCGCCGCATGTTCCTGTAATTGAATAGGTAATGGTATGCGTTCCAACACCTGCTGTTGCAGGGTCGAAAGTTCCAAGTGCTGGATCCGTAATTCCAGTTCCACTCCAAGTTCCTCCACCGTCTACGGCATTCAATTGCAATGCAGGGTCAGCCGTACAGAAAGGTCCAACAGGTGTAATTGTTGCGTCAAAATTCGGGTTAATGGTAATCGTCGCTGTCTGTATATCGCCACAAGATCCTGGAATTGAATAGGTAATGGTATGTGTTCCAACGCCCGCTGTTGCAGGGTCAAAAGTTCCAAGTGCTGGATCCGTAATTCCAGTTCCACTCCAAGTTCCTCCAACGTCTACGGCGTTTAATTGCAAGGCTGGATCAGTTTCACAGAATGGTCCAGCAGCTGTAATTGTCGCGTCGAAATTGGCATTGATGGTTATTGTTGTCGTCTGTACATCGCCGCATGTTCCTGTAATTGAATAGGTAATGGTATGCGTTCCAACACCTGCTGTTGCAGGGTCGAAAGTTCCAAGTGCTGGATCCGTAATTCCAGTTCCACTCCAAGTCCCACCACCGTCTACGGCATTTAATTGCAATGCTGGGTCAGTCGCGCAAAACGGTCCAACGGGTGAAATCGTCGCATCAAAATTATTGATGAGCGTTACCACAACATCAGCACTTGCAGATCCTCCTCCAACAGCACATGGACCAGAACCACCGGCTACGGAATAGGTATAAGTTCCAGCTGGATTTACTGCTGGATCAAAAGTTCCCAAATAGCCGCCACCGAGGGCAGAAGGTCCAGACCATGTTCCTGTCATATCCGGTGTCCCGCCAAGTGAATTGAATAAATCAACAGCCGGATCGCCTGCACAAAGTGATATTGCTCCTGGCGTTCCTGCATCTCCGTTTCCTGTTGTAATTGCCTCGATTCGGACATCGTCTACGAAATAACGAATAGTGTTACCTGAGGTTACTCCTCCAGCGGCTTGCGTTGCTGTTGCTCCATCGTTGTAGAAATTACCAATGATGAAATTATCAAGCCCTGCAGTGGTTGGGGTGTAACAGAAAATAATTTGTACCCAATTTTGTTTGTCGATGATAATAGGACCCGTATAATTCAAATCGGGCGTCGTATAATAAGGGCAATTGCTTCCCTGCGTATATGGGTTTGTGTCAAACTTCACCCCAATATTGTTGGTCCCGACAGACATTTTATCTGCCAGGGTCACCCACATTTCTACTTCGTAGGTAGTTCCAACGACTAAAGGCGTAGTAAGTTGTCCTTGGATATATTCTCGCCATGGTGTACATCCACCATTTCCATAAGTCACAATATTGACGTATCCATTTCCTGTGCGAGGAGCTTGTGTTCCTGGGCTGCTGGCGTTAGTAGAAAATGGACTACAATAACATGTAGTGGCTAGAGCCGTATTGAATATGTCTGTTGAACCACCTGTTGGCAGTGTCCAATTGTTGATCGCATTGTTGAATTGAGCAACCGATGTATACCACGAACAGTTCAAACTTCCAAGATTCACATCTTCAAAACTTGGGTTAAGAACCAAATTTTGTGCAAAAAGCGAAGAGTTGAACAGGAAGAAACTGGTTATCAATACCTTCCAGCTCCGTTGCTTCTTAAAGGATAATAAATGTGTCATCGCTGATAGATAGTTTAGTGTTGTCTACAAATGTTCGAAACGACTGCTCAAGGTTATTCACTGTATTTTCATCCCAGTTTCCTAGGGCAAAAAAGTAAATCAACTCAGCGTTTGAATTGATGATACAAACCAGTTGTTGATCACCGTTTAGTTCTCCGTGAGTTGTGTGTAAAAATGATCTTAATTTGTCAGCAGCAATAGGGTAGGATGTCCATTCCATAGGATCCTCCCATTCCACAGCACCATTGCTATGAATAAGAGGGTAATATTGCTTTACAAGTGTGTTGTTCGTGTATTCTTCCATTAGAATTTGCTGACCATGGATATCTTGATAAAACCATTTGCCTTGTTTGGCGCCGTCCATGTCAATGATGTTCGTTAAGGGATCACCAGATTCATTAAATGTTGGAGGTACCGCTGCTTCGGGAATTAGACTTTGGGCAAATACAGAACTTGCAAAAGTAAGTAGAAAAAATGCCGTAGTAAGAATGGGTTTCATAGTGTTAACTGCTAGTAGAGAGGTCCTAAAGTACAAAAAAGGGAGGTCATTTCCACGGAATAATGGATCTCAGGTAGTTTTTCCTAGCAACTTACTATGCTTTTACGTACAAGGCGTATCCACTAGAATGCACATTTTCGATTTGAACCGAACTGTCTTTTTGCAGGTATTTCCGCAGTTTGGTGATGTATACATCCATGCTTCGCGTTGTGAAATAATTGTCTTCAGTCCATATTTGATGCAATGCTTTTTCACGTGGCATCACATCGTTCATATGTTGACAGAGCAAGTGTAACAGTTCACCTTCTTTCGGCGACAACTTCTTGGTTTCTTGCGTATGATTTAATGTCCGCGTTTTGACCTCGTAAGTGAATTGACCAATGACATAACTATCTTTTGTTGAAAGGCTAACCTCACTGTTTCGACGGTTGAACAGAACCTCCAATTTTAGCAAGAGAACTTCAATGTCAAAAGGCTTGTTGAGATAGTCATCTGCACCGACATTGTAGCCACGAATCATGTCTTCTTTCATGTTGCGGGCGGTAAGGAAAATAATGGGTGTTTCGTTACCACGCGCTCGGATCTTTTCTGTCAGGGTAAATCCATCCATCTTAGGCATCATCACGTCAAAAATACAAAGATCGTACTCGCCATTTAGAAAAGCTGAATAACCACGTGTTCCGTCTTTCTCCCAATCTACGTCATATTTTGAAAGGCGTAAATAATTTTGAAGGAGTGAACCAAAATTCTCTTCATCTTCAACGAGCAATATGCGTTTTTTCGTGCTCACCTTTTTGCAGGTAAGTTAATGATTACGGTAGTTCCCTGATCTATTTCTCCAGACAATTCAACTGTTCCACTGTGCGCTACTACGATACTCTTTACGTAACTAAGTCCCAATCCAAATCCTTTTATGTTGTGAATGTTTCCAGTTTCGGCTCTAAAAAATTTGTCAAACGCCAGTTTTTGAGTTTTACCGTTCATTCCAATTCCGTTGTCGCGAATAGTGATCGTATAATTTCCATCTTTTACTTCCAACAACACGTTGATCTGAAGATTCTCTTTACGATACTTAATGCTATTGTCAAGGATGTTGGAGAATACATTGGTCAAATGAAATACATCCCCATTAAAGGGAGCCTCTGTTACTGAATGCTCAAAAGTGCTTGTTCCATTTGATTCGGACAGACTCAAATTCACATTTTTCATGCTTGCCTTCAATATGTCGATGAGGTCTGTTTCAACAAAATTTAACTGAATTTCACCTTTGTCCAAGGCCGCAATGTCAAGAACTTGTTCGATATGGGTATTTATTCTTCGCTCCTCATTTTCAATAATATCAACAAAATAGTTGATTTCATCAGGTTTGTTTATCACCTCAGGATGTTTAATGGAAGACGCGGCAAGTGAAATAGAAGCCAGTGGTGTTTTCAACTCATGCGTCATGTTGTTGATGAAATCGTTCTTGACCTGACTGATTTTTTTCTGCTTGAAAATAAAGTAGAGTGAATAACCGAAACAAAGTAAAATGAGTGCAGAAAAAAGAACAGACAACAGAACCATTGAACTAACCTTGCTCCAAATGTATCCGCTGGAATTTGCAAATTGTACATTGAGTTCGAAGTTACTTTCTGTAACCCGATCATTCTGGAAGAGAAGCTTCTTAAATGGATCACCGCCGTAATTTTTGTCAAATGCTGCTGTCGCGAAACTATCTTCGTATTTTTCAGTTTCCTTGTTGAATACCGCAAACTCAAACTCTGTATCAACTCCTTCTTTTTTGAGTGCAGTTTTTAATTTTTCCTGCAAGCCATCTTTTGATATACGGTCTTCAAGTTCTCCCGATAACATCTTCTCAAAGGTAAAGTGTTCAACGATGGACGTAATGTGCTCCAACTTATGATCTTTTGCATGCTCTAAATGAATGGTCGTTTCTAAAACGGAATCGACTTGTTCCATTTTAAGCTCTAGCTTTTCACTCCATTCATTAAAATTTTCGTGAAGTTCTTCGAACTCTGACATATCAGCTTCTAAATTCTCCAATGACTCCCCGAGAGAGTCCATAGTTGTATGATACTTTATTTTTACACGATTGTGAGGTTGGGAATTGTCGTTAACTACAATAAAATCTTGTTGCGCTTCGCTGGAATCACCATCTTCTATAATTACAATATCATGTAGAAGAGAATCTACGCCACCAAATTTATTTTCCAAAAAGAAAACAGCTTCATCATCGTCAATGGCGTCGTTTACCCTATTCAAGGCATCGTTTACATGTGCAGAGAAATCGCGTTCACGTTCATTAATAGCATCTGTGATCCAAACACCTTGCAACGTAATGATCCCAATGATTGCGACAACCATTAAGCTAATTAATAAATATATGAGACGATTCTTCATGTGTCTTTAAACGTTCGAAAGCCCTCGGGCTACACTCCAAAAGTAAGGTAGATAGTTCGAATTCAACTACGCTTTAACCTAACTTTAACCTATGTTAGATTTTCTTTAACCCTTTTGACTAGACAGTTGCGGTAATTTAGCCAAAGAATTAAATCAAACTGATGTGCAGGCATCAATAATCGGAACATCGGTTCCACAATAAAGATAAGTTATGAAACACGGAAGAAAAATGATGGGCATCGGAATTGGAGCTGTTGCTCTTGCCGCTATGCTCGTATCCTTTACAGGAAACAATGACGATGAAAAGAAGAAGCGTTATCAGATCATTCATCAAGAAAATGGTGAAGTGGTTGAATACGACACGCTAATTCCAATGAGTTCTATATATACCGTAAATGATTTTTTGGCTGATAAAGGAATTGATGCTGAAAATGTTGAGATCATTGATGTGCCTTCAATGGCTGGTCATAAAATGATGTTTGCTGAAGAGCACTCAAGGTTCATACAGGATATGGAGATGAATGGAGAGGGTGAAAACGTGATGATCACGATCGAAATGGACGATGAAGGGAACATGACAACGAAGAAGGTTGTGAATGGTGAGGAAGTAGAAATGACCGAAGAGGAGTTGGAAGAATTGAAGATGCATAAAGAGGAGCATATGCATGGGAAGCACGGTGAGCATATTATGATCAAAGAATTCAGTCATGACTTCGAAGTTGAAGTTGGTGAGGGTGAAGAAGTGAAGATCATTGTTGAAATGGACGATGATGGAAACATGACCACAAAGAAGTTTGTTGATGGCGAGGAAGTAGAAATGACGGACGAGGAGTTGAAAGAGTTAAAAATGCACAATGAAGAGCATATGCTTGAACATGGAAAGCATGGAGAACATGTGATAATAAAAGAGTTTAGTCATGACTTCGAAGTTGAAGTTGATGGTGGTGAGGGTGAAGAAGTGAAGATCATTGTTGAAATGGACGATGATGGAAACATGACCACAAAGAAGTTTGTTGATGGCGAGGAAGTAGAAATGACGGACGAGGAGTTGAAAGAGTTAAAAATGCACAAGGAAGAGCATATGCTTGAACATGGAAAGCATGGAGAACATGTGATAATCAAAGAGTTTAGTCATGACGTTGAAGTCGATGGTGAGGGTGAAGAAGTGAAGATCATTGTTGAAATGGACGATGATGGAAACATGACTACGAAGAAATTTGTGAACGGAGAAGAGGTTGAAGTAACCGAAGAGGAGATGGAGAAAATGAAGATTCACAAAGAAATGTCAGGTGACCATATGATGATTCGAATTGACAGTGAAGAATTGGGAGAAGAAGAGCTTGAGAAAGTCATGAAGGAATTGAAAATTGAGCTGAAGGATCTTGAAGGAGAGATGGAAGAAATGCAAATTGAGATTAACGAAATTTTCGGTGAAGGAGAGAATGTTTTCATTATCAAAAATGGAGATCATCAATCGTGGACTTCAAAAGGAGAAGGAGAAGATTTTACGCTAGTTATCGTAACAAAAGACATTGACCCATCAGAGATCAGTAAGCGTTCTGACGTAAAAGTTGATCATGTGGTGGAGTCGAAAGAAGTTTCTATCTATCCAAATCCAAGCGATGGGGTATTTACGATTCAGTTGAACCAAACAGAGAAAGTGAAGACCTTGATAAAAATTTCGGATGCTCAAGGAAAACTTGTCTTCAAGGATAATTTAGGAAAGTTCTCGGGTGAGTACCGCGAAGAAGTGGACTTGAAGAAATATGGAGCGGGCACCTATATCATTAACATAGAACAGGGAGACAAAGTCATCACTGAGAAGGTTGTTGTTAAATAAGTTAGGTTAGGATAACACTTATTAAATGCAGTAAGTTTTGTTCTTTTTCATAAAAGGGCGCAAGCGTTCTTAAGTTTTAGTAGCAGTAATGCAAAAAACCGATGTCAGTAATGGCATCGGTTTTTGATTGTTCAAAGAAGTGGTTTGATAATCAGTATACCTTTTATATGTCTAAAACATATCTTTTATATATCTTGAGGCGGCAAATTGATTAACCAACTTAAAATTAACCAAAAATGAAGAAATTTTTATTAGCTATCCCAATGGCAGCGATGTTTTTAGCGTCATGTGGATCGAATGACACTGCGCTAGAAGAGAATCTTGATGACATAGAGTCCTTTGATGCTGCTGTAAACAGTTTTGCAGATGGAAACGCAAAAGATCCACTAGGATATTTTAATGGCCTTTTGGCAGAAGTAATTGAAGTAGATGTTAAATTCCACGAGGTAGACCGTCTTGATGAAATGAATGCTTCTGTAGAAGAAATCAACAATACATTGGATTCTTGTCTAGAGCGTATGAGTCAAGCCAGAGTTGCATTGGAATTATACAGAGGTAAAAATTGGCCACGACGTGCAGAATTTCACGATTTAACGCTAGAATGGTTTGATGTTGTAGAGGAGATCGTTACTGATTACCTTCGTCCACTTGCAACTGCAATGTCGAAGCCAGATGAGGATTTAACGGATGAAGACTATGATCTTTACGAAGAATATGGCTACGCAAACGAAGACTATGTAGAGGTTGATGGACGTTGGGTTGCATTCCAACACACATTTGCAGATGCAAATGATTTCAAACTAGGTACCAATACAGTTGATGTTGAAGCATTAATTGAAGAGGAGCTAGCAAGCGAATAGTCTCTTTAAAAAATACACATATTTAAAACCGATGCTTTTAAAGTATCGGGTTTTTTATGGCTAAAATTCCAGGTTTTCACTGTCCACCATTGTCACCCATTTTTTCATTTTCTTTTGTATGACTCTGAAATGATTCTTATCTTCTGGAGTGATAAGTGAAATAGCCTCTCCGGGAGACTCAGCACGTCCAGTTCGTCCTATTCGGTGGATGTAATCTTTCGGTGATCTGGGTAGCTCATAATTGATCACGTGTGGAAGGAATTCAATGTCTATACCACGTGCTAGAAGATCAGTTGCAACTAACACGCGTAGCGCACCCGATATGAAATCTTCCAAAGCTTTGCGACGTGCACCTTGACTTTTTTTACTGTGAATCGCTGTGGCATCAATTCCGTTTTTCCGCAGTTTATCAGCAACATTGTCGGCCTTGTATGTCGAAGATGTAAACACCAATACTTGCTGTAGCTCGTTATGTTGGATGAGGTATCGCAACAAGGGCCCTTTTTTCTCCTCAGCCACAAAATAGCCAAGCTGCTTAATTAGATCAAGGTTTTCACTTTTTGCCTCTATTTTAATCACTACGGGCTCATGCAATACTAACTGCGTTATTGCATCGATATCTTCACTCAATGTAGCCGAAAACAGCAGGTTTTGTCTTCGTTTAGGTAATAGTGATAAAATACGATTCACTTCTTCCTTAAACCCAAGATTCAGCATTTTGTCAGCTTCGTCCAAAACCAAGGTGCGCACCGCTGATAAATGTACCGCCTTTGCATCGACCAATTCCAACAAACGTCCAGGAGTGGCCACCAATACATTCACGTTTTGAAGGTTAATCATTTGCGGGTTGATTGATACACCACCGTAAACAGGCAAGACCTTTATTTTTTCTTGCAGGTACGAAGTGAACAATTGGAACACTTCTCCTACCTGCATGGCAAGTTCTCGGGTCGGAACCAATACCAAAACGTTGACGTGTCTGTTTTTTGTCTCAGTGTTTCCTTCAAGGTTTGAGAGGATGGGTAAGACATAACTCGCTGTCTTTCCGGAGCCTGTTTGTGCAATTCCGAGCACATCCGACTTTTCTAAAATCGCTGGAATTGCCTTTTGTTGAATTGGGTACGGCTCTTTGTAATTTTGATCCGTCAGTGCCCTAAGCAGAGATGCGGAAATTCCGAGTTCATTAAATGAAATATTGGTGGGTAAATTATCGGTCAAGGGATTCAATTGTATTTAACTCCTGAAGTAAATCTTCGAAGAGAATGGGTTTGTTGAGAACTACAGAATTGTCAATATCAAGTGTTTGTCGAAGCATATCTTTTTTAGTGTTCGCAGTTGTGAAAATAACAGGAATAGTTGGATTATGTTTCCTCAATTTTTTTGCAAGCTTAACTCCATTCTCCTTAGCTTTTAGTTGAATATCTAATAAGATGACATCAGGGTCTGATTCCATGAATTTCCAAAATGTAGATTCGTTTGGTGAAATACCTATCACTTTATGACCATAAGCTTCTAGATTTATTTTCATGGACATTGCCACGAGCATTTCATCTTCAACGATTAAAATTCTCACTTCAATTCAGATTTTAGTTTAAACGTTGCACCACTTTCCAAAGACGTGTTTATATCTCCGTTATTTTGGTCAACTACCGCGTGGATAACGATTACTCCTTTCGAGTTACAGTTTTTAGATCCATAGATCATAAGGGCAGCAAAGTTCGCATAGACGTTGAAGCCATCAAGGCTTGCAAAGACAATTGAGTACCAATTGTTTTCAGCGAATTGCTTAAATGGGGTAAAATTTAAGCTCATGAAGTTTCATAGTTTCCACCACAAACATACTAATTCAAAATTGGATTGGATACGCACCAATTATACTAGCTAAGAAAACTTTGTTGTTCTTTCGACTATGAACTAATCTTTGATTATGATTTAACCCGCTGCCAGTTCGATTTTATTTTTGAAATTTTCTTTTCATTTCTAAGATCTTTGTTCGAAATGTATTCTTCAAAGTAGCCACACTCCAAACACGTGTATACTTCTATAAATAATCTGGTACTAATGGAACCTCCAGGTCCAGCCATAACTGCTCGTTCTCCTCTTGGGCCTTCAGGACGATTACTATAAACTTCTTCGCTAGTGCACTTTGTGCATTTACCTGTTAATTTCATGATTAACACCTTATTAAAATGATGATGACAAGTTAATAAATTGTTTGTTAGTCGTTTCTGACAAGCATTTTTGTCTTGATCTATTGAACATATTCACTAATCCTCGAACTGAATCTTCCATGCCCCTCTAAAATCTCCAAGATGATAGCCTGTTGCATTGTCTTTTGGATAACGCAGTTGTACAACATCTAACGTTTCTTCGCTAATATCTGTTCCAGGTATTCCGTGACATTTAAGACAGGTCGGCATTCCCAATCTAATGGTTTTATAATATGTCACTTGCTTGTCGTGAGTGACCACAGTATCCATTAAGTCTGATGATTCCAGTGATTTGAGTAGTTCAAGCTCGAAATTTGTCGCTGTATTTGAAGAATTCCTAGGTTTAGACGTAACACGAGAAATCTTGACATTATGCGCTTTCGAAAGCGAATCCATCAACACTGAAGCATTGAGGTTGCAAAAATCAATTGCCTGCACTGGTCCACCTGATTTGATTTCTCTGCCGACGTTCATTAGCAATGTCTGTTGCGAAATAGTACTAATGGAGTCACCGATTTCCTGATAGTTTGTAGTTGGTTCAATGTTTTCTTCTGTGTTTGGATTGGTATCACATGAGTAGAAGAAAAAAGTAAGGGCAATGAGCGTAAATATTGACTTCATGATGGAAGAGTTTGTCTGGTTAGAATACTAAGTTGGTTAAAATTGACAGTAAAGAGTGACATTTTCGCGTAAAATTTTAAAATTTGGATTTAACGTTAGTGATTACTAACTTTGTTTCATGGATTTATCAAAAAGACAAATCGAAATTATTGAAGCTGCAACCAAATTAATTGGAAAAGGTGGTGTTCAAAGTCTTACTACAAAGACCTTGGCGGCTGAGATGGGTTTTTCTGAACCAGCGCTTTATAGACACTTTGTAGATAAAAATGAAATATTAAAATCAGTACTCATCTACTATAAAGAAGTTCTTCGGCAAGGATTAACCAATGTAATGCATTCTGATTTTACAGGAAAGGAGAAGATTAAAGCCATGATTGATTTTCAATTCAAACACTTCACGAAATTTCCCGCTGTGATCATGGTTATCTTTTCAGAAACTAGTTTTCAGTATGATAGTCAGTTGTCTCAGACTGTATCAGGAATAATGCTTCAAAAGAGTAAAATGGTGAGTAGCATTATCGAATCAGGACAACAAGAAGGGACAATTAGAAAAGACATTGCTCCTGAGCAACTTGCCACTGTCATCATGGGGAGTATGAGATTCACGATCCTAAAATGGAGATTGTCCAAATTCAATTTTGATTTGATTCAGGAGGGAGAAACATTATGGAGCACAATTGATTTGTTGCTTAAAGAAGAATAATTTTTTTGACACAATAGTTAATAAACATTAACATGATAAAAATGAAAAAATACAGTTACGCACTTGTTGTAGGGATGACATTCGTTCTTGTAAGCTGCGGAAATAGCCCAGAAAACGAGATCTCAAATTCAGATCCGATTCATGAAGGACATAATCATGAGGATGAATCTATTGAGTTGGACAATGGAAAAAAGTGGATCGTGGTAGATGAAATGATGGGACATATCAGAAACATGGAAACTGACATCTCTCTTTTCGAAAGTCTAGAGGAAAAAGATTATCACGCTTTGGCGGTTAAGTTAGAGGACAACATTGGTTTATTAACCTCGAATTGTACAATGACAGGTCAGGCGCATGATGAATTGCATAAATGGTTACTTCCATATATCGATATGGTGGGTGAACTTTCCAATGCTAAAAACGATGAAGAAGCAAGTGCGGCTTACCATAAAATTCAAGTATCGTTCAAAACATTTAATACCTATTTCGAATGAATTTGACAAACGTACATACAAATGATTATGTCGTATCGGTTGTTCCGATTTTATTGACTTGTCTAAATGACAATGCGGTATTTGGAAATGAGAAAGGAATAGAGGCTCCGCTAAGCGTTGGCGAAATCATAGAAATTGAACCAACGGTGAAACACTGGATCAATGCCATCAAAGAGCATAATTTTTCACTGATTAAATCCTAAAATTTGAAGATATGAAACAGTTTTTTTCTACGAATTCAAAGTTAGTAATTACTAACGTTGTTCTTCTGTTAATCGTTAATTATGCCCAATCTCAAACTTGGGAATTGGAGCAGTGCATTGATACTGCATTAGTCAATAATAAAAAACTAGAAATCGCTAAGAATGAGATTACAATAAGTGAACAGAGAAATAGGGAAGCCAAGGCCAATTTAATTCCCAAAGTTGTGCTCAACGGAGAATACAAATATTACACAGACCTTCCGTACCAGTTAATGCCCTTGTCCGTTTTTGGCGGACCAGAAGGACAATTTAAGGAAGCACAATTTGGCGTTCCACATAATATTAATGCAAATGTGCAATTGAACATTCCATTGTATAACCCGCAAGCTTACGGTGCGATTAAAGCCACACAGATTGCATCTGAAATCAAAGAGATTCAATATCAAAAAACGGAAGAAACGATATATCTGGAGGTTTCAAATTTGTACTACAACGCACAAATAGTAGGAAGTCAGCTTAAATTCATTGATAGCAACATCAATAATGTTTCATCGCTCTTGCTTAATGTAGAACTCTTGTACCAGCAGCTGCTTGCACAAAAAACAGATGTTGACAGAATTGCTTTGCAATTGGAGATCATAAAATCTCAAAGAGAAATACTATTGAATAAGTATGAGCAAATTCTCAATGGATTGAAATTTATCATGGGCATTTCAATTGATCGTGAATTGGAAGTGAATCCAAACATTGAGTATGCCAATACAAATACACCTGTTGTTCATTCGTCGCTCGACTTGTTGATGGGGCAATCCTATAGCAGCTTATTAAAAAGTGAGTTGAGCACATTGAAAAGAAGTCGACTTCCCTCCGTTTCTGTATTTGGTTCTTATGGGACACTCGGATACGGCTACGACGAAAAGCCCAACGATTTCTTAAATTTTTATCCAGTTGGACTTGCTGGCCTCCAAGTGAAGTATCCACTATTTAACGGAACTGTTACGCACAGAAAAATCGAACAAAAGAAAATTGAAATTACCAACAGTGAATTGAAAGTCGCATTAATTGATGAACAAAGCGAGCTATTGATTGAAAATGCGAAGATGAAAAAAGCCACTGCAATTCTTACTGTTGAAACCAGCTTGTTGCAGATCGATATGGCGAAATCAATTTACGAGAACACAGAGCTACAAAGGCAAAATGAAGTGTCTACCCTCAATGATGTTCTAATGGCGGATACGGCATTGCGAGAGGCACAGCAAAATTATTTATCTGCCATTATCGATTACTTGAAGGCAGATCTTGAATTGAAAAACTTAACAGGAAACACCTTAAAATAAAATCATGAAAAAGTTAACAGGAATATTGATACTCATTGCTTTAGCAGTTTTGATCGTCGTTCAACTTAAGGGAAACAAAGAAATCTCTGAAAACAGAATTTATCAGTACGATAAAGAACAAGAAATTATAGTTCACACAGAGAAAGTTCAACTTTCATACGGTAAAGGAAATTATTCATTTACAGGAACTTTTGAAGCATTTAAAGAAGTGAAGATAAACGCAGACGTACAGGGTAAAATCGTGAAAATGTATGTTGATGAAGGTGCTTCCGTCAAGAAAGGTCAAAACTTAATAAAGCTAGATGACCAATTGTTAAAACTTCAACTTCAATCGGTAGAAGCGCAGATCGAAGGACTTGAAGCTGATGTAAAAAGATACACTGTTCTTTCAGAAGCTGATGCGATTCAAGGCGTGAAGTTAGAGAAGACATTATTGGGATTGAAAACAGCGAAGATTCAACGACAAACACTGCTCGAAACAATCGCTAAAACAACAATCAAAGCTCCATTTAGTGGGATTGTAACGATGAAAATGACGGAAATTGGTGCATTTGCTGCTCCAGGAATGCCGTTGGTTATGTTGACAGACATTTCCAATTTAAAATTCACTGTCAATGTATCTGAGAATGATTTGAGCTTATTTGAGATGAATAAATCCTATAATCTTAAAGCAGATTTGTTCTCGGATTTGGAGCTCAAAGGTGAGGTAATCCTGATTGGGAGCAAAGGGAATATGGGAAATAGTTTTCCTGTACATTTCAAAGTAGAAAACACTGCTAAAACTGCCATCAAGTCCAAGATGTTTGGAGAAGTATCCGTGGATGTAACAGGTGATGATAAGTCTATTCTAATTCCTTCTTCTGCAATTATTGGTTCGAATATTCAACCGCAAGTTTACATGGTAAAAGAGGGTAAGGCAGTACTTCATAACGTTTCTATTTCACGACGAATTGGAAACAAAGCGGTAATTGAAAATGGGGTGGCAGAAGGTGATGAGATCGTTACTTCGGGGTTCATCAACCTCTTTGATGGAGCGAATGTGATAAACAGTAAAAACTAGAAACATGAATATTACAGAAATTTCAATAAAACGTCCTTCGCTGATAATTGTAATTTTCAGTGTGTTTGCACTATTGGGGTTCATTGGCTACAAGAGTTTGAGTTATGAATTGATGCCTGATTTTAATCAACCCGTAGTTGTAATTAAAACTGTATATCCTGGTGCTGATCCACAGGAAGTGGAAACCTCAGTATCCCGAAAAATTGAAGATGCGCTTTCAAACTTGGAAGGCGTAGAATTTCTTATTACGAAGTCATTGCCGAATGCATCCGTCGTTATTGTCAACCTAAATTATGGTACCGACTTAGATCAAACAATGCAGGATGCTCAACGGTATATTGATAACATCCGAAAAGATTTACCAGAAGACATCCTCAGTCCAGAAATGAGTAAAGTTTCACCGAACGATCTGCCGATAATGTCTATCAGTGCGACAAGTGATCTGCCTTCAACAGAATTTTATCAAAAAATGAAGGATGAGTTTCTGCCGCAGATCCAACAGATTAATGGTGTCGCTGAACTGACGCTGCTCGGCGGAGAAGAGCGAGAGATTCAGGTAAAAGTGAATCAAGACAAATTAAGGTTGAATGGACTTTCACTCATCCAAGTCGTTGAGGCAATTAATCGATCTGGGATTGATCTTCCAACAGGAAAGATTGAGTCTTCTACTGAAAGTAATTCTGTTCGGTTAACGGGTAAATTTACGAAGATTGAAGATGTTAAAAACGTTCAGGTTGCTATGCCTGCTCCAGAAAGCCCTATCTACGTTAAGGATGTTGCTGAAGTCACCGATGAGATAAAGAAAATCACATCCATAAGCAGGTATAATGGGAAGAATGGAATTGGAATTCTACTGAAAAAACAGGGAGATGCCAATGCTGTTGATGTATCAAAAGCGATCCGTGATAAATTCGAGGTCATCGAAAAGCAGAATGTTGGAGACAATGTGAAGTTCATTATTGCGGATGACAGTACGGACAATACCATAGCTGCGGTGGATTCCGTTGTAGCAGATCTTATCCTTGCCGTGATTCTTGTATCGCTGGTGATGCTCCTGTTTTTAAGAAGTTTCAGAAATGCATTGATTGTTTTAGTTGCTATACCAACGTCATTGATAACGGCATTCGCGGTAATGTGGATGTTAGGCTACACACTTAATCTGATGACGCTTCTAGCAATGTCATTGATCATCGGGATTTTAGTGGATGATGCCACTGTAGTTCTGGAAAACATCCAGCGTCATTTGGACATGGGGAAAGGGAAACGTGAAGCGGCTATGGATGGACGTATGGAAATTGGCTTTTCCGCAGTCTCAATTACCCTGGTCGATATCGTCGTGTTTTTGCCAATCCTCTTCATTCAAGTTTTCGTTGCAGACATGTTACAGCAATTTGCAGTCGTTGTTATTACTTCGACATTGACAAGTTTATTGGTCGGCTTTACATTGACGCCTTGGATGGCATCCAGAATGGGTAAGTCTGAAGACATTCAACCCACAAATTTCTTCAACAAGTTCTTACTGTGGTTCGAGAAACAACTCGACAAATTCACAAACTGGTATGGTAAGCAATTGGAATGGGTGCTAAGTCACAAGCTTGCATTTATGGGGATAATCGTCGCCTTGTTTGCTTTAACGGCTGTAATGATGAAACAAAACATTATTGGTTCCGAATTAATTTCTACTGGTGATCAGGGAAAATTCAAGTTGAATCTGGAATACGATAAGTCTACGTCCATTCAGCAAAACAATATCACTTCTCAGCAAGTAGAAGATTTCATATTGCATCAAAAAGATGTTGAGTCCGTGTTTAGTAATATTGGCGGTCCAAGTACTGGAATTGGAAGTTTGGGTGTCGGTTCTGCTAACAAAACGGAATTTACGATTCAACTTAAACCCGCAGATGAACGAAACGGTCAAGCCACAGAGCGATTCATGCGCGATCTCAGATCAGCATTGAAAGAAAAGTATTCGGGCATTAATTACTCAATGGCAGCACTTGGCTTAATTCCACGATCGGCTCCAGTTGAATTGACTTTAAGTGGTAACGATTTGGATGAAGTGATGCAGGTGGGGAATGATTTAAAGTCTGTCATCGAAAAGATCCCCGGAGCAGATAATGTTCAGCTGTCTGTAGAGGAAGGAAGTCCAGAGTACAAAATCATTCCAGATCAGGACAAAATGCAACGTTTAGGGTTAAATACCGCATATGTTGGAATGAATCTTAGAACTGCATTGACTGGCAATGAAGATGCAACGCTCACAGAAGATGGTACTGAATATCCAATACGTGTCTGGTTTGATGATCTCAATCGAGAGAACTATGAAGATCTTGAAAATCTCACAATTGTGAATCCAAAAGGAATTCCAATTATGGTCTCTCAGTTCGCTGAAGTTGTAAAGGACAATTCACCGTCATTACTGGAACGAAAAGATCGTCAATCAGCGGTAACTCTAACTTCTGATGCACTGGGTCGACCTTCGGGTACTGTTGCAGATGATGTTGTTGCCTACTTAAAAGAAAATCCTTTACCTGAAGGCATCGAAATGACTTGGGGAAGTGATATTAAAAGACAGAATGATAGTTTTGGAGCACTAGGATCAGTTTTGTTGATTTCATTCTTGTTGATCTATTTGATTATGGTTGCACTTTATGACAGTTTTGTGTATCCATTTGTAGTGTTGTTCTCTATTCCAGTTGCTGTAATTGGTGCATTCTTGGCATTGAACTTATCAATTAGTCACTTGAGCTTATTTGCCTTGCTTGGTATGATTATGCTTATGGGACTGGTAGTGAAAAATGCCATACTTATTGTGGATTTCACCAATCAACTCAAGGCCCAAGGGATGCATTACAAAGAAGCGCTAATTGTTGCGGGTAAAGGAAGAATGCGACCAATTTTAATGACAAGTATCTCGATGATTGTGGGAATGTTACCAATCGCTTTAGCGACAGGAACAGCTAGTGAATGGAAGAATGGACTTGCTTGGGTTATAATTGGAGGGGTCACATCGTCGTTGATTCTAACGGTATACTTGGTTCCCGTAGTCTACTATGTTGTTGATAGCATCAAAGAACGTTTTTCGAGAAAGAAAGTGGAGATAATGAGTATTGAAGAATAAGTGTGCTTAAACCTCAAATGAACAAATTTCACAAACCAAAAAAATGAAGAAAATCATTGGATCGTTATTCCTAGTGACGGTAGTATTTGTTTTGCTGTCTGCAAGAACGGCTGAACCTCCAGCGACATATTCCTTGACCGTAAAAGTCTTTCATCTGCGCAATTCTACAGGAACACTTCAGTTCACGCTTTACAACAAAGACGGGACTATTCCAGATGAAAAATTCAAGAAATACTATCGGCAACAAACAGCTGAAATAAATAGCCACAGTTCGTATGTAACCTTCAAAAATCTACCAAAAGGCAAATACGCGGTCAACATTTTACATGATGAAAATGAGAATGGTAAAATAGATAAAGGATGGATTATGCCTGTAGAAGGAATCGGATTCACAAATTTTACCTCCATTGGATTCTCCAACCGTCCGAATTTCAAAAAGGCCAGTTTCTACCTCGGGTCAAATACTACAAAAACAGTGAAGGTAATTTATATGTAAACAAGAATTCATGAGTAAAATTGAAAAAGTATTTAAGAGTTTATCGGCATATCACCATTTCTTAGTCTTTCTTATAATTCTGACTGTACTTAAGATTGTTAATGTGTTTATTACACAAGGGCAGGATGAAGGATTGCATTTTGCACTGCTAGGTGTAGGTTTAATCGTCATCTCAACAGGATTCCATTTTGGATTTAGTTATCTGTTTGATCGGAGCAAGAAATATCTTCATTCGCTGATAAGTACCTTCTTGATTCTATTGATGCTCTCGTACGCTGATCCAGAACCTGTTCGGGGAATAATGGTGATTTTACTTCTTTACGTGGCAAAATTTTTCATCAAATATAAAGGACAGAATATTTTCAATCCTGTCGTATTTACGATTGGAGCGGTCACCTTATTGGCTCTCGTCATTCCTTCTTTAGGCGTTCCGCCAATGGATTTTACAGGAATTGATATCCGCTTTCCAATTATGGGAATGAATGTACCTTTGACACTACTCCCGATAACATTGGCTTTACTATTCAACGTAGCAAGAGTTAAGCGACATCCTCTAGCTTTAAGTTTTATTCTCACTTCATTGTTATTGGGTTTTTATCTAGAAGCTTATCAGAATGATCCTTTCTCCTATTTAATCATCTTCTCATTTATTGGCGCAGCAGTCATTGTTGAACCAAAGACTTCACCTCTAAAGTGGAAAAATCAGGTAATTTATGGGGTTGTGATGGCTCTTTTTATAGCTGTCTTAACAAAGTTGAATGTGCCAAATCCGATTGTTATAGGGCTCTTATTTGCTAATATCATCTACTTCATTTCAAAGCGTGATAAAAACTAGAGATGACCGTTAGAATTCTTTTCCTAGAGAGCGAGATACTAAAAAAAGAAAACGGGACAAGTTCTAATATTTTGAACTTGTCCCGCTTCGTACACCGCCCGCAACAACGTTCGAACCACAATAGGAGATAAAAGGTTTTTTTTTAACAGAAATCCATTGATTTGTTGCCTTTCGCTGTTTTATGTGTTTTCAGATATTTTCTCCACGAGTAACTTTCCATAGTTAGTAGCGGCTTTAATGAGTTTTTGATTTTCCTTTTTTGATCCCCAAATGAAGAGTTTAGAAATTGTTGCTTTTGCCCAGTTTTTGCGAGTAAGATTTGGGATCGTTTGTTTAAATGTCTCGAATTCTTTTTTTAGTTCTCTAAGTTCAACTTTTAGTTGCTCTTTGTCTTGGATAGATTCCTTTAATTCTTGGGCAAATTGTTCTTGAATGCTTTCGAGTTTTTGCTTAATATCTTCAGTTTCTTCTTTTGTGTAATATTCATTTCCCTTTTCAATATTGTCAAAATGAAATTGCTTTAAAAAGTCATCCATTTCTTTATATTGCTGGTTAATACTTCTAACAATTGGGTCAGCTGAAATATCCTCCCATAAATTTATAATCCAACTCTCAGTTTGTCTAGCTATTGTGTTTATACCATAAATTGTGAAATCTTCTTGATTCGTAAGTTTACCAGGAGCCATGGCTCCGTTGATTATGTAGTCTCGTTCGGTATGTTCTATAGTGGTGGAATTCATAATATTTGTTGTACGACTTTTTTCCTTACTAACAACATAATCTTGTTCCTTGTTGGTGTAATTGAACTCAATATAAGTACCTTCCTTGAAATTGTATTTTATCGTTAGTTTACCATCCAATTGTGTTAACGTAAAATCCAGTGCATTAATGTGTGTACGAGTATTGTTCAGGGTCTTATTGATCTCATTTAGAATATTTGGTCTCAGTGTTTTCATAATAGTTTGGGAATGGTGTAATTATTACAATAATACCTCTTCAACATTGGAACATCAAGTAAAATGAATGTATTTTAGAAGGATTCATTTTTTGTTCTTAATACTTATTGATGAGGAAATTGATCCTTTTTGAGGTAAAAGTTGTTATTGATAACCTAACTCGGATTCAATTAAGAGAAATAGATTATTCAATCTATAAATTATTCATATCTAAGCACTCGAATAAATTATCAGTTCTAAAAAAACATACTATAAAAAAGAATTTTAGGGGGGGCTTTCAATTTAGTATTCAATCAATTCGCATACTATTTTTTGAATCAATTATATTCAAATATAAACTTATCATCTGGTTCAGAAACGTGTTCAATTTCAACAATTAAATTTTGAGGTAAATCAAAATTATAAACAACCGATGCCTCGAAATCATATTCCAATAAATAACCATATATATTCTCAAGCCATAAATTATCAATTTTGTTTATTGGAATATGCGCTGTAATTATTGTCGGTTTTCCTGCACTAATCATTCTTGACCTAAAATTAATTCCATATTTCGTTCTTAAATCGGATGCTAAAACAATTAATGATTCACTTCCAAACATCAAATACTGGTAACATTCTTCAATTAAATAATCCTTGACCAAACCAAAATTAATTTCATTATCACTCCAATAAAAAGACTCACTACCAAGTGCAGAATTGATCTTTTTTAAAATACTTGATTGCAATTCATCACTATCAGAAGGGTGTATGAATCTGGATATTGCTTTTTCTAAATAGAGGTCTCTATTACCAATTTTCAAACCATAAGATTCGATAGAGTTCAATTCAATATCATTCAGTTTTGTAGTATGATAACCTAGAATATGTGTATAGTTCTCTTTAATGGCTTGGATGAAAATGGACTTAGATTGGAATTGTTCAACAAATTCTGCGCATTCTTTGTTTTCAAGGTCAAATATTCTCATTCTTCATGATTCGATTTGAATATACTTATTTCCTTTTTTGTGTCTTCATCATTATTTACAATGAAGTCAGTCAAATTATTAGCAATTGCAACATGAACAGGATCGTCTGTATATATTTTTATAAAAACATCTTGCGTGATAGAACAAAGTCGATTGACATTTAAAATAACATGATCACTCTCAAGGTAAAATAGTTTTGTCTGAGAGTCAAGACTTGAATCATAGGTGATCCCAATCTTCTGTCCCTTTGGAAAAAATCCATGCATTAATCCATTTCTATAAATAGACCGAAGAAGTTTTAGTTCATTGTCACTTATAGGGTATGAAGCATAGTCAAAAAATAGTTTGGCACTACAATAAAAATCCCTTCGATAGCCTTTAGGATTAATTAATGACCCTAAAGTTTCAATACTGGACAAGCACGTTATTGCTAAGGGAATACTACATCGCGATGGCTGTTCTTCATATGTATGAAAAACTGTAGTTTCTGGATTTAATGTCGTTATTAATTGGTTTCTGTCATATAAGCCATTTCTAACACCCTCAAGATATTCCTTCTCTCCATTATTGGCTACCACTAAAAGACTCGAGATATCCTTTTGTACAGTTTCAATAAAAAAGGCGAGATACCGCCTTACATCTTGATTTATAAATGTCATGTTCTTTCATTTTTGAAGGGTTGTTGTTTTCTACGCAGCAAATTTCACAATTGTATTTAGTGAACCTCGAAGGCTAATCGAGTAGACCGCTAAGGGAATTACTCGTTTTGTTCTCTAAATTTCGAAGCTTATCGAGTTTTCCTGCTATTTCCATACTACTTTCCATAGCGGATTCACCAGACAGAATCAAATTACATTCAATCAGAATTTTTGATTCAATTAAATTCACAATATGATTATAGGAACCAAATTTCATAGATTTTGCAGCGTTTATTTCGTCCTCAGTTAAAGACCCGCTAAGAGTTTCATGAATCATAGTGTCATTTTTCCAAAGAGTTGTTTTCTTGTCCTGTTTATCCTTAGTCAGTAACACTGTCGATCTTCCAATGAATAACCCATGAAGTTTATATAACTCCCACAATCGGCTACTAATAAATGGTCTCAATGCTCCAGCTTCAATCACTGAGCTTGCTGTTTTCTCAACGAATTTCTCTAAACTGAGCTTCTTGAAATTTTCAAGAACAGTTGGGTTACCAATCTTCGGGTCTTTGTAAACATTCATTATTTCGTTGTCCGTCATATAGCTGTAAACCAATGATGTGGAAGCGCTGAACGCACCATTTTTCTGAACACCTTTCCACAATACTTCAATTGTCTCAATTCGTTTCTGTTGAGCAAAATTATGTCCTGTGGAATATACTTTTAGCAAGTTCTCTGACAAACTTTGATTTTTGTTGATTTCACCCTTCAACAATTCAATTTGTTCAGCTCCTTCCTGTTGCCATTTTGTGGTCAAACGATTTAAAATGGCTCTTGGAAAAAACCATAAGATCGCAGCATTTATGCCCGTGTAAACTCCTAGAACGGCAATAGTGTCATTTATGGTCATATTATTCAATGTATTTAACCAAACGTACAAATTAGCCTCGAATATCGCAACAAGTATAAATCTGAATATTAACCTAAAAGCCCAAAACAACATGAGTCTAAAAGGACAACGCACCACTGCGGACTATCTGCCGTAGAATGAAATACTCGTGCTTACACAGAAGTCACTACGCGACAAAGACTACCAATTCGCAACACTGATTGCAACGGGTAGATACACAGGACTGAGAATTTCTGACCTCCGCACATTGAGGTGGCAAGACATGACCAATCCTTTAGTGCTGACTGAGAAGAAAACAGGCAAAGGTCGAACCATCCATTTACACGATGACCTGTTACAATTTCTGGATCAAGTCAAAGCGGAGATTAAACCCAAACCGAATGCCCTGATGTTTACCTGAGTCTTTAAAGGCCAATGATCCGATTTTAGAATTTAGCGATTAAGATATGATACAACACTAAGATTTGTGATGTCCTTTGCATTTAGTACTACACTATATTTGGGGTCAGCTTTGGCATTAGGGTCGGATTCTCTTCTTTTATTTTTATCCTTATTGAATTCACCCCAATTCGCATTGGTTATGAACCTAACTCGTCCTTGTTCTTTCAATTCAACAGCATCGTCGAAGTCAACAAAGTATCCGTGCCGAACCAGTGAAGAAGTTTCAACTTTGCTAATGTTAGGCACATACAATAGTTTATGCTGTTCTTCTATGGTTTTTAAAATTTGAGTTGAGTTCATGGTCTTGTCTTTTGATTAGTATTTAGTCAAAAATACGATTAATAAATAATCATTCAAAATAGATTTATTAACGCTTAAAAACAGAATTGGTGTTTTGTAGTTAAACAATTATGAAAGAACTAAACAAATACACCCAGACTGATCGAATCAAAACAATTACCACATGGATTCGGTGCTTTATCCAAGGATTGAAAGTGATATTGTTAATGAAGGATTGTACCCTGTGAATGCGGAGGCTTTGGAAGCTTGCAGGATTCACCGCAATGGTGACATATTGTACATTAAAAGCAACAATTATTGAAGGCGTCAGTTTCAAATCTCGAAGATGGAAAATTATTTGTAATTCAGAAGCATTTTTTAGATGAACAAACTGTATCTTCATGGGTATGAACGAAGGACTAGGAAAGTTTATTGAGGAGGCTATAATGTACAATCCCAGAAATGTGTTTTCAATACACACATCATTCTATAATCGAATAATCACTCCGTACGATTTTGACGGACTCACCTTTGACTACAATTGTGCAAGTGAAGATAAATACACATCATTTAAACTGGATTTATCGAATAGGGCAGAGATCGACACTCAATTTGAAATGATCGCGTATGGTGTGCCTGAAACTTGTGTAAAGAAGGGTAAATTAGATTTTACTTTTCATCTTGTTGGCAAGTGCCAATCTTGTAATGATTACCATGTAGACTTTTTGATTAACGTTTTCACCGTAGACAGCATACCTAAGGAATGGGTAAATATTCACGCATCTATATATCGCTCTGATAAAGATCCGAAGTTATCAGTTCCTATTTCAATTCAAAAAGTGGGAGTTAACCCTGAGCCGAAAGTTGATTTCAACAAGATCGCGATGAAATTTTTTGATAGAGAGTCAGGAAATTGGTACCATAAAGGATTAAATGCCATTGCAAATAACTATGGGATTGGGTCACTGGCTTATTTTCGTAGAATTATTGAGAAAGAACTCATGCATATCATTAAAGAGATAAAAGAACTCCCTGACAGTCATGGTTTAGAAATTCAGATTTTGCTTGATGAGCACGATAAACATTCTAGTGTAAGTACTATTTATGAAAACATATATCAGCATCTTCCTAAATCTCTAAAATCTTTAGGGAAGAACCCAATAAAGCTTCTTTACAATCAGACCTCTGAAGCGTTACATTCAATGACAGAGCAAGAGGCTATGGAGAAGTCAAAAATTATTCTACAATTGCTTGAGTTCGTAATTATCAAAATTAATGAAGAGAAATCAGATATTAAGGACTTGAAAGAAGCTATCAAGGGCTTGGGAAATTAGATTTTCGTCCTAAATCTCGCCCTATTTTCTGTTTTCAATAATCACTAAACCACTAAGAAGAATTCTACCTTGTGACAACGAAATATTCGTTGCGCACTAGTTATTTATTACATTACAATATATGTTGCCACTTACAGAATATAGACACAAAGATTCCAAAGGAAGGATTCTAAGTAAGACTGTTAACGTGCCAGACATAATAGGTAGAGACGGTAAAAAACGAACCTTTACTTTTTGGGTTTCAGAATTGATTCAGCGAGACACCTCAGGTGGTGAATTTGAAAGCTATGAATTTAAGGCTAAGGATTTAAATAATACCAAGGGAGAATGTATCGTAGTGGTTGTGACAAATTTCTCTGGAATTTATCAAATCACAAATATTATGTCTACTGGAAAAACACTTAGAGAGAAGGGAATCCCTGAAGTGCTTATCGGTTATGCCTGCCAGTACTTAAATAAAGGCATTGAATCAAGTTCAAATATTAAGTCAGAAATGAGATACTTCGGGGAAAAGAGATATTCGGATGGAGAAAAGGTCTGGTTAAGGTTGAAAAAATTAGAGCCAACTAGAATTAGTTTCGATAATACAGTTGATCGGTTTACATTGTCTTACTAGCTTTTCTGTCCCAAATCCCGTCCCCTTTCAATTTTCTCCTACTAAACAAACCATCAGATTCCCATATAAAACAGAAACCTGGACTTGCAACAAGACGACTCTACCTTCCAAACTTATAAGATAGTCCTGTCTCGAAATATAAGTAATGATCCCTCATTCCAAACTTAGGATCAAAATCCCCTTGAAGCCCTTCAAATGTCTGTGTCTCTGAAGGGATAGTTGAACCGTTGTAATAGTAATTGATCTCGTAGGAGTAGTCATAGAAAAATACATTGTTTCTGGAATAACTCACACCTAGATTCAAATACATGTTTGTGCTTAATTCTAACATTAGAGTTGCGCTAAAATCAAGGTTCAAATACATATATGCCTTGCTCTCAACAACACCATCATTTTCATAGTACTTGCCGTGATAGGTAGTTAGGTCATACTTATATTCTATCCAATCCTCATTATTATAATGAAACCCCGTTGCGTAACTCTTCGTCTTGTTTAGGGCATATCGGTCTACTATGTGACAGCCTAAATCAAGAATCACTTTGGAGTCATAAAATTCAAACTGTTTGTTCAGTCCTAGATGAAATGCAATCCTATTGCTTGTTAATCTGATATTCTCTAAATGCCTTTCATAAGGGTCAATCAGTTCTTGGTAATGCTTGGAAGATGAAAGCTCAACACCAGCCGTAGCAAACAGCTTGAGTTTTTTGAAAATACTTCTTTTGTAAAGAATCGTCGCCCCATGATCGTACTGGGATTTAGCTTTCATGTGAGAGTATTGGTTCTCAAACGTATTATTCTCAAATGTTGGGTCAACTATTCTGAGTTTGTTTATAGCGATACCGATTCCATAATTAAAACTTATCTCATTATTCTGAGTGTTTCCTAAGTGGGGTAGACTACAAATCAATATCGCTATAAACAACTTCATTCTGTACAATGTTTAACAGGGGTTAAGTATAAGACTTTCTTGCAAATGAATACCATCTTTTACTAGTTTATGTAGAGAGTTAACGTCTCCATTACCAATATCATAATGTTTGAAGAGTTTAGTCTTTGTTTTCTGGATTTTTTTGTCATTATAGTGATGTTTGTTTCCTTCCTTGGTTGATTCATAACTACAGTCTTGATCGCGGAAGACTCCAATAACACCTGTGTATATGTCCGCTTTTCTGCTTTTATAACTGCCGTTAGCTTGCTTTTTCCATGCATGTGTATATGATCCAATTTTATTGCCGAAAAAGTTGTCCTGATGCCATAGCTTAGTGGTCATTTTCCAGTTACCACCACTCTGTACTCCCCATCTTGATAGTTCAGCCTGCGTACAAGCATTTGACACGGCGAACAGTAGCGATGACCCTGCCATACCAGATCCATCTTCTAAGATAACATTGTTCCCTTGCCCATCCGAAAATGTTAGTATAGTCGTGACGTAAAAAGTTCCCAGAGAAGCATAGGTATGACCTACCCATGTATTCTCAGTATAATTATTATATACACTCGTCTGGCCGTCACCCCAATTAACCGTTAACGTCATGGTTGCCAAAAACCATGCGTTACAGTCCCAAGTATCGTAAACAGCATCAAATTCACATTTTTTCACACCTACTTTAAGCATCTTTTCATAAACATTGCAACTTATATTCTGTATCATCGGAGTAGATGTAAACTTGAATCCACCTCCCAAATCAAACTCTCCTTTTGGCGATGGCTCAATATTACTATCTATGAGTGGGGTAATAATTTTAAACCTATTCTTATCTCCCAACCCGTTAGATGGATCATACAAATCAGTGTAGTCCTCAAGAGCCATGAGCGCGTTGATTGCTTGTTGATCATTTTTATCCACTTTCACCCACTGATTTTCGCTATGGAAATAGATTACTTCATCCGCAATCCCTACTAAACGATATTCATTCAAAATTGTTTTGTTTATGTCATCTGCAAGGAAGTCCTCATTTTCTATGCTTTCAATTTCTTCAGAGGTAAACTCTCCATTTATGAGATCATACTTTTCAATGAAGTGAGTTCTGAATGATTTGAAACCAGAATAGTTTTCTTCAAATAAATCTAAATATTCATCCATCGTTGTATTCTCAGACTGATCAATATACGCGTCCATTTCCTCCCGGCTATCTAATAGGTGTTCCTCACTGTTAAAGAATAAGATATTGTTTTCAAAGTAGGGCATGGTACTCATAGGCTCAACATATTGCCCAGATTCATTTAATCCAATTTCAACGGCAAATAATGATGAGGTAAGAGATTCCGCTATGACCTCAACTATGCCTTGATCCTCATCAACTAAATCAAGCGTGACAGCTTGGTTAACAGAAAGCTCTCCTCGCGTGAAGGGTGATGTTTTGTAGTATATGCTTGTTCCATCTTCATTGATTATGGAGTAGTCTTGCGTCCCTAACGAAATGATGGACATTACCTTTCCAACTGTTTGCGTATTTCCAAAGTACGATACTGATAGAAGTAGAATACTCAGGATTATTTTTTTTGTTTTCATATTGATTTGTTTTGATTACTATTTATTGAAATAACTTCGCCCGCTATCCCCTGTTTATTTAAACTTGGTTCTAGGCAATGCCTTTATGAGGAATCATTGAATAATATCATTGTTTATTAAGTTACGTTAGCCTTAAATGCTCTATTACACGTTTTATGTAGAATGCACAGGCACTTTCTATATTGCCATATTCGAAAGCGTCAGCGTTCAGTAATCCGAAGTCCGTGCCGACTAGATAATTACCATTTTCAATTTTGGATATATACCAACCAGAAGTATCTACATGGTCAGACAGTTCAATCCAGTAGTGTATATGTTTAGGGCATCTTAAAAGTTCAAACTTGATATTAAATTCATCAATAATTGATGCCACCTTTGAATAATTTGTTTTATTTAATAGCTCTTGGATACTGCCAGATTTTGCCTTCCTCAATTCATTAGGAATAGAAACTATTTTACTAATAACGGATTGTAATTGTGGCTGCACCCCTGAAGCAGAAGATTGGGGGTCAATGCCACGGCGACAGGCTTCAACACCTAACTCTATTATGGAGTTAATCATCCACTTTTTTTTAATTCGATCAATTGCGCCGCTAACAGACCTGAGATTAACATCAAGTTTCTTTGCTATTTGAAGCTGATTAATTCCTTTTAGAAGTAAACTGAGAACTTCAAGTTCTCTCTTTGATAAATTTTTCTCCATGTGTTGCTTACTAAAAAAAAAGGGGGCATGTCATTCTATGATGCAACAGAGAATTAGCCCCCTTTTCCATTCACCTGACAAATGAATGAACCTTAACATTTAACCACTTATTATAAAATCGGAACCCAAAAAAATGGCAATCCTCTTTCAAGCCAAATGTGAGTATAAAATGTTGGAATTCTAGGGGGGTGGTCTGGATTCAGGTATAAATACCTACCATAAATAGGGGTTCTACGCTATTTTATATCCTAGATATTGGGGAGAATAATTCTAAGAAGGAAAATACGCCAATGAAAGCTAAGAATGCTTATCATCTCTTTTCTCCGTTCCATTTTTCTTTTTGATTTGTATCATTAGAAACAGCAATGCTAAAGTCAACATGACCATAGTAATAGTTCCATAGATTATAAGCGTATCCTTCCCTTCCATAATACAACAGTATATGTAATATTCAGAAAAATATTGAAAATTCCATGTATGATCCAGTAAGAAGTTTTATCACCGTTTAGAAGTTCTTTGCTAAAAACAAAGAGATACATCGTTCCACCAAAGTAAATTAGGAATCCACCTGTTAATATGAAAAAGGGATTTTGAAAAAAGTTGACATTTCTATCTTCATGAATTAATTTGTAGCAGTAGATCACAAGTATTATTGCAAGCCCTATTAATTCAACGTGCCTTTGAATGGAATTAAATTCTGTTATTTTTTCGAGAAATAAAATGTTGACTATCGAAAAAGTTCCAAAGAGAACACTTAGAGTTAAAATAAGTTTTCTCCAATGTGGGTTCGTAGAGACTTGATAATAAATTAGTGCAATGAATCCGAACTCAATAAACGAGTATAAATGAAAGATGAACATATTGTTGATCCCATATTCGAAAAGTACTCTCGCAGCGACCTCGATCAACAGAGTTAATCCAACTAAAATGGATAACACCCGAACAGAACGAATAAGTTTGGAATAAAAAATAGCTCCAACTAAGGCAGGAACCAATATTGAGATCATTGAAACGAACGTTATTGTTTGTACCAAACTACTTATTTGAGTGATCTTTCTTGGATCGGATCATTAGAAATAGAATTACCAAAATCAGGACAACAATACTGATGATTCCATAGATTATAAGCGTATCCTTCCCTTCCATATTACAATGGTGTATGTAATATTCAGAAAAATATTGAAAATTCCATGTATGATCCAGTAAGAAGTTTTATCACCGTTTAGAAGTTCTTTGCTAAAAACAAAGAGGTACATCGTTCCGCCAAAGTAAATTAGGAATCCGCCTGTTAATATGAAAAAGGGATTTTGAAAAAAATTGGCATTTCTGTCTTCATGAATTAATTTGTAACAATAGATCACAAGTATGATTGCAATCCCTATCAATTCAACATGTCTTTGTATAGAGTTGAAATCCGTGATTTTTTCAAGAAAGAAGATGTTAAATACTGAAAATATGCCAAAGAGTATACCTAGCGTAATAATAAGTTTTCTCCAATATGGGTTAGTCGAGATTTGGTAATAAATTAAGGCAATAAATCCAAATTCAATAAACGAGTACAAGTGAAAGATGAACATATTGTTCATTCCATATTCGAAGAGAACTCTTGCACCGATCTCGATCAATAGAGTTAATCCAACTAAAATGGATAACACTCGAATAGAACGAATAAGTTTTGAATAAAAAATAGCCCCAACCAAGGTTGGAGCCAATATTGAGATCATCGAAATGAACGTTATTGTTTGTACCAAACTATTTATTTAACGGACTGTTCTTATCACAAAGATTTGGACAAGGAGAAGAAATGTCAACTACCAATTCGGTCATATCATTCTCGTTGGCATCTGCACCTACCAACACTAGTTCTTTGTTTCCATCTGAGTCAATTCCGTAATATATTCGAATTCCCATGCATCCTTCTTGGTCAAGAAGGTCATTCAAAATGTCTTTGCCATAAAAATGGGCTTTTCTTTCGTTCGGGTTCAAGTCTCGATATTCAGCAGTCATATCTGCTCCTAATTCTAATGTGATTTCGCCTCCTTCTGTTCCGTTAAATGCCATAGTTTTCTTTTTTTAGGTTATACCCTACAAGAAAGTAATTTTGCCTGAACAATCCAATCAACATTCCAATGAATATCGAACAGCAAAGTTCATCGCTATTCCGAAATCATATCCAAACTTATTTCTCCACGATTTAAGGCTTCTACAATTAAACCTTCGATTGTTTTTGTATTCCATTCAGACTTTAATTTGGTAACTACCTGAAGAACAACATAGGTATTCGTTTTTTGCACGTCTGAAATTTGCTTGTATGAAAGAGATTCTGCTAACAACAATAGGATTGAGAGTTCAAATTGGGTAAGTGTTTTTATTGTTTGTTTAGGTCTAGGAAGTATTGTGATGATACCTAAGGCTAATGATTTTATAATGAGATCACTAATAGTTCTGACTTCCAGTTTTTTCTTTGCTTTAGTCATGTATCGTTGAACAGTGAACAGTTGAACCCCAATTTGTTCGCTAATTTCAGTGTTTGACACACCAGAAAGTCGCAATTTTAGAACTTTACGTAATTGTTTGCTTAGCGTAAGCCCTGTGTAGTTGGGGTGAGAAAAGGATATTTTGTAAACTGGATGGTATTTATTGCTTTTCACAAGTTTGAGTGATTTTTTAAATGCAGCCCACACTTGATCTTGATCATGTATATTTAAGTCTTCATTATAGCTTGCAAGTGATAAATAACCTTTTTGAACTGCTTTGAGTACCAAATCCACTTTGGAGTCAACCCCCCATTTTTCATTAACCTTTTGCCTATGTCCTTCGATGGTTCTTACGGTAAGTGAAAGCTCCCGTCCAATCTGTCTACTTGTTCTTCCATTCAACACTGCATGTATCACAACTACTTCGTTCAATGTGAGGTAATCAGATTCACGGATGTAATCATATTCACTCTTAAATAACTCTATGCTCTCGCTCATAAAGCCGTATTTAAGGGCTTGAACGATCATTCCTATTGTAGTTTTGGATTTGAATTTTTTTAATAGGCATGTTCTAATTGATTGCACAGTTGCTTCACCAATCCCCATCTTCTTTTTAATCTCTGGAGTTTCAAAACCTCTTAGAATAAGATTGAGAATTTCACTTTCTCTTGTTGTTATTTGCTCCATCATCATTTATGCATTAAGATTCATATTCCACATACATTTATGGCTTACAAATTCAGACTGTAACTACAATGGTGACAAAAGATTTACACTCCTCCAATTATTTGGCGTACGCTAAAGTGAATATGAAAAGTACACTAAAGTGTAGTGCGGTTAATAGGATTTTAATCAGTACGTTAGGCTTGAAGGAGAGGGGCTAGGTGGTAAACTTGATAATGAATCCATGCCGATTATCACTGTTTGTTTTACCGAAAATATTCGACGCATGTTTGTTAACAGTACTCAGCTTAATGCCCGAATTGTCAGCTATGGTCTGATAGGAATCTCCGCGTAAGATCTGCAAAGCCACTTTCATTTCTTTCTCAGAGAGACCATGTTTTTTTAGTCGTTCTGAGACATCTACAAATCTATCCAAAAGTGTAATTTTCTCGATAAGAACGAAATCACTTTTTGGCTTATTGATCGTTCCAAATGTATAATCATGAAGGGCAATCAAAAAGAAAATATTCACGGTAGAAGTGTATAAGAGTCCACTGTTACCTATGATGAATGAAGTCGTTGAAATAATAAGATATAGGAATGCCGAAAGTCCAGTGTAGAGAATGATTTTATTTCCTTTTCCAGATGTCCATTTTCCATAAACGGAGCCTATAGCTCCAAAACTAAAATAGGTTATCATCAGAACTGGGTAAAAGTTGGTAAGGCTCTCTTCTATTTTTACTGCATCACTAATCCACAGATTGAGACTTAATAAAGTCGTTACGACAAAACTGGCAGAAATAACTAGTAGTTTCGTTGACCTAGTTCGAATATTTAATATTTGACTACAAATGAAATAGAAGTAATAGGATGTAAGCGCAACTCCAATCAATTGGGTGAGAACCACATTAATGCTTTGACTTAATCCAATGGAAAGATTATACAGAACAAACAGGAAAGTAAGGATAGCGTACTTCAGTAATTTTGTATCACGAGCTTTAAGGAAATAACGCAGAACCTGTGAGATGCCAACAAGAAATTGTATTCCTGCCATTACAATTGCAGATATTGTTAGATCAATTCCGTTCATCCGTCATTTCCCAATTCTTCACCGATCAACTTTATTAGTAGTTTGATAATTAGGTTGATAGTCCTTAGTTAATTGAAAATTAAGAAAACGCCTTGACATTGTATCTTCGGGAAATTGTTTTCAGGTATTTATACCTAGTAGTTTTAGTACAAATTTGACAAGAGTCTATGATTTATCGAGATATAAAGATATATTCAGAAGTTCATTAATTAACTGCCCACCTTTAGATGGTCACCTATCATTCAAACCCATACAGTTCGGAGGTTCATTCACTAACCGCCCACCTTTTGGTGGGCGGTTAGCAGTAAAACACTAGCAATTCAAGGGTTCATTCATTAACTGCCCATCAAAAGGTGGGCAGTTAGCAACCAAACCCCGTTGAAATTCTATCTTTGGATCAAGAATTTTACAACATCAAATTTCTTAGATCAGTATGATTACATTTATTGGTTGGGTAGACTGTTATAGCACACGGATTATGGTGAGCAAAGAGGACGATCACTTTCTCTGTATAAAGTATGTAGGCAGTAACAAGGTTGTAGGAGCGGAGCATACTTGTGGCACGATAAGGGAACTAAAAGATTTCCTAATGTCTCTTCCGAGTGGAGAGCAAGCAGATATTGATGAAGTTCTAAATAAGTTGGCATAAAAAAAGGGCTTTCGCCCTTTAATATTATTCTCGTCAGTTTCATATTAGCCGTCTTTTCGTTTACTTCTTCCCTCATAGGATACTTTCCCGACAGCAGAGATTCTAAAGCCATGTCTTTTTACCTTTGCGTCCCTTTTAGGGGTAAAAACTAAACCTTGTCTATGTTTATTGATCCAATCAATATCACGCTGTTGAACCCCAACTTTAACATGAGCTTGAACTAGGCTAACGTTTCCAACTTCAAAATCAGGAATTTCATCGTTTATGCGGTCTTTCCAATCTAGGGGTTTATCTATCATGTTGTGCGCCCCAATTGACTGATTTTTTTTAGACTCAGGACTTGGTATCTCATTGTCAATTTGTTCCTCCTGCCGTTCAAAGACAATACGCTTAAATTCTTCTTGCTGTATACGCTCTCTTTGTTCAATTTCAATTCTTTGTCGTTCTTCCTGTTCTTCAATTTTTCGCTCAATTTGAGTTTGTTTATTTACCACGCCAGAAATGATTTCATTCAGATCTTCTAATTTTAATTTTTCGTCAGCAGTTTCGGGTTCAATTGGCACAAATTCTTGGTCGTCGGATTGATTTAATCCCATTATTCTTAGGTAGATGCCATCTTGTGAGTTTGGATCATCTTGCCAAGTGAATTCGTGCTTATATTGGATGAGACTTCTGAGCCAATCAGACAATAGGCGGTTTTGAATTTTTTGCTCTTCAATATCAACCAATTCCCGTTTATAATTGTCTTTTTTATGGTAGACCCTTCGGTAGCCGTCACGATTATTAAAAACTAAAGGCTCCACTGTCATCTTGATTAGATTAAGACGAAGTGCTATCATTGTTTCCTCTCTGTAAGTTGCTCCCTCTTCAATATGGTGTATTAAGTGCAGAATACTTTGTTTTTTGTCATTATGGATGGATTTTACTTGAACTACTCCATGATAGCCAATTAGGTTTGAAAGACCTTCAATGATTTTATCATCGAGAATGCGCTGTTCTAAGTCTGGAATTAATGTTGTCAGTAGTCCATAGTTTTTCTGATAGACATTTTGTCTAGGTCTAGCTTTCTTACTTTGAGGCTTAAATTTTGGTTTTACCAATTCCGCTTGAATCGGAACTGATTTTATTTCATCAGGTTTACTTCTCCACCATTGATTCGGGTTTGAACGAACGCGATCAATGTATTCATCAGCGGTTTTGTTTTCCAAAAGCTGAATTGCTTTTGCACGTGATGGATACCAAGTGTTCTTTTGATTTGAATTTTGTTCGTCACCATATTCGTACAGGCGAATTAATGATGCTAGTTTTGACCAATTACTTTTTAGCTCTTCATTTGAGAGCGTTAAGATTTCTTCTAATGTGTAATCACTTTTTTTTCGTTTTGCCATTGTGTAACATTTAAGTTAATAACCAATGGATCGCAAAACTGGCAGCGAAAACTGCCAAAGAGAATATTAAACTATTTCGGATAGTTACTTAATGTAACGTTCAAATTAGTGTGTTTGTTACATCTTGTTGAATTAATATTCAATGAGTTGAGTGGAATTGGTTCGCGCACCGACCCAAATAGATTGACAAAAAAATGTGTCGAGTCGGATTTTAAAGTCTGTCGAGTCGGATCAATCTTTTCGACGATAAAAATAGTCGCTTTATCGAATATTAGCTCGACTCGGCTCCGAGTCGATACCGAGTCGGTCTTGAGTCGAAATCCGAGTCGGATTCGAGTCGGATTCGAGTCAAATAAAAATGCCAAAAGAAATTGAGTCAATCATTTACTTTTCTAGTTCGGAGATTGAACTAAAAAGGGAAAAATAGTCTCCCAAATATTTAACTGCCCACTTTAGCCTATTTATATAAGTCAATGGTAGCGATCGTTTCGTGAATTTTGCACACTAAAATTGAGCCAAAAGGGGCAGTTAATTATTTAAACAGATCAAAAAAATAGCGTTAAGTGTAATAAGGATCGTAATAAAGAGAATTAAGCGATTATTCGGAATAGTAAATATTGGAGCGTGAAAATTATCACGCGTGCTGGACTTCAAATAAGGAGTTCAGCATTTCCAATAAAGAAAAATTCAAAAAGTAAGGGTCGGAGTATTAAAAAATTACTTCATTACGAAATTCAATTTAATGTTATCAATTAAAGAGTGTAGGAAAGTACTCGGAAAGAAGTACAAAAACTATACTGATAAACAGATCAAAATGATTCGTGATTGGTTATATAAGATCACGGAAATGGAGCGAGGGAGATTAACGAATAACGAGAAGAAATGAAAAGAGCAGTTTTATACATTCGAGTTAGTACAGATGAACAAGCAGATAGAGGATATAGTTTGGGAGTTCAAAAGGAACAACTTGAAAAGTACTGCGAAGCACAAGGAATAGAAATCGCAATTCTATTTAAGGAAGATCACAGCGCAAAAAACTTTGATCGACCAGAATTTGCGAAATTTCTATCCTATGCGAAAGCAAATCATAGAAGTATAGATTACTTCCTGTTTGTATCATGGGATAGATTTTCTAGGAATGCACCAGATGCGTACAATATGATACGAAAGATGAAAGCTTGGGATATTGAACCGCAAGCGATCACACAACCCATAGATTTTGATGTTCCACAAAGCAAAATCATGCTTTCCATTTATTTAACGCTTCCAGAAGTGGATAACGATATTCGTTCGGGTAAAGTGAAAATGGGGTTACGTGGAGCGAACAAATTGGGTAGATGGACTACAACTGCACCAATTGGGTATAAGAATCGCAGGGATGAACAAAACAAACCTATCATTGTTCCAAAGGAAACAGCACCACATATCGAATGGGCTTTTAAGGAGGTGATAAAGAACGAACGCTCACTAAATGAAATTCGCATTGAGTTAAATAGAAAAGGTGTAAAGATTTCGCGGAGTTCGTTTAGTAGAATGGTGCGTAATCCTGTTTACATGGGGAAGATTCGCGTAGCAGAATACAAGGATGAACCTGAACAGTTCGTAGATGGGTTGCATGAAGGAATTGTAAGCGAATCAGTTTTTAATGAAGTTCAACTAATATTAAGTGGTAGAGTAAAGAAGCAAAACAAAAATTCTTCATATAGAGATCGTGTTGAATTACCGCTTAGAGGAATCTTAAACTGTTCCAAGTGCGGTAATCACATAACAGGAAGTGCTTCAAAGAGTAGAACTGGAGATAAACATTACTACTATCATTGTATGCATTGCAAAAAAGAACGTTTCCGAGCAGATGTAGCAAACAAGGAAATGGAGGAACTATTGAGTATAATTCAGATCACAGAAGAAGTAGAAAAACTCCATGATGTAATATTGGATTCGGAATTAAAGGGAAATCCAAAACAACGCGCTCAACAGAAATCAACGTTTGTGCAGCAATTGAACAAACTCGAAGCAAGAAAGGAACAATTGCAAAACACATTCTTGGATGGAGATTTAGACCCCAAGGATTACACAGAACTAAAGAAGCGTTTAGAGAGTAAAATATTTGAAGTTAAAGCACAATTGGAGAGCATAAAACAAGGGAAATCGAAGTTTCAAGAGCAATTGAGCAAATCGTTTAAGATGCTACCAAATATCATTGAATGGTACAGAAACAGTACAGTTCAGGAGAAGAAAAAATTAATTGGTTCGATCTTTCCTGAAAAGTTCACATTTGAAAATAATAGAGTTCGAACCACTTCTATTGATGAAGTGATTGCGTTGATACTAAAGTATACTGGGAGGTTTGATGAAAACAAAAAAGGGACAAATGAGAATAAATCTCATTTGTCCCATCTGGTACCTCGGGCGGGAATCGAACCCGCACGCCCGAAGGCACTGGATTTTGAATCCAGCGCGTCTACCAGTTCCGCCACCGAGGCATATTTTCTGATATGCGGATGCAAAGCTATGGATTTTATTGGATTTGGAAACAATGAAATTAATATTTCATCAATTTTATTACATTTTTTTCTCCTGCAATCCGTACTTCCAGTGTATACATGCCCATTTCCAATTGATCAAGACCTTCTAATTGAACGATTTTCCCAGACCATTCATCAGCTCTGAACTCCAGTTGTTTCACCGCCCTACCAGCCTGATCATAAACTGAAATCTTACACGCTTCATTGAGCATTGAGCTGATTTGAATAGAGATGGAAGAATTAAACGGGTTTGGATAGCCAGTCAATTGAATGCCATCATTCAGCGTAACTTCATCCAGTCCTGTCATGCTACAACCGTTGAGGGTTCCTGGCATATTTGCGTCCAACCAAAGTAAACGGCGGTCAATCCAATCTTTAAGGCGTTGAATTTCTTCCGCGTATGTTTGTGCTGGAGCTGGTACTTCGGGTGTTCCCGTTGCAACACCCATATTCCCCCAAGTTGCATAATGCCACTCTTGACTCTCGTTAACGACAAGTGCAACAGAGTCAACCAGAGCATGGAGATAATCCTCGCTCAACAGATTCCGTCGAAGGTCTTCATAACGACACCGCATCGCATCTGCAAAAACGGGATCCTGAAACATGCGGATAAACCACCCCGGAGAATTTACATCGGGATTACAATCGTTCACTTCGTGTGCCCAGTTGGATCCATCCGTTTGGTCGTACATACAATCCCACATGTCTTTCCATGCCCAATCGAAATCCCAAACGGGACCTGCCTTCAATTTTCCAATAACACCTGTTGTTGGGTCTTTCTCTTTGTAGAAAAAGCGACTTTTTTTGAACCCATCTCCGTTTCGTGCTACCTCGTTCACTATGAAATAATCCAACCATGAACGCTCACTGATGTACTTTCGAAATCCATTTTGTTGGTCAGCGAAACTCGGCGAGTAGAGTGCTGTTTCAAAATCATCAATGAAGGTTTGAATATAGGTCTGTTGTGCTGGAGCAATGCTGTCAACCTTCGGCGTATGGTACACCATGTGAACATCAAAGGTTGGGTGATCGATAGGACTGTTATTGAGGAGCCATGAATTTGCCCCATTCCAATAATCAATTTTTAAAATATAACCACCCGTAATTTCAGGGTAAAGAATATCTCCCGTATTGACTGTTGCTATGTCTACGCGGTTATTGTCGCGCTTAATTTTTTCAGCCAACAAATAGATCCCCTTGTATTCACCGTTCAGAACGACATCCACTAGACGATGACGAGGAGCCCAATGTCCCATTTCATCAAAAAGATGGTAGGGAATCACATTTCGGGCAAAGGATTTATCATTGTAATTGGCAATGAGAACCCAATCGTGTTCTGCGGGCATTCCGATAAGGGAAGAGTCTATCTGTATCCCAAAATCATCAATTAGTTTGAGACTATATGGTTTTTGTGGCAAGGATGCCGAATAATTTCCACGTCGCTCAATTCCAATTTTTCCGTTGTACTCGTTCATTGGGTCGGTCATGTAATTCCGAACACCAACACCGTTATAAATAATCCCCATGTCAGCAACGATCTTTGGATCATCCACAATTGCTTGGCCATTTGTATTGATTACTACAATTGGTAAATCAGATTCACCAAAGGCAAAATATCCTGCAGGATTATTACCAAAAGTAATGGACCACGTATTTAGCGTTCCTTGATCAGCGTTGTAACTATCATAAATTCGCAGAAACCATTGTCCATTTGGGTTTTGAGTATTGTTGACCAGCCCCATTTGTCCCATTGGTTGATAGGTTCCGATAAATGGTGTGCTGCCAGATGAAATGACAGTTGCTGCGTCTTCTTGTAAACAGGTGTTTTGCATATCGTCACCTCCTCCTCCAATGCTTGAAAAAAGTTCAATGATAGTTCCATCTGGAGCAATCAATGAAACGGTAAGGTCTGAAACATAGGTATGAGTAATGTCCATGCAGACTTCCTCTAGACCAAAGTTTACGGTATCAATGGAATTTGGTGAAAGACCTGAAACATTTAAAGGGATATCAATGGTCTGTAAATCGAGAATTGCGCCAGATCCTCCAGTAAACGTTTGTGCAGAAACCTGAAATAAACAAGTAATAAATAAAAGACTGAGCGTTTTATGTAGCATAGTTTAATGGTTTGTATACCGAGTGTATAGGCAGTCAAAATAGCGATAATATTCCAATTGATAGGGAACGGCGATAGCGTTAATAATCTTAGATTTGTAGAGCTATGAAAAAGGTGTTGATCAAAAATATAAAGGGGCTTGTTCAGTATGGAGAAGACCTTCCCAAGGTTCGAAAAGGAGCTCAAATGAAAGAACTGCCTATTCTTGAAAATGCGTATTTGGCATTGGAGGATGGTGTAATCGTTGCGTACGGCGCAATGGAAGATTGGGGTGGAATTACGGATTGGCGGGACTTGGAGGTCATTGATGCCGAAGGAAAATTTGTTTTGCCAGCCTTTTGCGATTCACATACACATACTGTTTTTGCGAAGTCACGAGAAGAAGAATTTGTGGATCGAATCAACGGATTGTCCTATGAGGAAATTGCACTTCGTGGCGGTGGAATCTTAAATTCTGCACGGCGACTGCAAGAAATGTCTGAGGATGAATTGTTCGAACATGCCATGGTGCGAATAGAGCGATTAATGTCCTATGGAACGGGAGCATTGGAGATTAAATCAGGATACGGACTCACAGTAGACGCTGAACTTAAGATGTTGCGTGTTGTAAAACGGCTGAAGGAAGCTTGTTCAATTGAAATTAAGGCAACTTTTTTAGGAGCGCATGCATTTCCTCCAGAATACAAAGAGAATCATCAGGGATATATTGATTTAATTATCAATGAAATGCTCCCCAAAATTGCAGAGGAGAAATTGGCAAATTATATTGATGTTTTTTGTGAACGAAATTATTTCAGCGTGGACGAAATGGCTGAAATTTTGCAAGCTGGAATTGGATATGGACTGAAGCCAAAAGTGCACGTCAATCAATTTTCAACGATGGGTGGTGTTCGGAAAGCTGTGGAATTGAAAGCACTCTCTGTTGATCATATGGAGGAACTATCGGATGACGATATTGATGCATTAAAAGGGTCAGATACAATGCCAACGATTTTACCAAGTTGTTCGCACTTTTTGTCCATTCCATTTGGTGACGCGCGTAGGTTGATGGAAAATGATCTTCCTGTTGCGTTGGCAAGTGATTTTAATCCAGGATCGACACCAAGCGGAAATCTGTGTTTTGTATGGTCTTTGGCTTGTGTGAAGATGAAAATGACACCCGAAGAGGCATTGAATGCGTTGACGGTAAATGCAGCGTATGCAATGGATTTGTCTGAAACACATGGAACAATATCATTGGGAAAAAGAACCCCAATTCTCATTACAAAAGAGATTCCGAACATCGCATATATTCCCTATTCTTTCGGAGATCAGCACATCGATCGAATCCTTGTTTAAGTGGATCGATTTTTGTAATTTGATGCTTCAATGTTCAAACAACTTCTATTTATTCTTTTGCCATTAGCATCTGTCGCTCAGACAGTAAATGGAGATCATGAACTCTTGTGGGAGATATCGGGAAATGGATTAGAAAGCAGTTCTTACTTGTTTGGAAGTTTTCACTCCAATGATAAACGCCTATTCAATTTAAGTGACTCAACATTTCTTGCGTTAGATCAAGCGGAGATGATTGTGTTGGAAACGGACATTTTTTCTTTGTTCGATGAATGGGATACACGTGTGTCATCTGTACAAATGAAATATGACAATGAAGGACAGCCGTATGTTTCCGATTCTGAAGCTTCGGTAACTCATTACGGAGACGAGGATGGAATGCCGCAGTTTTTGGATGCCTTTTTTGAACAATATTGCTTTAATGCGGATAAGAAATTTTTCCCGCTGGAGTCTGTAGATTTTCAGTTAAATCTTTTTTCAGACATGGAATTCCCAGACTTTCGAAGGGTTCGCTTTGAGTCTTTTCTCTTGGATCAAGACGATATGCTGAACATGTATTTGAAAGGAGATATCTATCAATTGGATGATATGTTACGGTCTTCGCTTGCAATCTACCCTAAGGGGTATGACGTGCTGATCACTGATCGAAATTTGGACATGGCATCCGGAATAGATTCACTTCTTCAGGCGGGCAACATGGTGTTTTGTGCAGTTGGAGCTGGACATTTAGCAAGTGGCGCTGGGCTTATTAATTTATTAAGAAGTAAAGGGTATACGATGCGCAAGGTAACGGCAACATTCTCTGAAAATCCAACAGAAGCGCGGACAGAAGTTTTCTCCAAACGTAAATATCAATATGATAACGATAGCCTTGGACTCCATGTTCGTTTCTTTGGAAAACCTAAAGTGGTCATGGATGAATATAGCGAAGCTGAACTTAAGTTAGTCTACAGAGATTTTGGACAGGGGAATAGTTTCGAAGTAGAAGTCTACCCGAGATTGGAAGACATCGGTTTGGAGGAATTGGCGTCGACTTACATTGCTAGTCCAGAACAAAGTCCAGCCCGAAAAGTTATACTCGACAATGGAGGAGAGGCTTATGAAGGATTGGCCGACTCGTATCCAGAAGGCTTGTATTGGGCAAGGGTAATTATGAATGAAGAATCCTTTGTTGTTATAAAAGCATACGGAGGAAATAAGTTCATGAATTCCAATCGTGCTCAACGCTTCTTTGAGGAAGTTTGGTTTGATTAGTTGATCTTAGGCTTAAGTTGTTGGATCGCTTCACTATTGGATGGTGAATTAATTTTCGAACTTCCAATATCCAATATCCAATATCCAATATCCAATATCCAATATCCAATATCCAATATCCAATATCCAACATCCAATACTACTCTTTCAACCGCAAATTTCAACATTATCTAGCGATTAATCATGTAAAAACGTATTTTTGAGACCACTAAGTAGCACCAAAGGTAAAACGCTTGTATGATCCCACGCATCCAAAAACAAACAATTCAGGATAAGCTTCAGACAAACAAATTGTTGTTTATTCAAGGGCCAAGAAAGGTCGGAAAAAGAAGCTTGATTGAGGAAATATTTCAAGAGATAAATGAAGAATATTCCTTGCTAGATTGTTCCGTAAAACGAACAAAAAAGTCACTTGAAAACGAACCAGATCAGTTAGAGAATGTGGGTAAATATGTCGTGCTTTATGAAGCGCAGTATTTGAAAAATCTAAACCAACTTCTCGAAAATGTCCTCATGGGAAAAATTACATCAACAGTAATCGTTGTCTGTTCTTTTGTTCCAAATGTTGAACCCGAATTAGTTGAGGCCATGCGAATGGAAGGTCTGGAAATAAATTTGTTCGCCCCGTCATTTTATGAATCGGCGCAGCATTTCGGACTTCCTGAAGAAGAACGATTGTTGGAAGAACGACTCATTTACGGGAATTACCCCGAAGTACTAGCGGATCTTCCTATGGCAGAAGTAACGCTTCGCGAGATTATTCAGGATGCCGTTTTTACCAATCTCAGTAGCAAAGAACGAATTAATAAAGGTGATAAGTTATTGCGAATGCTTCAACTATTGGCATTTAACATAGGAGATACTGTTTCATACAATGATATCTCCGAGCGTTGCGGGCTAGACAATGAAACTGTAGAACGTTATATCAAATTGTTGGAAGATGCATTTCTGTTGTTTAGATTGCCTTCTTATTCCACGGATCAACGCTATGAGTTGAAAAAATCAAACATGGTGTACTTCGCTGATAATGGCGTGCGGAATGTCTTGATCAGCAACTTTAATCCAACCTTTCTCCGAAATGACATGAATGAACTTTGGAGGAATTATGTCTTGGCCGAGCGGATCAAATGGATGCGTATGCATCAGAGCAAAACGAAGGTTTATTTCTGGAAGACACATACACGACAGCAAATGGATTTTGTTGAACTGGACAATGATAAAATGCGGGCTTACAAAACGGACTGGGAAAAACGAAAAAAAGTGAAGTTCCCCAAGAGTTTTCAGGAGGCCTATCCACATGCTAAAATGTCAATACTGAACCGTTCAACATATTGGACTTTTCTAAGCCAAAAGAACGTATAATGACATTTATTAATCAAGTAGCGAAGCACATTCATGATCAGGATCTTTCATTGGAAGACCTGACGGTTATCTTGCCTTCAGAACGGGCTAAGAAATATTTGACAGCTGCGCTTTATCGCGCGTATAAAAGACCAATTCTGGCGCCTGAGATTACGACAATGGATCGTTGGGTAAAAGGGCACAGTCCTTTGGCGGTAATTGATAAGACCCGTGCACTAGTTCGTCTGTTTGAAGTCCAATTGAAAAATGCAAAAACGGAAGAGGATCGATCGTTTGATGAATTTTTAAGTTGGGGTAATATCTTACTTTCTGACTTTGACGAAATCGATCGCTATTTTCTTGATCCCGTGAAAATATTTCGAAACCTGGCTTCCATTAAGGAAATAGAACAATGGAGTTTTGGTGAGGAAGAATTGACAGAAAGCCAGAAGCGGTTTATGGAATTTTGGGATCGACTTCCAGGATATTACGGAGAATTAAACCTCTTGCTGGATAAATCTGGGAGTTGCTACGCTGGAAAAGCATTTCGTCATTTAGCAGCCAATATAAATGTGTTATTTGAAGAGAATAAAGAGAGACGATTTCTCTTCGCAGGATTTAATGCCTTATCGGCATCTGAAATACAGATCATTCGGCAATTAGAGCAAATGGGACGCGCAGAGACTTTCATTGATGCCGACTCCTATTACCTGAAAAATAAACAGCACGAAGCAGGTCGTTTTTTACGTGATTTATCAACCGCATTAGATGGAAAGCAATTGTCTTTTGTGCAGGACAAAATGCTTACAAAGCCTTTGTATGTCGAGATGATCGAATGTGCCCAAAATACAGGACAGGTAAAAACTGCATCTACCATCTTGGAAACTTCGACTCCCGAGCAAATTAACTCAACCTTATTGTTGCTCGCGGATGAATCCTTGATCGGTTCAATTATTAAAAATTTACCCAAAAAAATTGGGAAGGCGAACATCACACTTGGACTGCCAATTCGAAATACCGCCATTCGAACATGGGTAGAATTGCTCTTTTCAATTCAGGAGAACAAGCGTCGCTTTAAAACGAAATCGATTTATTTTAATGATTTGCAAAGTTTCTGGAATCATCCTTTGCTGTTAGCGATTATTAATGAGGAGGAAAAGAAATCGTTGAGTCAAGTTGAACGCAATATAATCGCACAGAACAAGATTTTCCTAAATCCCAAGAACCTAGTTCTTGGTGACACAACTGATAAATTGCTCAAGATTTTAACTGAAGATTGGCAAAATGACTGGTCTTTGGCGCTCAAAGGAATTCGCAAGATGAACAGAATCATTTTTGGTTTTCTTGGATCAGAATTCGACTTTGAAAAAGCCATCCTCGAATGCTTCGATAGAGCCTTGGTAGACTTTGAGAATATAGTGAACGAAGGACTTCCAGAAATGAGTTTAAAATCATTCAAGCAATTGTTCAATCAACATTGGGGAATGAAGAGCATTGCATATCATGGAAACCCAACAGATGGTTTGCAAATCATGGGATTGCTGGAAACGCGTGCACTCGATTTCAAGCGAATTATTTGTGTTGGAATGAATGAGGGGCAACTTCCACCCACCAATCAAATGCAAACAATAATCCCCATGGATTTACGACGTGCATTTGGGTTACCTACTCCACGAGAGAAGCAGGGCTTGTTCGCACATCACTTCTATCGGCTCCTTCATGCTTGCGAGGAGTTGTACGTAACGTATAACAGTGCTGATGAGTCAATAGGTAGCAATGAACCAAGTCGGTACTTGATGCAACTAGAACTGGAATTGAGTAGAATCAATCCAAATGTTATCGTCAAGAAGAGGATTTACTCGCTTGTTGAGGTAAGGGACACCGTCCAACATGAAATTTTGAAGACTCCTGAAATTCAACAACGGCTCGATGAATTGCTCGAGAAGTCCACGTCCGCGTCCATGTTAAAGAAATATTTGGCCTGCCCGCTCGATTTTTATTTCAGGTATGTGATGGATTTTGGGGAAGAAGACAGTGTAGAGGAAGAAATTGAGAACAGCACTTTTGGGACATTCATTCACGATACCCTGGAAGAACTTTATACACCATTTGCACAAACAGACGCTGAAGGAGTTAAGAAGAGTCCAAGTCCTCCTGCAATAACTTCGATAGATGTTGAGCAGATGCTAAAGCGTTTTAAGTTGATTTTGCGGAAACAATTCATGCAGCATTTCCACAATGATGAAGAAGCATTCACGAAGGGGAAGAATTTACTTTCTTATCAAATGGCTATTGAATTAACCGAACGCTTCTTAAAAACGGAAGTCGAATTTCTTTCTCAGCAAACGGAACCTGTTTTTATCGAAGCACTTGAACAAGAGTATTCGGCACTTGTTCCTATCGAAGTGAATGGAATGACCAAGCAAGTAAATTTGCGCGGCTTCATTGATCGAGTTGATCGAATAGGAGACAAAATTCGCATCATCGATTACAAATCAGGAAAAGTCAATGACAATGATGTACAGTTCCGTTCGAAGGATCTGGATGAAGAAACAATTGTAGAGTCGCTGGGGGTGCGAAAACACCTTTTACAGTTAATTCAATATGGATTTCTTTATCATCAAAAGCATGGTGCTGTGCCAGAATCAAGCATTATTTCGTTTATCTCTGGAAAGAATAAGCCATTCACCCTCGACACGAAAAAAATGGAGTTGGATGAAGTGATTCTAAACTACCCGAATTATGTAGGGATGATTTTATCGGAGATGTTTGATGCCGAAATTCCATTCACACATACAACCCAGCACTTTTCTTATTGTCAGTATTGCGAGTAATTAGCTAAGGGATTATCTGCTTTTGTAATCCTCGTAGAGCACATTCAATAAGGCGTGACATTTTTTAATTTCCAGCTTTTCGCTCTTGGAATCGAAGGTGTTTTGAAGCGTTTGTTTTAATTCGACTGCATGAGTGGTTCTTCCTTTGGGCGTTATCCAACCATAGCCATTTGTTAGAATAGTAAACAAGGCGAATTCGGGGCATTTTGGATTAAGTAAATCTTTACTCCAAGGATATTTGCTGATATCTCTATTCATTTGATTCATCACCGTTGCAGCAATATCTGCTTGAGAACCAATTTTATCTATTCGTACGCCTTTGTATTCATCTTTGAGAGGTTCGCCCCAAAGAAGTAAGGGAATTCGATAGAAGTCACTGTCATACATGTTTTGTGTTTTTGGTGTATGGTGACTGTGGTCTGCGACGAATATAAACAAGGTATTTTCATACCAATCTTCTTTCTTGCACTGTTCAATAAACTTACCTAGAGATTCATCGGCGTAAATCAATGAGTTCATAAAGGGTGCTTCAATGCCTGTCCATGTTTGGTTTTTCGTTTTTGGTTGATCGAAAGGAGAATGCGTGCTTCCAGTGAAGCCACAATGCATAAATTTGCCCTGCGTTGCGTTAATTCGTATGAGCAGCTGTCGATATAAATCTTCATCATAGAAATTAAGTTTACCTCTTTCAATATTACTTGGGAAGCCATTTTCATCCGTTACGTCATCAAAGCCATGATCCATGAAATAACCTCCAATATTGCCGTATTTGAGATCCCCACTAAAAATATAGTGCGAGGAATAGCCAGAGGTAGCGAGGTCCTGATTCAGTGTAGGCAACTTCCTATGTTTTTCTGGACGTGCAGATATTGAAAGCCCTGGAATGGCCAACATCCCACCAAAAATACTGGAATTCCCAATTTCTGAACGTGTTCCAGTTGCATAAATGTTTGTAAACAAAACCCCCTCGGAAGCAAGTTTGTCAAAGTGATTCGTAGCGCCTTTTGTTTCACTTAAACAACCAATTGCTTCGGCGCTCCAGCTTTCCATAATGATCATGACAATGTTTGGACTTTTGTTGTCTAATATGCGAACATCATGTTCACGCGGATAGTCGTATAATTGAGTAACCAACTCATTCGCTTCATCCATGTCAATTTTCGGAAGAGACGCCGCAATGTCGATCTTGTTGTATAGTGCGTAGCTATTCCCAAAGAAGTAGGTTGAATTAACTGCCAGATCATTGGCCAGGTGATTATTAGAGAAATAGGCTGAATCTATATTGATAGGGATTTGCTGAAACCCACCTCTTCCGAGAATGATAAAGGGAATCATGAAAACGCTCATTCCAACAATAGCAACGGGCACACGATATCCTATTTTCAAGCGTGTTTGAGGCGCTTGAGCTTTAAATAGCCAGCGTAACATTCTCCACCCGAAAACAACTTCGAGAATAGAGTATATAAAGAACCAGATTGTCATACTGTAATCTGCCGAACGGAACATTTCATCTGGATTAGACAAATGCATGAATACACGTGAAGTCAATTTGTGCTTCCATTCAGTATATGCATTGATTTCACCAGAGTGAATAAATGAGACTAATACCACTTCTGTCATCATAGTGACGACAAATATTCGATAGGTCCATTTTGCTGGTTTGACAAAGCAGAGAGCCAATGTTATCAATGGAAGGATACTGAGAAAAGCGCCTGTTGCCAAGTCAAGACGAAATGAATAAACGAAGGTTAGAAACCAATCGCCCCAAGAGACGGTATTGAAACTCTCCCAGTGGTGAATGGAAAAAAGGATGCGTTGAAAATCGAATACAAGTATCCAAAAAAGGAGAAGTTTTAGCGCTTGTAAAAAAGAGTGTTTCAGCGAATTCATACGATATGCTTTGGTAAAAAGTACATAAAAGTATGGTGATCGTACTTTCTAGGGCGAAGAACGACAAATTTTCTAAAATAGTTTAATGGAAACAAATGTTTTTGTTGTTTCACTTGTTCAAGGCGGGAAATGCGAGTAATTTCTGGTTGACACATGACAAATAAAGAGTTCTCTTATCTGTAGAAATGATTTAGGCTAGATTTTGGAAGAAAAAAATCAATGCATAAAAAAACCTGAAAAGAGATCCAAAGATTGTCGTTAAACAACCAAGAGGTAAGAACTCTTTTCAGGCACCTGCAAGGAAAATAAAACCAAAATATTGAACAAACCAGAATGTCAATATTTACCTACAAGACGCGTAAGTATTAAAAAAGGTTGGGTGAATTTGAAAAAAAACAAAAACCCATTCCAAAATGGAACAGGTTTTTAAGAGACAAAAGCTCTATATCCTAGTACAACTCTTGCTTAAGAGCTGATCGGTAATCTTTAATTTCTTCACGATTAACTTTGTGATCTGCACGTACTAAAAGATTCAATAAGTACAAAAAGTTGTCGTTGTCCTCTATTTCGATAGGGTATTCGTTCTCTTCTTCGTCCTCCTCATATTGAGCTTGAACGTTGAACGCATTGTTCTCCGTAATAAACTCATATGAAAGTCTCAAAACTTTGGTAACAAGAGGATCTTGCTCCTTTAGCGCGTATTCTCTCAATTCCTTGAGATCTTCAACTAAGTTTTTTGCTTTTAAACCGTCCTTTTCGACGTTTTTTATAATATCCTCTAACTTCTTGTTTGCTGCTGCAAGTTTCATACGTAGCTTAAAATTTTCTTTCCCCTGCTTGCAAATGTAAACAACTTCAATCAATATTCGCCCAACTCAGAAAAAACAATGGAGAAAATTACTAACACTCGTCATTTTTTAAAGCGAGATGAAACATTACTTTTGTGCAAACAACATTCCGAATAGATGGATTTGATTTTAAAAGGTATCGTAACTGGGTTTATATTAAGTATAATGGTGGGCCCAGTTTTTTTCGTCCTTTTAGAGACAAGTATCCGAAAAGGAATTAAGGCAGCAATCGCATTCGATATTGGAGTTCTTGTCAACGATGCTGCGTACATCGCCGTTGCCTTTCTTTTTTACAATCAAGTTGAACAGCTGTCCGTTGGACAAGACAATTCAATATTGAGGCTTATCGGAGGGACATTGTTCGTCGGGTATGGCGTTTATAATTATTTCAAGAAAGTAGAAGGAATTAGGATTGAGACGGACGGCGCGAAAGCAGAGAGCATGAGGGGATATTTCTTGCTCGCACTAAAAGGCTTCCTCCTAAATCTTGCAAATCCAATGGTGGTTTTCTATTGGTTCAGTGTTATGACGTTAGGAGCTAAGGATGCTGCGGAGGGCGGTACAAGTTCTTCTATGTTCGTTTTTATCGCTTCGATTTTAATCACCTTCTTTTCCATTGATTTGTTGAAAATTGTTGGAGCGAAGAGCTTGAGACCACTTGTTACAAAACGCTTATTGAAAATATTGAATAGGTTTATCGGAATTATTTTTGTTGTCTTCGGTGTGGTTTTGATCACTCAGGGAATACTTGGTTTTATGAAGTAACCTAGTAGAATTTTTTAGTTATAGATAGAAATACTCAATGATAAAGACGCTTTCATTCATCGCCTTAATGCTCGTTTCATTCGCTTTCCATGCGCAAGAAATTGTAAAGGAAGAACTCTCTAAACAGAAGCAAACGTATTGGGATTTTAATAAAACGCAGATCCAGTCACGTGGTAAGTGTTATGTTGATCCGCTCGTTGGAGAAACCGAAGATGAGCATGGAAAATGGATCTACTATGATCGCCTTGGAGAAATAGAAGAGGTGCGCCATTACTACAAAGGAATGTTATCTGGTAAGGTAACGATGTTCTATCCAAATGGAAAAAAACGGCAAGAAGGATTTTTTAAATGGGACCTTCAGGATAGCATTTATATGGAATGGTTTGAAACTGGTCACGTGAAGGTTGAAGGCGAATATGCCATGGGTGAAGCAGTGAGCCATTGGAAATACTATTACCGAGATGGAAGATTGAAATCAGTCGAAGAAACGAAAGGTGAGGACAACTATTTGTGGGAATTTTATCTGCCAGATTCATTGCATACGCAGACAATCAACGAAGGAGAAGGAGAGCTTACAACGTTCTATACGACTGGTGCAGTTAAGGAGTGGTACAATTATAAAAGTGGGTTGAAGGATGGTCAGTTTGAAGAATTGAGTATTTACGGATATCCGACGCTTAAAGGATCATTTAAAGAGGGAGAGAAAGACGGAGAATGGGAGTATGCATATTACACGGGAGACAAGGAAAAGATCAGTAATTATAAAGATGGAGTGCTGGACGGGAAGTACCAATATTTTTATGATAACGGAGAGCTTAATGTAAACGGACAGTACAAGAACGGAAACAAAGAAGGTGAATGGGTTTGGTATACGAACAAAGGAACCCGAGATATGCAAGGATCTTTTACGGAAGGCGCTCAGCATGGAGATTGGACTTATTGGTTTCCGACAGGAGAGATCTCGTATTATGCAAAATATGATGCTGACAAGCGAACAGGACAGTGGACGTACTTCTACCTCAACGGGAAGAAATTTAAAGAAGGGACTTTTGATAATGACCTTAAAAATGGTGAATGGAAAACATGGTATGAGGACGAAACATTGTTGATGGAAGGATCATACCTGAATGGAAAAGAAGATGGTGAATGGAATAACTACTGGGAAAGTGGTGATCTGAAAAACAAAGCAACTTTCAAATCGGGTAAATTGGATGGTGAGTGGCAATCACATTTTCCAAATGGAAAACCCCACGTTATAGGTGAGTATTCGGATGATCTTAAGATTGGTGAATGGCAAACATTTTTTGACAACGGAAAGCCAAAGGACATTGTGACCTACAAGGTGTTTAAGAAAAAGTCTAAGGTGGAGTCATTGATGAAAGGACACGTTACCATGGAAAGCAAATTACATGGTCACTCCATCTCTTATTCTGACAAAGATTTCCGCATGACCGAAGAAGGGAATTACAAAGAAGGGTTGAAAGATGGCGAGTGGACCGCCTATCATCCAGGAGGGAAAATGGCCGCTGTTGTTTCCAATTATAAGGATGGAAAATTGGACGGAACGATGAAACAATACAGCCGTAGAGGTAAATTGATGTCATCGATTGATTACAAGGATGGTCTTAAGCACGGAAGCTTCAAGGTCTATGACAAGCGTGGCAAAGTAGTTAATGAGCGTAAGTATGAATTCGGGATGCAAATAATTGAAGGACGCACAAACTCATCAGGGTCGTTTACTCCAGGAGGGTGATTACCCGAACAGCACCTTAACATTTGTAGTAAACAGCTTAATCGCAATAGCGAGCAGAATAATACCAAACACCTTTTTAAGAATCGCAATTCCGCCTTCACCGAGTAATTTTTCAATTACTTTGGTCAGCTTCAATACTAGAAAGACGATTAGGATATTTATAAAAATGGCGATCAGAATATTGATCTGAGAATATTCCGCACGAAGTGAAATAATAGATGTCATTGAGCCAGCCCCAGCTATTATTGGAAATGCCAATGGCACAACGCTTGCGGTCTTTCCACTAACTTCATCACGGAATAAGTGCAATCCCATAATCATCTCTAGCGACATCGCAAACAGGATTAACGAACCCGCAACTGCAAAGGCTTCCACCTCAACACCAAAAAGGCCGAGAATGCTTTCTCCCAAAATGAGAAACAAAACCATGATTACGAGCGAAACAACACTTGCACGCAAGGCATGAATTTCACCTGCTTGCTCCTTAAGTTTGATAATTATTGGAATTGAACCAACAATGTCAACTACAGCAAACAATACCATTGTTGCCTTGAATATTTCTATCCATCTAAACTCTGAAAAAAAAGTTCCCATAACTAACTTAAAATGGTGTTCTGAATGACGATAGGCAAATAGCTCTGCTCCAGATACCTGATTTTTGATTCTAAGGATTCAATTGTGTCCGTTTGATCAAGTGCACAATGGAACTGTGCAATGATTCGACCTTTATCAAATTCGCGATTTACAAAATGAATCGTAATTCCAGATTCACTCTCTTGGTTGGCAATGACTGCCTTATGCACATTGCGCCCATACATTCCTTTGCCACCATAATTTGGTAATAAGGCTGGATGAAGATTTATTATTTTATCTGCGTAGTTGTCAATTAAAGAACCTGGCACTAAGCGTAAATATCCTGCTAGTACAATCCAATCAACTTGCTGTTCCTCACATATACTAACCAAGAAGTGACCTTTGGCAACCACATCATTTGGATAATATAGAACTGGAACGTCTAATTTTTTCGCAGAGGAAAGCACTGGAGCATCTTCGTTATTACTCAGAACAAAGGCCACATCAATGGAAGGATGACCCTTGAAAAAATGGATCAAATTAACAGCGTTACTTCCTGTTCCAGAGGCAAATATGGCGATGCGTTGTTTTTGCATACGGCAAAGTTAGAAAGAAGGATTTGATTAATCGATACGCATCGCTTTAGATTAAGTATTTTTCTTAGTATTCAACTTTCTCACTTCGACAGGTTCAGCACGAGTCGCTCAGTGTTCAGGTCTACTATCTAAATTCTATACTTGCGCCAATGCTGAAGCTATAGCGCAAGCATTCTAAGGCGCTGGCACGAACTGTTACGTTTTAACCGATCTCCATTATATACCTATGATAAAACTGTTAACGACTCTTCTACTTGTACTTTTTGGTGTATACGTATATGCACAAAATACCAGTCGTATTGAAAAATTGGTCTCTTTGAAACGAACACAAACCGAGTTTGTAAGTGCAGAAAACACGGCAACAACTACTGCCATATCATCAATTTTTGCTCAAGAACAAGTGGCGAAATCCAAGGAGGGCCTTAAAGAATTAACGATTATTAAAGTATACTATGTCTACACGAAATACAAACGAAGTAGTGGCTTCAATCAAAAAGAACTTGACAGAAAGCGTTTCAGATCACTTGAAGAAGTATTTCCAGAAATAATTGATGATCCATATGTAGAGTGGGAATTAATTGAACAAACGGGGTGCAAAGATTACACCGAAGGAACCGATTATTTTCATGGGTTTGTATTGGTCCACCGACCAATGATGAGCGAAGCGCAAAGGCTGGATGAAATCAATAGACTTTCTCAATTTTTTAAAGATCCTAAGGATGAATTCTCAGAACCTGTCATAGACATCATCCAGCAAAAAATTAAAAAGAAAGAAGGAACCTCATCTGAAGTATTACCAAGTAAGCCAGACCTCCCTGCAAAGTTTATAGATGGAGAATATGCCTTATTCAACTACTTTCAGAATAACCTAAAGGTGACAAAAGAAGTTTCCACGAAGCGCGATGATCTGTGGGTAGATGTAAGGTTTGAAGTGGATGAAAATGGGGTGGTTTCGCAAATCACTTTTGAAGGAGAGTATGCCAGCTATATTCAAGACGCTGTTCGCGAGGTAATTAGTACTATGCCAGAATGGCAACCAGCTTCATTGAACGACGAAAGTGTTAGTTCTGAGGTGAACTTGCAAGTGCGTGTTTCGTATTCGAGATCAGTCAACGGGATGTACAAAAGAGATGGCTCCAAACCAACATTTAGTGACGACGTTGGCGCACCTGGATTAGTAATTGAATCTTCTGAAAGTGAGAAGAATGAAAATGAAAAAATAACAGCAATTAAGTCCACTGCGGTGTATTTAGGAATGTCCATTGCTGATCCTTCTGAAAAAATTGCACTGGTTATGGATGTAACAGGAAGTATGACGGTTAACGTCGCGGCAATGAAAAGGTGGATTTCGAATAATCCTGAATCATTAACCATCACCAGTTATACTTTTTTCAATGATGGAGATGGAAAACGAACTCGGAAGAAGTCGATTGGTGGAACGGGAGGACAGTATCTAACTCGATCAATGTCGGAAGTAGAAGAAACGATCAAGACGGCAATGTCTGCTGGAAGTGGAGGTGAACGCTCTGAAAGTGATGTAGAATCATTGCTTTATGCCGCGGAACATGATTCGCTCTGTGATGCACTTTTCCTAATTGGTGACAACTATTCTGAAGTACGCGATTTGTCCTTGTTGAAGGAACTAAATAAGAAAGTGCATGTTTTAGTGTGTTCAGCGCGCAATGCTGTCCGTGTAGATTATTTGAACATCGTTCGGAGTACGGGAGGAACGCTAATTCTCAATGGCAAGAAGGTCGATCTAATGAATATTGAGAAAGGAGGTAGTATCCAAATAGGGAAAACCTTGTACGACTACAACGGAAAAATCTTCCGAATCAAGAACTAAATGATTCAAGAGTCAAACTAAATTCTAAAATAAAGGGTCGGTAGTATGACTGACGAAGTATCCCTATATTTAGGCTGTAAAATTTACTAAGAGCTATGTCAGCAAAGAAACATCCTTTCATTCCTTTTAAGCAGGAGGAAGTATCAGAAGAGAAAATGATTGAGAATTCACGTTCGTTTTATGCGTGGGCAGACAAACGGAGGTCAGTAAGAGATTTTTCTTCGAAGCCAGTACCTAAGGAAGTCATGGAAAATTGCATAATGACGGCCTCAACTGCTCCATCGGGTGCGCATAAACAACCTTGGACATTTTGCTTGATCTCCAATGCAGAATTGAAATCGCGTCTGCGTGAATTGGCGGAAGAGGAAGAAAGAAAATCGTACGAAGGCAGGATGAGTGATGTCTGGCTTAAAGATCTCGAACCATTGGGGACAAATTCGGTGAAGGAGTTTATTGATATTGCACCTTGGATCGTGATAATTCTGAAACGGCCTTATGAATTAGAAGAAGACGGAACGAAACATCAGAATTATTATGTAAATGAATCTGTTGGGCTTGCGTCTGGCTTTTTTTTAATGGCAGTTCACAACGCTGGATTGGTTGCATTAACTCACACACCGAGCCCGATGAATTTTATCGCAAAAGCACTAGAGCGACCAGATAACGAACGTCCTTTTCTTCTAATCCCCGTCGGTTACCCTGCTGAAAACGCCGAAGTCCCCGATTTATCAAGAAAATCAAAAGATGAGGTCATTGAATATTATGACTAAATAATTTTGTTTTTTGATAGTTTGTGGTTTTCTTTGCGGCTGAATTAACCCTTAAAAAAATAAGAAATGTCTGATGTTAAATCAAAAGTAGTATCTATTATCGTAGATAAGTTGGGTGTTGAAGAAAGCGAAGTATCTAACGAAGCGAGCTTCACGAACGATCTAGGAGCAGATTCTCTTGACACTGTTGAGTTAATCATGGAATTTGAGAAGGAGTTCAATATCGCTATTCCAGATGACCAAGCGGAAAACATTCAAACAGTTGGCGACGCTATTTCGTATATCGAAGAGAACGCTAACTAAATTAAGCCAATAATCTTTATTGAATTAACGATTCACGTATGGAATTGAAGAGAGTTGTGGTCACTGGACTAGGTGCGCTCACCCCTATTGGAAATACTATTTCCGAGTATTGGGAAGGCCTAAAAAAAGGAACAAGTGGTGCTGCTCCAATAACTCAATTCAATGCGGAGTTATTCAAAACAAAATTTGCTTGTGAGATCAAGAACTTCGATGTTCACGATCACATGGACCGTAAGGAAGCAAGAAAATTAGATCAATTTTCACAGTATGCCATGGTTTCTGCTAAAGAAGCTGTGGCAGACTCTGGAATTATCGAATCTGATCCGAACTTTGATCGCATTGGCGTTATTTGGGGATCGGGAATTGGTGGATTAAAAACATTCCAAGATGAAGTAACAAACTTCACAAATGGTGATGGTACTCCACGATTCAATCCATTCTTTATTCCGAAAATGATTGCTGATATCGCTGCTGGTCTTATTTCAATTGAATACGGATTCCGCGGTCCGAACTACGTAACTGTTTCTGCTTGTGCTTCTTCTACCAATGCAATTATTGATGCATTCAATTACATTCGTTTAGGAAAAGTGGATGCGGTTGTCACTGGTGGTTCTGAAGCAGCTGTGAATGAATCAGGAGTAGGTGGTTTCAATGCATTAAGAGCTTTGTCAACGCGAAATGATTCTCCTGAAACGGCATCGCGCCCTTTCGATGTAGATCGCGATGGATTTGTTCTTGGTGAAGGTAGTGGAGCTTTAATTCTTGAAGAATACGAACACGCGAAGAAACGTGGAGCAAAGATTTATGCTGAAGTTATTGGTGGTGGAATGTCAGGAGATGCTTACCACATGACTGCTCCTCATCCTGATGGAATTGGTGCAAGAAACACAATGATAGCTGCTTTAGAGGACGCTGAAATTGATCCTTCTGATGTAGACTACGTAAATGTTCATGGGACTTCAACGCCACTTGGAGATATTGCTGAAGTAAAAGCAATTCGACAGGTGTTTGGAGATCACGCGAGCAATCTGAATATTAGTTCGACAAAATCAATGACTGGACACCTGTTGGGTGCAGCAGGTGCTATCGAAGCAATCGCATGTATCATGGCTGTTCAAGACAACATTGTTCCTCCGACGATTAATCACTTTACTGATGATCCGGAATTGGGCGATGACCTGAATTTTACATTCAATCAAGCGCAAGAAAGAACGGTGAATGTCGCTATGTCCAACACATTTGGTTTTGGTGGTCATAACACGACGATCATCGTCAAAAAATATGTTGAATAGTTGTTGGCGCTATTCCATTTATTTTCAAAGAAAAAATCTAAGGAAGAATTAGAAATAATTCGTTTTAGCATAAAATGTTTTGGTTACAGACCTACAAACATTGAGCTATTCAAGCGTGCACTTACTCACAAATCGATTTCCAATAACAGTGATGAGCTCTCAAATGAACGCCTGGAATTTTTAGGTGACGCAATTTTGGACTCTGTAATTGCTGAGTTTTTGTTTATCAAGTTCCCAAATGAAAATGAAGGTTATCTAACCAAGATCAAATCGAAGATCGTAAGCCGACGAACGCTTGGAATGATAGGACGAGAAATGGAAATTAGTTCTGTTTTGCGTTACAATAAGGGAAGAGCAATAAAGTTAGAAACAATAGAAGGGAATGCTTTTGAAGCCCTAATTGGAGCAATTTACATTGATGGAGGATACGCCAGTGCACAAAAGAGCATCAATCATCATATTTTCCGAAAGTATGTGGATTTGAATCATATTTTGGAAGAGGAAATTGACTTTAAATCCAAGCTCTTTATTTGGAGTCAGAAAAATAGATTGCCGATTGAATTTGAAATCATTGAAGAAGAAAATGATGGTTCAACATGGAATTATGTGGTCTGCGTGATTATCAATGAACAGGAATACGGAAGAGGGGCTGGCTCATCGAAAAAGAAAGCAGAACAAGCTGCTGCAAAGGAGACGCTGGAGCTTGTAGGAGAGGTTTAACGGGGTGTGGTAAGGAAGTTTCCAAAAAGACATTAATTTTATGAGTTTGGAAGAGCACATAAAGCATAAATAAGCGAATCTACGATTTCCTTTTTTAGATACTTAATAAGTAATTATGATTGATTTTAGTACAACGATTGGGGTGATTTCAGCTCTGTTGATTTCTATGTCCTCCTTTTTTGGAGTTTCCCAAGGGGGTGCAGATAATTATACGCCGCTAGAATCTGTGGGAAAAATGCCAGCAGTGTTTGTTCAGTCCACAGAAAGTAAAATCGAAGCTGAGCTTAGTGGAGATAGAGGCTCAATGACAGAGAAACAAAAAATTGCCTATCTGGAGCATATTCATTACAATATTGATGAGTTATTACATTCTGGGCTTGTATTATATGGCGACCCAGCAACAAAATATGTCCAAAAAGTAGCTGATAATCTATTAAATGGAGCCCCTAAACTAAAGAAAGAGCTACAGTTTTATGTGATTAGATCCAATGTCACTAACGCACTTTCGACAGATCAGGGAATTATTTTCGTAACACTCGGTCTTCTCGCTCAAGTGGAAAACGAAGCACAATTAGCGTATGTCATTTCGCATGAGATCGCTCACTACCAAGAAAATCACGTGGAGGAATCTTATGAAGAACGGATCGGTGTAGATTTACGTTCGTCGTATGACAGCCGCATTCGAACGTTGAGTAATCACTCCAAAAAGAATGAATTGGCAGCCGATAAGCTGGGAATTAAATTGTATCATGAAGCCGGGTATGCGAAGAGCGAATTGTTGAGCGCATTTGATGTTTTGATGTATTCGTATTTACCTTTTGATGAGGTGGCAGTTCCCAAAACATATTTCAATACCGAACGCCTGTTTATCCCTGAAATGTATTTCCCTGAAGAAATTAATGCCATTTTAGCAGAAGAAGACTACGACGATGAAAAGAGTAGTCACCCAAATATTCGTAAACGAAAGGATGCCATTTTTGACGAAGTAGGATCCTATTCTGACTGGGGGGAGAGCAAGTTTTCTTTAAGTCAAGATGAATTTCAAGCAGTACGAAATGTTGCACGGTATGAAGGTGTGCGTTTGGATTTATTGGATTGCAACTACGCGGATGCACTGTACAGTATTTTTTTATTGGAAGACGAGCATCCCAATGACTTGTATTTAGCGAAATGTAAAGCACAGGCATGGTTGGGATTGGCTTCTTTTAAATTGAACGGAGGTTTTGCGAAAACAGTGACAAAGCCGAGTAAAGTTGAAGGGGAGAGTCATGCAATGCACTTCTTTTTGAGAAAATTGTCAAAGCTCCAAATGATTACTGTAGCCATGCGCGAAGTTGAAGATGTACGGAAGAGCTTTCCAAACGACACAGAGGTTAAAGCAATTTTTGATCGAATGGTTGGGGAGTTGGCAAAATATTCCAGATTTAAATTGACAGATTTCCGTAGGATTAATTACGAGACTGCGCTTGACCGCTTTGAGAAAAGCAAGGAGGCCCTGATCGCTGATACGATCGTAGTCGAAGATACTGTTGCCGTTGAAAGTGACGAGGAGTTGAGTAAATACGATAAGATAAAAAAGAAGCGCAATGTTGAGGAGGCCGTGAGTGTTGATGAAGAGTTTGATATCGAACAGTTTCATATTTATGCCTTAACAGATTTATTAGAGAGTGAGGATTTCAAGCGAATCTTCCGTACAAAAAAGGATGAAATCGAGGAAGAGGAGGCAAAAGAAGATGCATTGAATGCGCTGTCGTATCGCGAACGAGAAAAAGCTGAAAGAGAGACGAATAAAATAACGGTGGATGAAATTGTTTTATTGGAACCGATGTTCACGTCCTATTATTACAGTGAAGATAAACCAAAGGAATCGGCGCTAGTTAGTGACCTAATCATCGTTCAGTTAAAAAAGTACTTGGAAAAGTTTGACATTGGAGTGTACGATGCAACTGTTGCTGATTACGCAAAACAGAATACAGATAAGCACAATGAGCGAATGATCTTGATGAATTATCTTCGTCAACGGAGCCAATATGAAGATAATCAAATGTTCCCCGTAGATTATGGTCAGATTCAAGAGATCATAGGGAATATAAGTGACACGAAAGTTTTATTCTCATTTGGGAGTCACACTCAGACCAGAGCCACAAGCAAGGCAAAACTCACTTTTATACTCTTTGATTTGAAAACAGGTGAGGCAAAAGAACTGGATACAGCGACATTCCGAAAGCCAAAGAAAATGATTATTGAAGGCTATGTGTATGACATCCTTTCTAAACTTAACACTCAAAAGAAGTGAATAATATGCAGTTAAAAACAGGGTGTATTGTCGTCTTGATGATATTTATGCAATTGGGTGTAAGGGCTCAGGACTTCGGTTATCTGGGGAAGAAAAATTTAATTTCAATCTTTTCAACGGCAAATGTACGCGTGTTCCCCGCTATCCAGTCTCCAATCGTAAATTTTGGAGGAGATCAAGGTTATAATACAGTAACGTATAATGATAACAATTCAGTTAATACTGGAACCAGAGTATTTCGCTATGACTTTCGGGCGTCATACATGCGTGTATTAACACGAAGACTTACCATAGGGGCTGAGTTCGGTTATGAGAAGATCAAGATGACACATGACTATCAATCCAAATTGATTTCATCACCCGTTTTTAAAGCAACAAGCTATATGCTTACGATTGGAACCACCAAGAAGTCGGGACTCGCTCCGGTCGGAATGTCTTCCACTTTTGGAATAGGACCGAAAATTTACTATTTCGATAATACTCAGAATTACCGACGTTCTCAGCAGGACGAAATAGAGTATGCCATGCCTAGCTATAAGAAAAACATGGTAGGGGTAAATTTTTTCTGGCAGTATTCTTATCGCCATTTACTGACCAATTTTCTGGTGCTTGATGTTGGCTTTCGAGTCCATACAGGGATTGTTTTTCAAAATGGAATTATCCTGGATAATGGAACCATTAATTCCGGCGTAGATGAGTATGATTTATACGATGAATTTCAAAACACGGAAGCTCCGCAGTGGTCAAAATCAGAACTCAAGAGGGGGTTGACATTTGAGAATGCCGCAAATCTACTCTCATTACGTTTTGGGATTGGCTTTTTGCTATAGCTTATTTTGCTGCGACTAATTCGTCAATGACCCCTGTACGTAGCTCGTAGTCCAATCCCGATATTTTGCTGTCAATTTCACCGATAATTGATTCAATCTCCAATACGGTTTTCCCCAATTGCTTGTAATAATAAAGGAGTTTTGAATCTTTGGGATCTCATCCATTTTGTGAACACCATCTTAGGAAATCAGATTCACTTTGGTAGATTTCCAACTCGCGTAATACGAGAAAAAAGCACATTAGCTGGCGTTCCTGTATCAAGTCGTCGTATTCATCGTCGACAAGAATCACCCAAGATTTTTCACCAATCTGAATTTCAGCACATTTCAAACCTTCCGGTTCAGCAGCCTGTAAAACGGAAATTTGGACATCATGCATCCTTCTCAAGTCATGAAGTGATTCAAGCGGTTCGATCATGTGGTTATGGTCATGTTTCGTTAACCCAAGTTACGCTTTTTGGCTTATTTTCCGCGAAGAAAAAGAAGAAATTCATGAAATAAAACATCCGTAATTTCATTGCGTTGATCACAATAAAAGCGTGAATAACCTCCATCGATGATAATCCGTCCTTTTTCGATATTGCCTGACAAAATGAGTGGTTGATCATCAATCCATGCCTCTACTTTTAAACGGTGGTCCATGGGGAAGGCAACGGTCGTGCTTCCAGCAGGTATTTCTGCGATGCCATCGAATTTTAAATTTCCTCTATTTTGGCTTGCTTCTGCTTCCAATTGCTCAAACTGACCAAAGCTTTCTTTTTTATATAAGCGATGCGTGACTTGATTCGATTCGGCTTGTAGAGGCCAGTTTTCTGATCCCGAGTATAAGCCGCCACCTAATTCAACAAAATTGACTATACGATCGATATCACTCTCTGTGAGTGAACTAGTTGAGCCGGAAAAAAGCATAATTGCGTCATAATTTTCCAGTGAGTCGGGCAAAGTATCTCGTATGATGAAAGTGTCATTCTCATCAATACACAGGGAAGAATGATTGCCCAAAATGAGCACTTCACGTTGTGAAAATGAGGTAAACGAAAAAAAGAAGATGACAACTGCAAGACGCATACTCTGGATACACGTTAGCGGGCGATAGGTTCATTTGTAGTCAAGTACATGTTGATCCCCGATTCTTCTTTCTCAGAATCTAGAAGATAAAATTCATGTCAGCAATTAGCATAAAAAAGACCTTGGACATACATTCTAGAAAAGGCGATATTACATCCGCAAAGTAAAGAGATAATTGGATTATTTCATTAACTTAAAGTAAAAATCAACCACTATGAATCACATTGAACTCGGAACTTCAGGGGAAAACCTCGCCGTTAATCACCTTACAACAAAGGGGTACGAGATTGTGGAGCGAAATTTTAGATGGAAACATTCGGAAATTGATATTATCTGCGAAAAGGATGGGTTACTGGTTGTTGTTGAAGTGAAAACACGAAACTCCAATGCACTTGGAAAACCCTATCAATCTGTCACAATTGCTAAGCAACGCAGGGTGATAAAAGTAGCGAATCACTACATCCAACTTTATAAGAGAGAAGAGGAAGTTCGTTTTGATATTGTTTCGATTATTTTGAATCAAAATCGAATGGAATTAGAGCACATTGAGAATGCATTCTACCCCTTAGTGTAAATTTAGACTGATCGCCTTGCTCAGTATTTGACTGTACAACTGGTCGAAATAACGTATCTTTGCGTCAAATTATGCTCGAGATGAACACAAGAAAATCAGGAAGTCGTGGTAACGATTCAAATAAAAAGACGTTTAAAGGGAAAAAGGGTGCTCCAGGAAAGCCAGTTGGCAACAAAGACACTAACAAAAAAACGTTTAAAGGAAGGAAAGGTGCAGAAGGGAAGCCAGTTGGCGATAAAGAGGTGAAAGCCCGCGATAAACGAAAGTACATTGATTATAAGGAAAAGGTAAAAAAGGGAGATCCCTTGCCATCATTCAATGATGATGCTATTCGTTTGAACAAATACTTATCAAATGCAGGAGTGAGCTCGCGTAGAGAAGCGGACTTACTGATTAAAACGGGATTGGTTTCTGTTAATGGAGAAATAATCACTGAAATGGGTTACAAAATTAAACCCGGTGATGAAGTTAAATACGACGGTGGATCAATTAAGGCCGAGCGGAAACAATACGTCTTGTTAAACAAGCCAAAGGGATTCATCACAACAATGGATGACCCAATGGGAAGAAAAACGGTTATGAGTCTTGTGAAGAAGGCATGTAAAGAACGCGTTTATCCTGTGGGAAGACTTGATCGGGATACAACTGGTTTGTTATTGTTCACAAATGACGGCGATCTTGCGAAGAAATTGACGCACCCAAAGCACAAAGCAAGTAAACTCTATCATGTAGAATTGAACAAGAAGGTAAACCCGGGGGATTTGCAAAAAATGTTGAGTGGAGTCGAATTGGAAGATGGAACAACGCGTTTTGATAAAGCAGAATACGCCTCGGAAGATGATGCGAAACAAGTAGGAGTAGAGTTGCATTCAGGAAAGAATCGAATTGTGCGTAGAACCTTTGAGGCGCTGGGTTATACAGTTGTGAAATTGGATCGCGTTATGTTCGCTGGGTTAACGAAACGTGATTTACCACGTGGAATGTATCGTTTGCTGAGCGAGAAGGAGGTTTCTTTTTTAAGAATGAAATAGAATATGAAAAATTGTGTAATCATTTTATTATTATTTGCTACACCGCTAGTAGCGAATGCACAGAAAAAATATAAACGAAAGAAATCGAAAGTTTCATACGCACAAGGAACGCTGTTCGGTTATTGGGGATACAACCGCAGTGGCTATACTAAGAGCAATCTTCGGTTTGTTGGTCCTGGATATGATTTCACTTTGCAAGGTGCCATTGCGAATGATAATCCCGAAAAATTTAATGCTTCCGTATACTTTAATCCCAACAAAATAACGATCCCTCAATTTAATGCCCGAATAGGATATTATTTCAAGGATCATTGGGCAATTTCATTGGGATATGATCACATGAAGTACATTCTTGCTGATAACAATCAAGTTAACCTTAGCGGAACGATTGATGCTTCAGTGGGTGCTCAATGGGAAGGAACTTATAGTGCTGAACCAATAACTACGAATAAAAAGTTATTTCATTACGAAAATTCGGATGGACTTAATTATCTACGATTTGAGCTTACACGTACCGATATGCTTTTCAATGTAGGAGGCAATGAGTGGTTTGCGGTTTCCTCAAACTTGGGTGTTGGGACAGGAGGTTTACTTTCATTTAATGATTTTAAATTTGCTGGTGAAGAAGACATTCGTACAGTTTCATTGTCAGGGTATGCGCTATCAGCGCATGTAGGCGTCCGATTGGAATTTTTCAGACACTTCTTCATTCAACCTACATTTAGTGGAGGGATGAATCATCAAGTAAAAGTTCGAACGCGACTCAATGATCCGAGTTCATACGCACGTCACGCCTACGGTTACATCATGTTTGATACGGCAATTGGGTTCTTGCTATATGTGCGCCCTACCAATGCATGTGACAGTTGCCCAGTCTGGTAGAAGGTTCCTACGCAGAGCGTAGTCGAAGTGTACCTTCCGCCGTCTAATTATCTATTTATTTTTCCCTCCCAATCTCAAGTCGATTTTGTAGTAGAAAATAGGTAAGAAGCCGAGTTGTTGCTTTTCGGCAATTGGCTCCACACTTGGGTCTGCTAAATTAGGTGCGTATGCCAAACTTAATAGGTTTCGCTGGTTTGTAATGTTCACGAGATCAAGTCCTATTTCATGTGTCGCTCTTTTTGCATTCATCTTCCAGCTAATCTTCAAATCGGCTCTGAAATAATCCTGAAATTGTAACTCATTGAATCCTTCATCTTCGTAGATGATCTCTTGCAAGTAATTGGTTTGCGCGATATCTACATTACCATAGCGCTTTCCACCAGCAACAGTAACTTTAACACCAAGAGAAATAGAATGTTTCTCACCAATTTTAAACTCCTTTCCTCCTAGCAAGTTAGCAATGTATGTTCCGTTGTATGACGTATTACGCAGCACGCCGTCACTTCCATAGTACTTGGAATCATAGACAGTTCCTGAGAATAAGAAGAAAAATGATTTATCAAAGAATTTCTGAAGCGTAACCTCCACTCCGTAATTGTAACCTGTCCCTGTATTTTCCAATGGCTCTGGGAAGAAACGGGCGAACCCACTTCCCATATTATTGAGCGAGAACGCAGAAGAATCTATCGTAACAGGAATGTTGTACAGGTATTGATAATAACCTTCTAGTTTAAGATTTAGACTTTTCTTAAATGCCTTTTCGTACCCAATCGCAGAGTGAATACTTCTCGAAAAATCCATGTTCTTGTTGTGATATACTTTCTCACCTGTTATTGGGTCATTCTGATGATAGAGATAGGTATACATCGGTTGTGCCATACTGTGCATTCCCGCACCTAAACTAAGCGACTGACCGTTCTTCATGTTTAACTTCCAACCAATTCGAGGTTCAGCAATGCTGATACTGTTACTCAACGTAAAGTATTGATTATTGATTCCAGCTGTGAAGGACATATTCTCAGTAATTCTCCATTTCCATTGAATGAAAGCACGAATCATTGCAGCATTTCCTTTATAGTCCCAGCGATTGATGAAATTCGTGAGTGAAGCTGCGGAATCAAGAGAGTGACCTGGTGCTAATACAGAGTCAACCATATTGTACATGTACATGTCGGCATTCAAACCAAACTTGATAAGGTGTTTCTTGTTTACTTTGTGATTAGCACTTATGAAAGCAGAAGCTTTGGAAGTGGCAAATTTGTACCCCATCATTGGATAAACTGGAAGCGAATCATTGAGTAGAATTGTTTTTCCATCTGCGTCAATCGAGCGATTTACATAATCGTGATGCGATGTTTGTTGTTCGTATGAGTAGGCAATTGTTGAGGTAATGAATGTTTTTTCATTTATCGGTTTCTTTAACGAAAGTCCTGCTACTCCCATTGCTGTACCAAAGTATTGGTCACGATCTCCTTCTCCATAAAATTCTTCGCTATACTCGGTTTGGTCTGAAATTTTAATAGCAATATCACTGGCTCCTCCAATTGCAAAGAGAGACAAAGCACCTCCATTCTTAAGCTTCCAATTGAATTTAAATGCACCATCACCATAAACAGGAATTGCATCCGTACCGATTTTAATTCCCATCACTTGAAACAAGCTCAATGTGGAATACCTTCCCATCACTAGGTAGCTGGAGTTTTTCTTTTTAGACAGCGGTCCTTCAGCCATTAATTCAGTTCCTAGAAAGCCAAATTGTCCAGTTAGCTCGTGACGATCGTCATTTCCATTCCGGAGTTTCAAATCAAACACACCAGACGTTGCATTTCCATATTCCGCAGGGAAAGCACTCATGAAAAAATCTGAATTGGCTAAAATCTTATTGTTCAGAATAGAGACAGGACCTCCAGTACTTCCTGAGATTGCGAAGTGGGAAGGGTTTGGGATGTCAATACCTTCAACGCGCCAAACAACACCCAAAGGAGAATTTCCACGGATGACAATATCGTTTCTCGAATCATCTGCTCCACCGACTCCTGCATAATTTGAAGCCATTCTGGCAGGATCAGAACGTGATCCAGGATATCGATCGGTCTCAGCTACGCTAAATTGTTGTGCCGAGATCAATGCAAGCTCATTGATTACTTGTCCTTTCTTTCTTGCGGTAACGGTGACCTCTTCTTGCTCAAGAAAACTCTCTTGAAGTGGAAGATTCACAATTGACTGCTTTCCCGAGTTGACTTCTACAGTAATTGTTTTTGTGTCGTACGTCATGTACTTTGCAATGAGTTCGTGCTTTCCCACTGGAACACTTTCAATTGCGAATAAACCATCGAGGTCAGTTATGGCTCTGTATTTAGCCAGTGAGTCAGCTGTAAAAATCTCTATACGAACACCAGAAAGCGGAAATTGAGTCTCTGAATCGAAGACTTTTCCACGCACGGTTTGCACGGGCTGCGCAAAGGCTGAGCCTAGTCCCAAGAAGAAGATTATGAATAGCGTTTTCATTGTTTTTGAGTTTTTGTTTAGCACAACAAACATAGTGGAAAAGAAATTATCTCATCCATCGTTTTGCGCAAGTACAGTCGGCATAGTTGCGATTATCACAAGTTGGTTAAGTTTGTAATTAGTTTTGAGCGCTATGTTTTTCTTGATATTCTTCAGCCGTCCACTCTTTGAGATATACCCGAGTGAAGTTGAAGTAGTTGATAGCATTAAAATGGAAATCACGTACATAGGATTGGGTGATTTCAATATCTCCCGTGTACCATAAAGGAATGATCGGAGGATCCTTTAATAATTCGATTTCTGCTTTCGAAAAAAGCTTCATTTGATCTGAAAGCTTTGCTGCATTCGTTGCCTGCGTATAGAATTCATCGAAGAGGTGATTCTTATACCGCGATTTATTTATTGGTGAAGGGTCGCTACTGTTGTCTGGAACAAATTTTCCGTAGAAGTTCATCAAGAAGGTTTCAGGGCTTGGATAGTCGCCTGACCAACCAGTTCTAAAAATATCCCCCTGCCCATTTGTTCCATCATCGTTCAATTGTTCGAAGCTTGAACCATCTATATTCACATTGATTCCGAGTACTTTAAAGATTTGTTTCGCGAATTCGTCAGCCACGGCAGAATGTGTGTCATCAATGTTGTAGCGTAAAGAAACGGAACCAAAACCTTCGCCGTTTGGGTATCCAGCTTGCGCCATTAACTTTCTAGCCTTCTCTGGATCATATGCATATCCAACTTCTTTAACACCTGAGAAATCATAACCGCGCAATGCCTTGGAAATAGGTGGGGTTACTCCGTAGTCTCCAACATCGTAATATTGATTGCGTAAGATTTCTCGTCCAATAGTTTCTTTGTCCACGGCAAAATTAAACGCTTGACGAACCAATGGGTCTTTGAAACGCTCATCATTCATATTGAAGAAATAGAAATGTGATTCCAAAAGAGGATTATTCGCCAAAACTAATTTTGGAGGTTTGGAGTTAAAGTCTTGAATTCGCCCTTCAAGCATTCGTGTAATTCGACTTGTAGGAAGACCGATTATCAAATCAAGCTTCCCTGATTCGAACATATCGAGTTGCTCTAGCTTACGGCTTTGGAATACAAATACAAGGCTATCTAGATAGGGGAGTGCATTTCCTTCCTCGTCTTGAATGTAATAATCCTTATTCTTGGTAAGTATAAGTGATGCTTCGTCACCATCTTTGTAGGTGTCATAAATAAATGGACCAGTACCAATTACGTCTGTTTCTGCACCACTCTCCATCACTTTTTTCGATCCAATGTACGCACTAACCGTTGCCATCTTATTCAAAAAGTTGTGGTCTTCATGTGCCAATTCCATTTTGATTTGATTGCCATCAACGGTAACTCCACTTATTTTTTTTGCTTTACCTTCTAGAAATTCGTCGGCTCCTTTTAACAAAGATTTGAAAACCATGGAATACGCATATGGCTCTTGACCGTCGGCATCCAAAGTACACGCCATTTCGAAAGACTTAACAACATCATCAGGAGTCAGTAAACGATCCTCTTTAGAGACGAATGCCTCGTGCTCATGAAAATAAACGTCTTCGCGGAGCGTGAAGGTATATGTTTTACCATCATCGCTTTTAGACCATTCTTTGGCCAATTTAGGTACAACCTTTACGGTTGCTGGATCAAATCCTACTAACCCTTCTCCTATTTGATTGAGAACAGTAGCCGAATAATAATCACGAATATCTCTGGGAATGTATGTGCTTGGTTCATTCTCCAATGCCATGGTAAGCGAACCACCGCTATACTCAAACTGTTTTCTTTCATCATCAGAGCATGAGCTAAGAACTATGAGGAGAATAAGAGACAGGCATAAGAATTTCATTAATAGGGTCTTTTGACAGTATACAAGGATAAGAAAAATCTGGAAATTATGGCGAGTTATGTCAATTATATTTCGACGAACAAATTATCAGTTTCAGTAACAACAAGGTGTTCAAAAAAAGAGCATTATGAAATAAAGAAGTAAATAATCGTTAGAATTCCCCAAAATAAATTAAAAACGTATTATATTTGTGGGTTAATAAAAAGAACTGGTTTAAACTTATAGTGTTGTCCGTTCTGTAACGCGCACTATTACACTGACGCCAAATGAAAAATTTAGTTTTAATTACATTGATGGTTCTATTGAATGTTGCTGCGTTTGCCGCACTTTCAGTCGAAGGAACTTATCAAGGAAAAAACCTTTACGTTCAGAATCCTATGGATGATGAGGGGTTTGGATACTGTGCAACGAAAGTGACGGTGAATGGCGACATTATGCCTGGGGGTACTAGTATGGGTGCATTTGAAATCGACTTTTCACATTTCAACATTGAAATTGGAGAGCCTGTTTTTATTGTTATTGAGCACAATGACGGTTGCAAACCTAAAATATTGAATCCTGAGGTTCTACTTCCTCGTTCTACGTACATCGTAACTGAAATGAATATTTCAAACGGTGGACAGTTGAAGTGGGTTACAAAATCAGAGCAAGGTAAATTGCCATTCTTTATTGAGCAGTACCGTTGGAACAAGTGGGTTGCAATTGGAGAAGTTCAAGGAAAAGGAAACGGTCAAGAGAATTCATACGAGTTTAATGTAACACCGCACTCTGGAGAGAATACGGTTCGAATTGTTCAAGTTGATCATTCAGGAACCAAACGTCCATCAGAAGAAGTTAAGTTTATGTCTGCATCTCCTAAAGTGACAAAGACACCGGCGAAGGTAAAGAACGAGATCAAGTTTATTGCGAATGGTTCAGCAGCAGAGACACGTTACGAAATTTATGATGCATACGGAAACATCGTAAAGAAAGGAGTTGGCTCATCTGTGAATTGTTCAAATTTATTGAGAGGAGTTTATTACATTAACTTCGACAACGTAAACGAGAAGTTCATTAAGAACTAAATGATATTAATTTATGTAACCCTGTTTACTTTGTAAGCAGGGTTTTTTTATGCTATGGTAAAACGTATTGAACATTTGGGAATAGCGGTGGATAACATCGAGACCTCTCTTAAGGTGTATGAAAGCTTATTGGGTACAAGTTGTTACAAAGAGGAGATGGTGGAGTCTGAAGGCGTAAGAACAGCTTTCTTGCGAGTTGGAGAATCCAAAATAGAATTGTTAGAAGCGACCAATGAGGATTCAGCGATCGCAAAATTCTTAACAAAGAACAAAGGTGGGTTCCATCATGTTGCATTTGAAGTTGATGATCTAGAGGCTGAACTGCAGCGATTGAGCGGAGAAGGCTTCGTTTTAATTCACGAAACGCCCAAAGATGGAGCTGATAATAAACGAATAGCATTTTTACATCCTAAATCGACCAAAGGGATGCTTGTTGAATTGTGTCAGGAGAAAATTTCCTGAAGCGAGGTTTCAGAAGTCAAGTGAACTGTTTTTAATCCAATTTTTTGCGCTCCTTCTATATGTTGGATTGAATCATCAATGAAAAGCGTTTCGCTCGGCACTAACGATTGTTCACGACATACAAATTCAAAAATTTCGGGATTGGGTTTACGCATGCCCATATCATTTGAAAGGTATACATGACCAAAAAGATCTTGGGGGCGCTGGTTGGATACTTTATCCCATTCGCGATAGGCTGCTTCAATGTGAATCGCATTCGTGTTACTCAATAGAAAGATTTGATATCCTTCACTTTTCAAACGTTTGACTAGTTCAATGGAAGATTTCGGGACGTCCAAAATCATAGCGTTCCAAGCATCAACAACCTTATTTGGAGAAGTTCCTGCGGGAAGATAGTCGAGGAGCCCATTGATAAAGCGTTGTTGCGAAATGGCACCGACTTCAATTTCATCAAAGAGATTCGACTGTGCAGCTTTGGAATACATCTCTTCGAAGTCATCAATTCCAAGCTCTTTAAAAGCGCGAATCGTTGCGTCATAATCGATATTGATGAGCACGCCTCCAAAGTCGAAAATGATGGCTTTAATTGTTGGATCAATCATAGCGCAAAGAAACAAAAAAAGGGAGCCTAAAAGCTCCCTTTTCATGTCGTTTCAAAAAATTATTTCTTGAGAACTATATCAAGACTAAATTCAATCACTGGGTTGATTTGTGAATCATCTTCAGGATTAGGCTGTAAACCAGGAATTTCTAAACTTGTAAAGTCCAGAGTGAAGTCTCCTTTAATCGTAGCACCATTTTCATCACTTGATAATTCAACTTCAGCATCTTGAGTCAGTTCTTTACCAAGCATATTCAATGTTAAGTTTAACTTACCACCTTCATAGCTATTCAATGTTACACCGACAGTTGGGTATTGAGGAACGTTAAAAAATAGATCTGCAGGATGATCTTCATCTGGAGCAGTTCCTTGCAAATGTGCTGCAAGATAACCAGCCTTAGGTTCTTCAAGGTCCGTACTCTTTATTGTGGACATGTCGATTGTAAATGAACCTGAAGTCAACGATTCGCCTTCCATTGATATTGAACCTTCTGTTACATTCACTGTTCCTTTGTGTCCATATTCAGGCCCCATGTTTGCAGCCCATCCAAGTGAGGAAGCATCAGCGTCCAATGAATAAGTTACTGCTTCTACTGCAACTTCTTCGGTTGCATCTTCTGTACTTGAGCATGATGCAGCTACAAGTGCTATCGATGCGATCATTAATGTTGATATTCTTTTCATAGTGTTATAAGTTTTTTGCCAAATATACCATTTATATATATACCATGGTAAATAAATAAAAAAATGAACACATTTTTTTATCAAAAGGTGCTTTAATCCGTATCTTCAAGGCATGAATTTTTTTCTAGATAAAGACCATTATATTGACACAGATGTACCCATTGACATTTCTTTGCCTTTGTCGGCGTCTGAGAATAACCCAAGAGCTTGGTATGTTGATTCACCAAAATTTGAACCTGTGAGAACTGAACATTACACGGGTTCAGTCAAAGAGGGAGGGAGTGTTAATTTTAGAAACGTTTTCTTTAACCCGCATGGGCACGGAACGCATACAGAATGCCTGGGACATATAACGGAGGAGGTTTATTCGATAAATAAAACCATGAAAACGTTTTTCTTTAAGGCTACAGTTCTTTCTATAGAGCCAGTGCTCATTAAAAGAGAAAACGGAGATATGGATCATGTAATTACTCCTGATTGTCTTAATATTCCATCGAATTGTGGTGAAGCCTTGATCATTCGCACACTCCCTAATCAAGAGGAGAAGAGAACAATGAATTATTCATCTACCAATCCAGCGTACTTTGATGTGAGTTGCGTTGAGAAAATTCTAGCTGCAAGAGTAGAACACCTTCTGGTTGATTTACCTTCTGTTGATAGAGAGAATGATGAGGGAGCACTTGCATTTCATCACGCTTTTTGGGAAGTGCCAGAAAATCCAAATTTCACACGCACAATAACTGAACTGATCTTTGTAGACGATTCAATTGAAGACGGGGAGTACTTGATAAACTTTCAGATAGCGCCTTTTGAGAATGATGCTGCGCCGAGTCGCCCAGTGTTATACAAATTAAAAAAGGTGTTGAATTGATATTCAACACCTTTTTCGTAGTAGTAAGTTAATTTTTTGTAGTAGTTGTAACAACAAACTCTTCCTCCGAAGAATTAAACCTCATAAAAAATAAAAAATCAGGAATTTTCTTTAAGCCTGTACTTTCGTACCTGCTTTGAACATGAGAACATTAAGAACTGTTATACTCTTTAATCAAACTAGAAAATGAAACTGCCTCTCCAAGCAGTGTGTCCTCATTATGTCAAAGCGAACTAAAAAGAAAATTTCCTGATATTTCTCCTTATTTCTTAAGTCAATAATAAGAACTTAATTCCGATCTGTAATTGGTAAATGAATATTCAGGGTAAATGGTCGAATATTCCTTGTTTTTCAATTATTTTTCAATTTAGAGATTCTCTAATCTCTTGAAAAAGAGGTCTCTCTTGGCAGGAGACAAAGGAACTTCAGAACCATCTTTCATAACAACAGCCCCTCCATTTTTCTTGTCGTAACGATCAACATAGTCGATATTCACTAAGTGAGATTGCTGAACGCGTAAGAAGTTATGACCTGATAAAAGCGTTTCATATTCCTTAAGGGTTTTTGAAACTAGAATTTTTTTGTTGTCCAATAAAAAGAAGGATGTGTAATTACGGTCTGCTTCGCAACGAATAATTTGATCCAATTCAACAACGTGAACGCTTTCCTGTGTTTTTAATACAAGTCTCCGCTTTTCATTTGGTTGTATATTTTTTTGAAGTGCATCGAACTGAGAATGCTCTTTCCCATCATCCAAAGCCACTAACGCTTTCTCCATTGCCATTTTAAGCTCGGATGTGTCAACAGGCTTCAGCAAGTAATCCAATGCACTGAACTTAATTGCCTTGATGGCAAACTCCTCATGTGCTGTTATAAAGATCACTTCGAAGTCCTTGTCCTCGATCGATCGAATAACATCAAACCCAGTACCGTCAGGCATTTGAATATCAAGAAATACAATATCTGGATTGTGCTTTTCAATTGCGGCAATACCAGACTGAACGTTTTCACCTTCAGGGATTGTCTGTACATCGAACCCAAATGAATCTATCATGCGTGCTATGAGCTCCCGAGTTCTGTTTTCGTCGTCGATTATGAGTACCTTTTTCATATGTCTAGTTTATTGGGTTTGATTCAACAGCGTATGGTAACGAAATTAACACTTTTGTCCCAGTTTCCAATTCTTTATCATAATCTTCAACCAGAAGTGATCCTTCCGTCTTATATTTCTTGTTTAGGTTTTCAATTCGCTGACTAGTGATGTCCATCGCCATGCTTTTGTGCGCAGAACTTTTCTTATTAGCCTTTGAACCTTTTCTACCAATACCATTGTCAATAATGGAAATTTGGAGCATGTCATTCTCTTTGGTGAATGATACATGTATAAAACCACCTTCTACCGTATGGAGTTGCCCGTGTTCAATAGCATTTTCGATAAAGGGCTGCGTAATCATTGGCGGGATGATGGCAGATTCTTCAAACAGGAGTTCGTCAGCATGAACATCAAAATCGAAACGATCTTGGAACCGTAGTTTCTGCATTTCAAGGTACTTCTGTAAAATCTCAATTTCCGTGGTAATTGGAATATGACCTTTTGGAGAATTTTCTAGAATCAAACGCATGAGTCGGGAGAAATTAACCAAAAACTTGGAGGAATTGACCGTGTCATTTTCAAAAATGTAACTCTGAATTACTGACATCGCGTTGAATACAAAATGTGGATTCATTTGTGTACGCAAAAGTGTCTGAGACATTTCAGCCTCGTATTGTTGCTGTTTAATTTTGGTTTGATTCCAGCGGTAGAAGATGACAATTCCCGCCAAAACAATAATGATTAAAAAGGCGATGATAATGTACATCTGGAAATTATTCCTCAATTGACTATTTTCCAATTTCGTGGATGCAAGATCTCGTTCACGACGCTGTTGCTGGATTGAATCTGCTTGAGAATTAATTAACCGTTCTCGTTGCTCTGATCGATAAGACTCACTCAACTCCGCAATTTTTGTTGCTGCTTGCAAGGTCGCATTGCTGTCCAGGTAATTCAGATAGAGCTCCATGTAATTCAGGGACGATTCAATGTCGTTGACATCCTTGTATACATCAGCAATGGTTCTGTAGGTGTGATAGATCTGATTTTTGGCACCGTATTGTTCACGAATTTCAATGGAACGGTTCAGGTAATTTAATGCGTTTGAATACCTTCCTTGTTCCTTAAAAACAGTTCCTACGTTGTGGTATACACCAGCAATTTTCTCCTTGTTACTGGTAGACTCATAATAAACCAATGCTTGATTGAAATTACTGGAAGCAAGGTTGTATTTCTTTTGCTCCTTGTAAACCATTCCCAGAATATTGTGCGTTTCCCCGAGGCCATTGAAGTCATTTAGGTTCGATAAATACTTGATCGATTGATTGGCATTTTGAATAGCGGATGAAAAATTCTTTCTATCCAATTGTACGGCGGCAAGATTGGTGAGGGCGAGCCCCATTTGTCGTTCATCATGAATCTGTTGGGCGTACCCCAGCGATCTGCGGAAGTAATATTCAGCATCTTTGAGATTCAAAATTAGCTTTTGATCCCGTCCAATTTCACGTGTATACTTTGCCAATAACCAGATGTTTCTAGCCTCCTCAGCCAACTGTAGACTAATGAGATTCTTAGCAACGCTTAATTCTATTTGTCCAAAGAAATCATAGATCCGCGATTGGGTATTAACGGCGATCGATAATACCGATTTGTCTTTTGCCCTTCGCGCAGAATTGATCGATTTTGCCGCATAAAAGAGGGAAGAGTCTTTCTCATTCATGGACATAAAATTCAATGCTAGATGCGAATAAGTCTCGGCAAGCATCGCATTGTTCTTGTTCTTTTGTGCAAGTTTTATCGCTTGATTGAAATAGAAATCAGCCGTTTCATATTCTTGCATGCTGCTGTGATAATGCCCTAGATGTCTAAACAACTTGGTGCGAATGTCATCCGAATTTAGCTTGTTCAGAAAGGGTTGACAAGCGAGAATGGTTCTGAAGTATTCGTCCTGATCACCAATCATCTCTGCTATTTCCGCATTGTAGAATAGCGCATTGAACCGAATTGAATCTTCAAAGCTTCTACTTTCGCGTAAGATGATGTGACGTAATGAATCTGCCCGATGAATATTGCTGACCTTGTAATATTCCCCCAAAGCCATCAGCCTATTGAATTTCTTCTTGGGGCTTGTTTCGGAATTATACGATTTTATTAACTGGCTTTCTCGCGATTGCTGAGCATGCGCAACGGTTGATGCCAATAGCAAGACCATTGCAATTTTGCAAAAAGAAATAAGAACAGTTCTAAACATGAGATAGTAAAAATAACAAATTCATTCTACGTATGTCTTTGTTTTAGCGATTTTACCACCGATTTGTCGCATCCTGATTTCGATAAACATCTCGCATTTTTTCTATCTTTGCCGCTTCAATTTACAGATGTTTGGCATGGAGTACAATTTCACGGAAATAGAGAATAAATGGCGCAAATTTTGGGCTGAGAATAAAACATTCAGGGCAGAGGATTTGAGTGAAAAACCAAAGTACTACGTATTGGATATGTTTCCTTACCCTTCTGGTGCTGGACTGCATGTTGGTCACCCACTTGGGTACATCGCGTCGGATATTTATGCGCGCTACAAACGTTTACAGGGATACAATGTACTGCACCCAATGGGTTACGATTCATTTGGATTGCCAGCGGAACAGTACGCGATTCAAACAGGGCAGCATCCGGAAAAAACGACGAAGGTAAACATTGCGCGTTACCGTGATCAACTGGATAAAATTGGTTTTTCCTTCGACTGGGACAGAGAGGTGAGAACTTCTTCACCGGATTATTACAAATGGACACAGTGGATTTTCAAGCAATTGTACAATTCTTACTACGATACGGTCGCCGACAAAGCGATTTACATTGACAAACTGATTGCTGAATTTGAAGCAAAGGGAAATACGGAAGTAAACGCCGTTACCGATTACGAGGAAGTATTCAGTGCTGAGGAATGGAAAGGATATACGGAAGTTGAGAAAGAAAAGAGATTACAAGAATACCGTTTGACATATTTGGCTGATTCATGGGTAAACTGGTGTCCTGCATTGGGGACGGTTTTGGCGAATGATGAAGTCGTAAATGGTGTTTCTGAGCGCGGTGGACATCCCGTAGAACAGAAATTAATGCGTCAATGGTCGATGCGAATTAAAGCGTATGCCGAGCGATTGATCTCAGGATTGGACACTGTAGATTGGACTGATTCGATCAAAGATCAACAACGCAACTGGATTGGAAAATCGCAGGGAGCATCTGTCAATTTTGCTGTGGATGGATCGGACAAGAAAATAGAAGTTTTTACAACACGCCCCGATACAATTTTTGGCGTTTCGTTTATGGTACTTGCACCGGAGCATCCATTTGTAGATGAAATCACAACGACTGAATTTGCCGAGGGCGTTGCCACGTATAAGAAAGAAGCATCGTTGAAATCGGAGCGCGACCGACAAGCTGATGTCAAAAATATTTCAGGACAGAATACTGGAGCGTATGCCATTCACCCATTTTCAGGAGAGAAGGTACAGATTTGGATTGGAGACTATGTGCTCGCATCGTACGGAACGGGAGCAGTTATGGCGGTTCCATGTGGAGATCAACGGGATCATGATTTTGCCACTCATTTTGGAATTGAGATTCTCAATATTTTTGAGGACAAGGATGTTTCTGAAGAGGCATACACAGAAAAAGATGCGGTGATTGCCAATTCAGATTTCCTGAACGGACTTCCAGCGAAAAAGGCTATTAAATTAGCGATCTACGAAATTGAAAAACGTGGATTGGGTAAAGGAAAAACACAATACCGTTTGCGTGATGCTGTTTTCTCTAGACAGCGTTATTGGGGAGAACCTTTTCCTGTTTATTACAAAGGAGAGACGCCTTATTTGGTTGACGATGCAAACCTTCCAGTTACTTTACCAGAAGTCGATAAATACTTGCCGACAGAAGATGGAGAGCCGCCATTGGCGCGTGCCGAGAAAGATGCATGGAATCATTTTGAAGGTGACCGAATGGAGCACAACACAATGCCAGGTTGGGCAGGAAGCTCATGGTATTTCTTGCGCTACATGGATCCACACAATGAGAAGGAATTCGTTTCAAAAGAAAAAGTGGAGTACTGGAACAATGTCGATTTATACATTGGTGGTTCTGAACACGCTACGGGGCATCTGCTTTACTCGCGTTTCTGGACAAAATTCTTGTACGACTTGGGATACATTTCTTTTGAGGAGCCATTTCAGAAGATGATCAATCAAGGGATGATAACAGGTAGAAGTAGCTTTGTTTATCATACGACGGCAACAGTTCATAGGACTGGAATTAATTCTGATAAGCTATTTAGTCACGTTTTTCATTTTTATTCTTGGACTGCGGCGCAAGAAATATTAAAGAATGGTTTCACGCCTGAGCAAGAAGAGTATCTGATCAAAGAAATGGAAAGACAAAATGATTGTCAGATAGATAAATTGACAGATTTAAAATTGATCAAACTTAATGTCGACATTAACATTGTTGACAATGATGTTTTGGATATTGAGAAGTATAAAATTTGGAGACCTAGTTATGCCAATGCCGAGTTCATCCTCGAAGAAGACGGAACCTACATCTGCGGTCACGAAGTAGAAAAAATGTCTAAGTCTAAGTACAACGTGCAAACACCAGACGAGCTAGTCGAGAAATTTGGTGCAGATACACTTCGTATGTACGAAATGTTCTTAGGGCCATTGGAGCAAAGCAAACCTTGGGACACCAAAGGAATTAGTGGAGTGCACAACTTCCTACGCAAATTGTGGCGTTTGTTCCATGATCAAGACAATAATGTGGTTTTGGATTCGGGCGAACCAACTGCAGATGCATTGAAGTCTTTGCACAAAACCATTAAGAAAATCAAAGATGATTTGGATCGTTTCTCCTTCAATACGGGGGTTTCGAACTTCATGATTTGTGTTAACGAACTCACCGACCAGAAATGCAATAACAAAGCAATTTTGCAGGAATTAGTAATCTTACTTTCATCGTATGCACCGCATATTTCTGAAGAGCTTTGGGAGATCTTGGGCAATGAACAAGGTACTTTGAGTTATGCTTCTTTCCCAGAATTCAATGCTGATTATTTGGTAGAAGCGAATCATGCATATCCGATATCGTTCAATGGGAAAATGCGTTTCATGCTAGAATTGCCTACGACCCTTTCGAAAGAAGAGATCGAAAAGGAAGTATTGGCGCATGAAAATTCTGCGAAGTATTTGGAAGGCAAAGCACCGAAAAAAGTGATCGTCGTTCCAGGTAAGATTGTGAATGTAGTCGTATAAGTGTAAAGCGGGTATTATAAGCTCTTACAGGGATTAGTTGATCGGTATTGATTCAAAACCCTGCGCTCTTGCCTTTCATTTTCTACCAAAAACACGCAGTTACTTATTCTCGATTAAGCGTTACATAGATAACTCCTTAATATTGATTTATGAAAACGATAACTGTTATCTTTTACCTTCTGTTCTTCTCAAATGGATTCGCCCAAGTACAAAAGGCTCCACTGAATGTGCTTGTGATGGACAAAACCCGTACGGCAATTGCCAACGACAAAGTAACATTTACAGGGCGCAAGTCTGGAAAGGAGTTTGTTGGTATCACGAATCAGCGTGGACAATTTATGGTTCACCTTCCCGCAGGCGATGTGTATGGAATAAAGGTAGACGTGATTGGTGAAGAGTTGGACCACAGCACTTTTGAAGTTCCTACGCCACCGCCTGGTTCCGAGTTTAATACCGTAACGCTTGAGATTGTCTACGAGCTACCCACTTCTATTGTACTCGATGATTTGCATTTCAGCAGTGGGCAAGCGGTCATTCAGTCATCAAGTTATAAGATGTTGAACGAATTGTCCGATTATCTAGTTCGTAAGAAAACCATGAAAATACGCGTTGAAGGACATACCGACGATGCGGGTTCTGATGCTTCCAATCAAGAATTGTCGACAAAGCGCGCAAAAGCCGTCCGTCAATATTTAATCAAAAAAGGCGTGTCAGCAGATCGAATTTCAGCCCTTGGGTTTGGGGAGGTGCACCCCATTGCTGACAACACCACACCTCAGGGTCGCGCCTTAAACAGGAGAACCGAAATTCACGTCATTAAGTGAAGTAAGGTACTCCTGCCGAATGCTAAAACTAGGCAACTTGCCGGTCAAGGAAAATTAGGTCACCATCTGTTATCGTATCTGTATCACTGACTAGTAAGGCACGTTCCACCATCGATTTTAATTCACGAACGTTGCCTGGCCAGTCGTACAGCATCATTGCCTTTATTGCCTCGTTGTTGAATGACTTATTCTCTATTTTTTGTTGTTTACAAAAGGACGCAGCGAAGTATTTTGCGAGAAGAACAATATCATTACCTCGGTTACTCAAGCTCGGAATTTGAATAATAAACCCTTGTAGTCTGAAATACAAATCTTCGCGAAATCTTCCAGCCTGAACCTCTTCCCAGAGGTCTTTGTTGGTAGCGGAGATCACCTTAATGTTAAGGTTGATCTCCTTGTTTCCACCCAGCCGCGTTACTTTGTTTTCTTGCAAGACTCGTAGCATTTTTGCTTGCAAACCCAGCGGCATTTCTCCAATTTCATCTAAAAAAATAGTTCCACCATTCGCCTCCTCAAATTTCCCAGACCGCCTTGATGCACCTGTAAATGCGCCTTTCTCACTCCCGAACAACTCACTTTCAATTAGGTCCTCGGGAATTGCAGCGACGTTAATAGCGACAAATGATTTCCGTCTTCGTGAAGAGTTGTAGTGCAGCGCATTGGCAACGAGTTCTTTGCCCGTTCCATTCGCTCCAGTAACCAGTACAGGAATATTTATGTTTTCCACTTTATACATTAGTCGGAACATGTTTTTCATCGAAGGGCTTTCGCCGATTATGTTCTCGTACCTGTTTTTTTCAATGATCTTGTTTTGAAGTGACTGTAGTTCTATTCGCGTATGAATATTCTTCCGAAAGTTTTCAATGTTCTGCATCAATTCAACAAGTGCATTTTCATCCTTTATAAGGTAGCGATCCGCCTTTTTTTCATAAGCATCTACAACTACACTTAACTCTTTTTGACCAGAAAGAATGATCGAAATAGCATCGGGAATCCGCGTTTTTACTTCCTCAAGTATCTCAATGCCGTTTTTTCCTGGCAAATCGTAATCAATAATGAGGAGGTCAGGGTTCTGGTAGAGCCCATTCAAGAAGTCTCGAGCCGTCGAAAAAAGTGTTACGTCAATGTTTTCCTGACTTTCTAGTTTTGTTTTTACAACGTTTCCGAAAAATTCATCATCGTCTACGATGAATACTTTTAGTATGTGATTTGATTCCATAATGTTTTAGATTAATGCATTTTTAAGTTCTTTGAAAATATAGTCGCTTTCGTTTTCTACTTCTGCAACGAGATCGCCCAAATCTGTCTGTGTGGGATTCTCAGTGCCGAGTTCAATGCGTTCTAATTTTTTTCCAGTGATTTTGGCGCCTATCATAAGAAAAGACGATTTGGCTTTATGTGCGTTTCTTTTCAAGACTTCCCAATTTTCTTCTGCCAGTGAAGTCTTCATTTCAGAAATCAACTCAGGAGTCGATTCCAAAAACATATTTACAATTTGGTTGACCATTTCCTCAGATCCACCGCAGGTAGTCTTTAAATAGTTAAGGTCCGTTAAGGCGATTGCGTTATTGCTCATGATTAGGCTGTTTTAAGTTTACTACTCACTTGGTTATATATTTTTTCAAGTAAATTCTGTGGATCAAAAGGCTTTGTGATGTAATCGTTCATTCCAGCTTTGTAACACTTCTGGTTTTCTCCGATGAGTGCCGATGCTGTCATTGCGACAATTGGTAGATCACTATTTTCACAGTGTTTTCCACTTCTTATTTCTCGGGTCGCTTCATAACCATCCATTTCAGGCATACTAATGTCCATTAGAATGAGATCATAGGCTTTTTGTCCAACCATTTCCACGGCGATTAATCCATTTTCTGCCAGATCAACATTGAAACCCCAGTCTTCCAATACTTTGATTGCAAGCATTTGGTTAATTGGGTGATCTTCAACCAAAAGAATATCTATTCCGTTGAGATCGCCTAATATTTTGTCGTTTGATCGTGCCACTACGCGCAATTCATTTTCTGATTTTTCAGTTTGAACAGCTGTGTCAAATTCCAGATCAAAACTAAAGGTGCTTCCTTTGCTTTCTTCACTTTCAATTGCCAATATCCCGTTCTGCATTTCAATGAGTTGTTTGGAAATCGTCAATCCCAATCCTGTTCCTCCATGAGTTCGCGTTGTGCTGGAACTAGCCTGCGTAAAACTTTGGAAAATGCTGTCTATTTTGTCACTCGGAATTCCAATGCCTGTATCTCTGATATCGAAGCGAAGTTTGATTCTATCTTCGTCTGAGTGTAATGCATGAACTTTAATTGATACGCCTCCTTTTTCGGTGAATTTTATCGCATTCCCTACCAGGTTGATCAAAATTTGATTGAGTCGGACAGAGTCACCTGAAATAAATCTAGGGACTTTTTCGTCTTTCGCGACGGTGAGATAGATTCCTTTTTCTTCCGCTTTTACAACCAATATTTCTTGCACAACATCCAGCGCATCTTCAAGGTCGAATCGCTCGTTTTCTATCACGACTTTACCAGCCTCAATTTTCGAGAAGTCGAGCACATCATTAATTATAACCATCAAGTTTTCCGAAGATTTGATAATCGCGTTGAGGAAATGATGCTGTTCCTTATTAAGATTCGACTTTTGTAAAATCCGTGTAATCCCCATAATTCCATTCATTGGAGTCCTGATTTCATGACTCATGTTTGAGAGGAATTGCCCCTGAAGTTCTTTTGACTTCTCTGCTTCTTGCTTTGACGCGATGAGTTGATCTTGGTATTTATTTACCTCTGTCACATCATTGATGGAGACAAGTCTGGCTGGTCGTTCATCGTATTTAATGGATTTGGCAATGAGCTCGACATCAATTTCTGATGAATCTTTCAGAACATGAACCCACTCAGAGATATTGTCGTCTGCAGATATTTCTTTCGTGTGAAGGATCACGTCGCTATAGTCAATTTTTTTGTGTAAATCGGTGATAGTCATTTTCATAAATTCTTCACGTGAATAGCCGTATTTTGAAATAACAAGGTCGTTCACCGCTAGAATTTGTAATGTCTCTAAAGAACAAATAAGCATAGGGGTTGGGTTTTTTTCAAAGAGAAGGCGATGCTGTTCCTCAGAAGCTTTCAATTCCAGTCTACTTTCTTCAAGTGCCTTTTGTGAGGTAATTTCGCTCAATACTAGTTTGTACCTCACCTGAATGGATACGATCATAAAAATGGCGACTGTACCAATCAATATTCCTCCATTTATCAAATAATCGTTCACGGAAATTGTGCAAAACAGCATGTAAAAAGCCAGATTTATAATGATTGCATAAATGCTTGCGAGAATCGAATATTTAATGTGCCAAAGCAAAAACATTCCTGCTCCAATAAATACGGCAGCATGGGTATACGTCATTTTTTGAAAGACTTCAAGATCTACTGTGTTGTATGTGTATGCAAAGGCAGTGAGCGTAGTAAGCATTGGGATCATTCCAAGTACTTCGCCATTCAATTTAAGCCTTTCCCTATTCATAATGGCTAGTGCGATTATGGTGGCAGCAGCGAAGTTAATGCCGACATAGACCCATTTATTTTCTTCAATGATGAAATAATTGAAAACGCCCCAGAGGATGTTTACGACAATGGCAACCTTACAGCCTAGGCAGTGCTGCTTAAGGATTCGATTTGATATTTCTTGCTGTATTTTCATGGTGTGTGGTTTTTAGGTTTCGCATTTAGGCGCGTTTTTGTATATGAATTGTGTGTTTTGAAATTTTTTCTAATAAATCCTGTGGATTGAAAGGTTTAGAGATGTAATCATTCATACCAGCCTTGAAACATTTTTGATTGTCTCCGATGAATGCCGAGGCTGTCATTGCAATAATTGGAATCTCACTGTTCTGTGTGTATTTGCCACTCCGAATTTCTTTAGTGGTCATGTACCCATCCATTTCAGGCATATTTATATCCATGAGCACAAGGTTGAAGTCATTCTTGCTAATGATGTCAAGGGCAATCAATCCATTTTCAGCTAGCGTCACATTAAACCCCCAATCCTTGAGAACTCGAGTAGCCAGCATTTGATTAATTGGATGATCTTCCACAAGAAGAACATCAATTCCTTTGAGTTCATTCAAGATGATATCGTTGGATTTTTTCTCTAGCGCGTGGATTTTTTCTTCATCTCTCTTTTCGTTTGCCGCGATCTTGTAGCGTAGTTTGAAGTTGAAAATGGTTCCCTTGTTGACAGTGCTTCTTACCCACAATCTTCCGTTTTGCAACTCGATAAGTTTTTTGGTGATTGTGAGACCAAGTCCAGTGCCACCGTAAGTGCGTGTAGTACTCGAACTCGCTTGAACAAAGCTTTGAAAGATGCTGCCCAATTTAGTTTCAGGTATTCCAATGCCAGTATCTTTTACTCTGATCCAGAGCGTTGCATGGGTATCATCTGCCATGATTACGGAAGTACGAATTGTGACACCTCCTTTCTCAGTGAACTTGATGGCATTGCTGATCAGGTTCGAAAGAATTTGATTGAGTCGAACCGAATCTCCATGTACCCAGGTGGGAACGTCGTCTTCTTTTTCTAATGAAAGATGGATCCCTTTTTCCTTGGCTTTGAGTGCAAAAATATCTTCTACTGTAGAAAGGAGACTATCTAAATTGAAACGCGTTTCTTCAATGACAATTTTTCCTGCTTCGATTTTGGAGAAATCAAGAATATCATTGATGATTACCATTAGATTTTCTGAAGATTTAATGATGGTGTTCAGATAATGTCGCTGTTCTTGATTGAGTTCTGAGCCCTGAAGAAGTCGCGTAATTCCAATGATTCCATTCATCGGTGTTCGGATCTCATGGCTCATGTTCGAGAGAAATTGACTTTGCATTTCTTTCGATTTCTCAGCGACTTTTTTAGCTGAAATAAGTTCTTCTTGATTGCGGCTCAGGATTAGTTTTGAGACAACACTTCGTGATGCTAGACGGTATTTTATCTGGATAGAGATCACCATAAAGATGGCTACTAAAGCGACGAGCAAGCCTCCATTGAAAAGGAACTCTTCCAGAGAGAGTGGACTGAACAAGTAGAAGAAAACGAGGTTAAAAATGAAACTAACAACAACCACGACAATTGAGTAAACCATTTCCATGATCACGAGCATCCCTGCGCCAATAAAAATTGCAGTGTATGAAATCATTAACTTCTGAAAAGGCGCCAATTCAAGCTGTGAGCAAACAAAAGCTGCTGCAATAGACAGGGCTAAAATCGCAACTACGCCTATCTGGTTTGCCGTGATCCGAAGCTTCTTATGTACTAGGATTAGAACGAGAATGAGTAAGGAGACTGGCAGATCAATGAGCGCAATCATCAACCAATCGTCAGGAGCTGAAAAATAGTCTACGATCAACCAAATTGGATTGAGAATGACTGCCGTCCAACATCCTGCGATATTGTGCTTCAGCTTCTTCCGCTCCATTTCTGTAGCCCAACCGTTCATTCGCGTATTTAAAACATCTGTCATCGTTCGTAGTTTAGATTCTGAATTTGACTAGCGTTTCATCACTTTTGTTGAAGCCAAGATTTCGCCATTCTGAATAATGTTTAAGAAGTACATTCCAGTCTTTAAATCGCTATCGGAGTAGAATACGTATTTGTTTTGACCTTCTTCAGCCACAACAGCGTCCGAAAAGACTTGCATTCCATTTGAATTTGTCATCATAATTTCTACCTCCGAGGATGTACTCATGGAGAAGTCAACCGTAAACATATTTGTAAACGGATTTGGATATACCGTTTCGATTGAAACCCTGTCTACAGGAATGATGTAATTGATGGAAACAGGTGCGAATGCTTCGGTTTCACCATTAAAATCTGTTTGTCGTAGGCGATAGTAAGAGAACCCTTCCAGAGGATCCGTATCTACAAATTCGTACTTCAGAATCTCCGTTGAATTTCCAGCTCCATCAACTTCGCCGACAATGTCAAACTCCGTTCCGTCTATTGATCGCTCAATTGTAAAGTAGTCATTGTCGCGTTGAGAAGCTGTTGACCAATCAACAAAGACTTCTTTCCCTTTCAACTCTGCATTGAATGCGATTAATTCAATCGGTAAATTGTATGGATCACCTAGACTATAAAAGGACTCAGGAGAAGATTGATTATTGAATTCCGTCGCGATCCAACCAGCAGATAATTGAACGTTCAAAAAGCGGAGTTCATCTATTTTACCTTTATAGTAAATATTGTTTCTGTTTCCATTGAATCCAGATGCTTCCGATCCATCACCAATGAAACCGTAACGTGTCGCCCCTGTGCCTAAGTCTGATCCATTATGTGGGTTGTTTATGGTATTTACCAGTACACCGTCAATATAGATTTGTTTTTTTGTGGGAGAGATTGTCCCAACAACGTAATGCCAATTGCCATCGTTCACCTGACCGCTTTGACCACTGTGAAAATCATGAATCCCAGCTACTGCACCTCTCGTGCAGAATGAAACTTTACCCTGTCCATGAATGAAAAAATTGAAATACTCAGATCTATCAAAATCAAGAAGTGCCCAATTACCCGTCCAGCTGTTTGTTGAAAAGGAAGTGTTTACCCATCCTGAGACAGTCAATTCGTTAATAGCTCCTGAGCTTGAGTAATTCTTGTCCTCAATGGCGAAAAAGTCATTTGTTCCGTCAAAATCAATCGCCGAACCAATTTTCCCATCAACTAGATCCGAACTGGTCATATTGCCATTCGCTTGTCCATTGAAGGTACCAGCGGCATCATTTAATTCGGACACAGAAGGGTCGTCACACATGTGCCATACCGCCTCGTGTGATGAACTCCAAACATTTTCCGTAGATTGATCAGCGGTAACTGAAGAATTACCACACGAAATGTTGAGTTCGGTGTCGACATCATGATACAGAATGGGGAGCCGAACCCATGCGACATACTCGCCAGTTACTGGATTGTAAGATTCGATTTGGTGATCAAGTTGTGCTTCGTTCGCTCCGCTGAAAACAATGTCGTATCCAAAATCACTGGCAACACTTCCCCCGTTAGCTGTAGAGCGCAAATCATTTTCCGTGAATGAAATGAGTAAAGGAAAATCGATCAAATCGACAGTGTCCATTACCTGAGAACTATTGATTGTTATCGTCTTCATCCATGAATAGCCCGTGACTTGAGGGCCATTGGAAGGCGTGAACATTCCCATAACATTTCCTGGATTGCCTATTGTGACAGCTGTTCCGATGATAAATTTCCAAACAATAGCGGAAATAATAGCTACACCAGTGGTATAGAGAACAATCTTTCGGAGTCGTAATCTTGTTTTGACCTTTGGGCCAATTGAGTTTCTGTTTTTCATAGCGTTAGGTTTATGTAAGCAATGACAGGAGAACCTGATTTAGCTTGCAGGAAATAAATGTGCAATACAAATGAGGAATTTCATTGACGAATTTTCCCAACGTTACATTCTAGCCTCCGAAGGTGAATAAGACAATTGGTTCATTAACTCCTTTTCGCAAGAATTGATAACTTCGAAGCGGATTTGAGTATTATTGTAACCATGAGTAATAAAGAAACATCCTCTTCAAATAATCTGTTAATCATAGCTTGTGCGATTTTTGGTCTTTATGCACTGGGGTTGTATTTTCCAGATACTTTTTGGGCGTTTCATCACCCTGCTTTTTTGCCTGATGCCTTTGGTCCACTAATCGTTTTTGGGGGTGTTGCATTAACGTTCTATGCATATAAGAAAGGGCTATTTAACAAGCTTGATGCTCAAGTAAAGCCAGATGCTGATAGTCTTTGGCGTTATGGACTTCCAGTGTTGGCGTGTTTTGTTTTTTATCAGTTCCCCATTTTTACAGATATCTATGGAGATGCACATTTTATTCTTCCTCAGAAAGGAGAATTCGTTGAGGTTTTGGAGCAGCGCTATGTGGATAATCTGTTCAGTTTTGACCTTTTTGATAGTAAGATTGGAACCTCAACAACGGTAGCACTGATTGTATCAGGCTCTTATTATTTAGGGATGACTTTAGATGAGGTGTTTCGATGGTTCGATGCACTGTGTGGAGCAGGATTCGTGTTTTTTTTATTGGGAATTGTGCAACGTGTCACAAGCCTAAAGAACAACAGGTTGTTATTAACCTTATTGGTTGTTGGAACACCTTTGACACAAGTTTTTTGCGGTCATTTTGAAGTATACGCACCAGTGTATATGTTGCTTGCAGCATTTTGGTATGTGGTTGTGCGTTATTATGAAGATCCTTCAATGAAAAAGCTGGTTCTTCTGTTTGCCTTAGTTGTACTTAACATTAAGTTTCACACCACAGGACTATTACTTTTCCCCATTGCTTTAGCAATAGCAATCTACCATGTTCGCAAGATTCGAGAACAAGGACAACACATTGAATGGCGAACCATCTTTAAATGGGGCGTGGCTCCGCTATATATCTTAGGAATTATCACCTATATTGGAATTACAAAAAGTATTTTCGGGCCTCGGAGGTTTACAATTGACACATATATTGATGCTATTTTTCTTCCAATAAGCAGCAGTGATCCAGCTCCATTGGATCGGTATAATTTATTTAGCGGGGCTCACATTTTTGATTATTTCAGTATCCTATTCTCGTGGTCGGCAGCAGCCATTCTTATTCTTCTTGTTTTGTTTTTTGTGAGAAGAAAGCAGATTCAATTGATGCATCCGCTTGTTCAAATTAGCGGGTACGCAATGTTGCTGTACCTACCGTTGTTCTTTGTCTTTAATCCGTTGTTTTCCATGCCAGCAGACTGGGATATTATGGGGATTCCAGGAGTCACACTTTTGGTCTTCACTATACTTGTTGTTGGAACACGAAAAAGGAAAGAACAGATCGAAAAGGAAATCAAACCATCGCTAACTTCACGCTTATTTGCTCCTGTAATTGGTTTGTCCATTATAGGGCTGAGTGGGATGTTCGTCAACACGAGCAGTGAGAGTCAGGCACACAGAATTATCAGTATGGGGAAGTACCAATTCCGAACCTATTGGCTTGCTTCAAGTTCCTATATCCTTACAGGAATCAATATGCTTGAGAACGACAAAGAGAGGGTGAAAGTTCATATGGGAATAATTGACGAATTGGAACAGGACGCTATAATGGGAGAAGACTTGGAGTATGCTCAGATAGTGACAAAATTGGCAGTTCATTATAGAAATGCAGGAGAAGATCCGAAAGAGACAATTCAACTTTTGGAAAAAGCCCATGATTATGCCCCGCTCTTGAGAGACAATGTGTATGAGATGGTAATTACTTATTTTTTCCTCGGAGATTTTGAAAAGGCAAATGAATATGTTCCAACATTAGTGGCAATGGAATATCCCAACCCCAATAAAGCGCTTCGTGTTGGAATTCATACCGCCATTGAAGCTGGTGCGTATGAAGATGCCGAAGAGTATTGCACACAATATTTGGAACAATGGCCCGAAGAGGAGTTCATCCAAAGAGTTCTACACACTTTACGTAATGCGGAAGACAAGTCTGAAGCAAAGAAGCTCTTCCGTCAATCTTAGACATCCAATGTCGGCCAATATTTGTCTTGTTAATGGATGTTAAAAATAAATTGTTTATTTTCGCGGGTATTGTTGTTTTTCGGCAACTAATAAAACATGAACCTGAAACACTGTTTTCTTATGAAGCAAATCAAGTATACTTTTATTGCAGTTTGTGCATTTTTCGCACTGAATCCTGTTGCTAATGGGCAAACCAATAATGAAGCGCAAGGAGCTGGAGCTGGAACTAGTATCACTACTGGTGATTACGATACCTTTTATGGAGATTCAGCTGGACATAATACCTCAAGTGGCTCCATGAACACGTTTATTGGTGAGAGTGCTGGTTATAGAACTACTTCTGGTCAGCAAAATACGGCAGTTGGTCAAGATGCGGGTTGGACGAATACAACTGGTCAGGATAACACTTATATTGGTCAGGGAGCTGGCTACTCCAGCACAGATACGGATGGTACTTTCGTTGGAACCTTAGCGGGTTACAACAATACTGTTGGATCCGATGTTGTTTTCATAGGGGAAGAAGCTGGTTTATACAACACAACTGGAGACGACCTTACTTTTGTAGGTGAAGATGCTGGATATAACAATACAACGGCAAGTGATAATACCTTTATAGGAAGTACAGCAGGTCGTACGAATACGACGGGGTACAGAAACTGTTTCGTTGGTTCTGAAGCAGGTTATGATAACAGAGATGGCCACCACAACACAGCCTTAGGTGATTCAGCTGGACTTGACAATTCAACAGGAGATTACAACACTTATCTTGGAGCAGCGTCAGGTGCTGGTTCAGAATATTCTAGCTTTGTAACTTTTGTTGGAGCGTATGCAGGGTATGATAACAACCGTACAAATAATTCAACGCAGGCATGGTACAACACCTATGTAGGTTCATTTTGTGGATATACAAATAGAGAAGGAAATTTCAATACTGGAATGGGAGCATTGGCTGATTTCTCAGGAGATAATACGGTCTACCGTAATACGTTTGTTGGAGCAGATATTTCCATCGAGGATAATGATGCCTGTGCATTTGGTTATTATGCTTGGGCACAAGCGAATGGCTGCATGTCTTTTGGTAATTATACGTACACCGATAATACACGGGCTATAGCTTTTGGGTATGATGCCGATGCTAGGTACGATAGGGGTATGGCATTTGGTGCCAATTCATACATTAATGGGAATTACTCTACAGCATTTGGAGCTTCTTGCAGTACGTATTCGGCATTTTCAAATGCAATAGGATATACCACAACCGTTGAAGCAGAGTATTCTGTTGGGATTGGACATGCGGTGGATGTCGATTCGGCATATTCTGTTGCATTGGGAGCGACATCGATAGCGAATAACGAGTACGCTACTGCAATTGGTTATGCGGCAAGTTCAACGGGGAATAACTCGATGGCGCTCGGAAATGGTGCGACTGTAACCGCTGACAACGAAATTTATCTTGGAAACAATTCCGTCACCTCCATTGGCGGTGCGGTCAACTGGACCGCCACCTCGGACGGTCGATTTAAAACCAATGTGAAAGCCAATGTCCCTGGACTAGACTTTATAAGGCGCCTGGAACCGGTCACCTATAACTTTGATGTTGGAAAGATTAACAAATTCCATTGTTCGAATGGCTTGGATCTTCCAGATGACCGAGAAAACATTGTCTATTCTGGTTTTATTGCACAGGACGTTCATTCTACAGCTAAAGAATTGGGGTACGATTTCTCAGGTGTGAAGGTGCCTCAGCATGATGACTATGAAATGTATGGATTGCGTTATGCGGAATTTGTTGTTCCATTAGTAAAGGCAACCCAAGAACTTGACAAGAAAGTAGAAGCTCAACAAAAACAGATTGATCAACAACAGCAAATTTTGGCTGCTCAGAAAGAGCTGATCGACAGATACCAAAATGCGCTCGGTACTTACGAAGAGGAAATGGCAAAACTTCAAGGCAAGTTAGAAACGCTTGAAGTGAAAGTTGAAACAGAGTCTAAACTGGAAGCTGCTGCTGATAAGAAATAAGCTGCATAACCAATAAAACAAGATTGATTATGCATTCGACTTTTAAAAAAAACAAGCTTACAAAATTCCTATTCATCGGGTTGTGTTTGACGATTTTTTCGTTAGATGCTACAGCTCAGATGACCCTCGTTGGCTCAGAAACACTTTCTAATACAACAACAGCAAATGACCAAAAAGAAGTTGCGACAGCCATGGACGGCTCTGGTAACTATATTGTTGTTTGGGCATCAGAAGATGAAGATGGAATGGATCATGGTGTTTATTTTCAAAGATACCTCAGTGATGGCACCGCGAATGGAGCTCCTATAAAAGCTAACAATACAACAGAGTACAGTCAAAGAAAACCAGACGTGGCTATGGCCGATGATGGTAAATTTGTCGTAACGTGGCAATCGCAATATGAAGATTTAGATGGTTGGGGTGTATGGTTTGCATTATATGACAATACAGGAACGCTTGTAACAAGGAATCGTGTAAATGATTCTTCTGCAGATGAACAAGTAGATCCAAAAGTAGCCATGGCTTATGATGGATCATTCGTTGTTGGTTATTCCGATGATGGACAAGATGGAAACGGATGGGGAGCAAGTTACCAGGGATTTAACAGTAGTGGTGCAGCGCAATTTGCAGAAACAGTCATAAATACAACGACCGCTGGATATCAGGCAACTCCAGATGTGGCAATGGATTCAGCTGGAGCCTATGTATGGGTATGGCAGGATGAAAGTACAGACGGTGATGGACATGGGATTTTCATGCAGCGATACGACCAAAATGATAATGCTGTGGGCTCTGAAACACAGGTAAATACTACAACTGCTGGAAACCAACAAGAAGCCGCAGTTGCGATGGATTATGAAGGAAACATTTTCGTCGCTTGGTCTTCGTACGCGCAAGATGGAGATCATTATGGGGTTTATGGACAATTGTACGATAACACAGGTGCCACTATTGGTGGAGAAATTAGTATTAATACAACTACCGCAGGTACACAGAACAATCCTCATGTCAACCCTACGAAAGATGGTTGGGTAGTAACTTGGACAAGTTACAATCAGGATGGTGATGCTGCTGGTGTGTATGCACAGGCTTACCTACAAGATGGAACACCTGTCGGAGTAGAAACATTAATAAATTCAACTACGGCAAATTATCAAATGCTATCCAATGTTGCTGGGAATTCAAATATTGATAACCTAGTAATTGGATGGCAAAGTGGGGGGCATAATATTGGGGTATTTGGACAAGATGGAGATGATTATGGGATTTATCACCAGAGATTCTCAGTTGTTGATACAGAGGATCCAGTTGCGATTTGTCAGAACATTACCGTGTACTTGGATGGTACTGGAAACGTAACTATTGCAGCTACTGATGTTGACAATGGTAGTACAGATAATTACGGGATAACAAGCTACTCATTAAATACAAGTGCGTTTACTTGTGCAAACGTTGGAGCAAATGCGGTTATTTTAACGGTTGAAGATGCAGCAGGAAATTCTGCAAGCTGTGGTGCAACTGTAACGGTTGCTGACACAACAGCACCGACGGCATCTTGTCAGGATATTACGGTTTACCTTGATGGAACAGGGAATGCGTCCATTACAACAGGGAATGTAGATAACGGGAGTAGTGATAATTGTAGTATTGCAAGTTTGAGCTTGGACCAAAGTAGTTTCACCTGTGCAAACACTGGAACAAACACAGTTACCTTAACAGTTACAGATGTCAATGGAAATGTAGGGACATGTGCATCAACAGTAACGGTTTTAGATACGATTACGCCATCAGCAGCTTGTCAAAATATTACGGTTTACCTAGATGGTGCTGGAAGTGCAACGATTACAGGAGCTGATATTGACGGCGGAAGTACAGATAACTGTACTGGGACATTAACTTTAGGAGTAGACATTAGTACATTCTCATGTGCAGACATTGGAGCGAATTCAGTTACGCTCAGTGTTACGGACTTAGGAGGAAACATTAGTACGTGTACAGCAACTGTCACTGTAGCTGATACGACTGCACCGACGGCATCTTGTCAGGACATCACAGTTTATTTGGATGGAGCAGGAAATGCAACGATTACAGCAGCAGACATTGATAACGGAAGTACAGATAATTGTTCAACTGTTACGCTTGGTGCAGACATTACAACATTCACATGTACAAACACTGGCGCGAACACGGTAACATTGACTGTTACGGATGCAAGTGGAAATATTAGTACCTGTACATCTTCAGTAACAGTAGCAGATACAACGTCACCAACGGCATCTTGTCAGGACATCACAGTTTACTTGGATGGAACAGGAAACGCTACAATTACAACAGGTAATGTTGACAATGGAAGTACAGATAATTGTTCTGTTGCTTCATTGGCATTGGATGTAACATCTTTCACATGTGCAAACACTGGAGCGAATACAGTGACCTTAACAGTCACAGATGCAAGTGGAAATGTAAGTACGTGTACATCAACTGTTACAGTTATTGATAGTACAGCACCAACAGCTTCTTGTCAAGATCTTACAGTTTATCTTGATGGAACAGGAAATGCAACGATTACAGCAGCAGACATTGATAATGGAAGTACAGATAACTGTTCAACGGTTACCTTGGCAGCTGATGTAACAACCTTCACATGTGCAAACACTGGAGCGAATACAGTGACCTTAACAGTCACAGACGCAAGTGGAAATGTAAGTACATGCACATCAACAGTTACAGTTATTGACAGTACCGCACCAACAGCTTCTTGTCAGGACATCACAGTGTACTTGGATGGAACAGGAAACGCTACGATTACAGCAGCAGACATTGATAACGGAAGTACAGATAATTGTTCAACTGTTGCGCTTGGTGCAGACATTACAACATTCACATGTGCAAACACTGGCGCGAACACGGTAACATTGACTGTTACGGATGCAAGTGGAAATATTAGTACCTGTACATCTTCAGTAACAGTAGCAGATACAACGTCACCAACGGCATCTTGTCAGGACATCACAGTTTACTTGGATGGAACAGGAAACGCTACAATTACAACAGGTAATGTTGACAATGGAAGTACAGATAATTGTTCTGTTGCTTCATTGGCATTGGATGTAACATCTTTCACATGTGCAAACACTGGAGCGAATACAGTGACCTTAACAGTCACAGATGCAAGTGGAAATGTAAGTACGTGTACATCAACTGTTACAGTTATTGATAGTACAGCACCAACAGCTTCTTGTCAAGATCTTACAGTTTATCTTGATGGAACAGGAAATGCAACGATTACAGCAGCAGACATTGATAATGGAAGTACAGATAACTGTTCAACGGTTACCTTGGCAGC
>CAJQJL010000049.1 GCA_905478665.1 uncultured Flavobacteriales bacterium
CCTGCTGCTGCCAATGTGTGCCCCGTAAATGATTTTGTTGAATTGTACGGAGGTATTTTATCAAATGTCTCGTTGAACGCAAACATTTCCGTGATATCGTTATTGGGCGTGCCTGTTCCGTGAGCGTTGATGTAATCAATAGAAGAGCTCTCTAGTCCACTTGATTCCAAAGCACGTTCCATGGCGAGCCTAGGGCCAAAAGCTTCATCCGAAGTTGCAGAAGGGTGGAAGGCATCATTGGAGTTTCCATAGCCTGTAACTTCAGCCAGCCTTTTTTTAGCACCGCAAACGCTCTCGCCTTCAAGGACGAGGTATCCCGCACCTTCACCCAAGGTCAGGCCGTCTCTTGTTGTATCAAATGGCTTACATGGATTTTCAGACAATATCATTAAGGAATTGAATCCGTTCACCGTGTATTTTGCCAATGAATCAGCGCCTCCAACAATTACACGTTTTGCGCGTCCTGCTTTAATTAAGCGTGATCCAAGCATAATAGCATTAGCAGAAGAAGAACAAGCGGTATTTATGGTGCTTGTAAATCCTTTGATGCCATGCTTTTTGATTATACGAAGTGTATGTTCACCTCCACCATAGGAAGTAACGTATTCAGAAGGTTCTCCCTTCATGTTTGCATCGGCGTAGAGTTCATCTGTGTTTGACATTCCACCAACTGTGCTTGACGAGATAAAACCCGTATCAACAGATATTAAATCGTCAGCGTTGAGTTGTGCCTGTTCAATGGCTTCCTGAAATGCCAAGTATGCCAAAAGCGTAGTTCTGCTTAAGCCAGATTCATTTTCTAGTGCACCAATTTTGTTTCGATCAGCAACAAGAGCAGTCAACTCCTCATTGCTCATACTTACTTCTCCAAAATTGAGCGATGCAGTATACTTAGAACTGAAATGTTCCGCTTTACCAATTCCCGTTTTCGCGGCTTTTAGCTGAGATAAATTAGATGCAACATCGTTACCAATGGCAGATATTACACCCATTCCCGTTACAAAAACCTTTTCCAAAATGGTGCTTATTTTTCTGTTCTCTTCGCCTCGATGTAATCTACAATTGTATTTACATCTACCAAAATGGTTCTTCCTTCTGTTGGATTGTTGATCTTGATTCCATATTCACGGTCCAAAAGCACAATCATCTCTACTGAGTCGATTGAGTCTAGTCCAAGGTCTGGTCCAAACAATGGTTCGTCATCCTTAATATCCTCTGGCTTAATGTCCAAAAGGTTTAAATACTCAACGATATGCTTTTTCAATTCAAGCTTAAGTTCTTCTCTGCTTTGACTCATTTCAAATGTAATTTTGAATTTTTAGTTTAATGTATACCAAAATCTGACACGCTAAAATAAAGATTATTAGGAATAAAAGGGTAGGAGAAAGCAAATACCAATCACCTCCTTTTAAAAATAGTGTGTAATAACCTTCAAGACACCAATGTAAAGGGGATGCGTTTCCAATGGTTTGAAGGTAAGAAGGCATCACGAAGGACGGTACCCAAATTCCTCCAATAGCTGCTAAAATGATTACTGTAATGGCTCCAAATCCGTTGGCTTGTTCTTGTGTTTTTGCGTATGTACCTACAAGCATTGCAAAGCTGATGGCGGATAGAGCAGAGAGAAAGGAGACCACAATTAGTCCGAGAATGTTTGAAGGTAGAACCAATGCGGGAAGACCAATTAATGGGAAGACAAATTTACCAAGTGCAAAAATGATCGCAAGCTGTGTCAATGCTACGAAGACGTACATGAACAATTTACTGATAAGTACAAGTGAAAAACTCGCTGGAATGGTTTGCAGTCGGACAAAACTTCCGCTAAGTCGCTCTTTAACAATATTTCCACCAAGTGAAATAACCATGAAGAACATTGCGAAAATTGACCAGGCTGGGACATTGTGTTGTGTTGAATTTGGAATGACCTGTCCAGAAGAGTTGTTTGCAGACACTTGTTCAATGCCAATTCGATTGTTCATAAATTGATCTTCCATTCCTTCAGGAATCTCGTCAAACCCCATTTCTGAATAGAGTTGCTCAATCATTAAACGATTTTCTAAAATACTCAAGTGGGAGTACAGCGTGCTCAATACCGAAAAGCGAAATGTTTCTTGTAAAACGGGATCGTAGTACATTTCCAATGGCAGAATATTCAATTCCTCAACTTGATCACTCATATCAGCCATTTCGAATTCACTCAACATTCCAATGCTGATGTTTTTTGCTTTTGCGTTCAGGCTTTCGGAAAAATTGGCTGGGATTTTAACAGCGAGCATTTCATTTCCATCTAGCAGTGTTTTTTGAATGCCATCTTCAGAGAGCTCATGATGTTCACTAATGCTGAAGGTTCCTGTGCTTGCAAGGTGTGAAATTAAGGTGTCACCAAGGTCTCCCTTATCTTTGTTGACAATTATGATCTCAAGGTTGTTGTCATTCACTAATTTGAACGTGCTGTCTTGAACTAAGGTTATGATGAACACGAGCAGAATCGGCATGAGGTACATCAACAGCAATCCTACCTTATCGTTGATAAGGATGAGAAATTCTTTCTTTATGCTTGCCAGTAATTTCCCCATCAATCGCGGTATTCAATCCCCGTTAAACGTAAGAAGAGTGCTTCTAGACTACTCTCGTTATGTGCCTCTAGTAATGCGGGTAATGTGTCATTCGCGATCAGCGTACCTTTGTCTAGCAGAATAATGCGGTTGCAAAATTCCTGACCTTCATTCATGTGATGCGAAGTATAGATGATTGTCGTTCCAGAACGATTCAATTCCTCGAGATAGGTCATAATCGCGTTCTTGCTTTGTACATCAACACCAACTGTTGGCTCGTCAAGAAATAAGATGTCAGGATCGTTGATGATTCCAATAGCCAAATTTACACGACGCTTCATTCCGCCAGAAAACTTGCCGACTTTTTTGTGCGTGACGTGCGAAAGTCCCAATACAGCTAAAAGCTGCTCAATTTTTATTTTCAATTCTGCCTTTTGGATTCCGTAAAGGGCTCCAAAATACATGAGGTTTTGATACGGTGTAAGTTCTGGGTAGAATGAAAAATCTTGAGGGACATAGCCAATTTTGAAAAGCATGGATCTTAGATCAACACTTCCATTTTCATTGTGGTATTCTATCTTTCCATCAGATTGTTGGATGATTCCGCAGATAATGGAAATTAATGTGGTTTTTCCTGCGCCATTTGGTCCGAAGATACCTAGTTTATCTCCTTGTTCTATGCCAAAAGAGACTGTGTTGAGACTATATTCCGCCGCACCTGGATATTGCTTCGAAATAGCTTGTATCTCAATAACGCTCGACATTTCAAATTAGCTTAATTTTCGATAACTCCTGAAATGCCTGCTTTTCGACTGCAGCAATTTCATTCATGATATCTGCGCAGTGATCAAAGTCCTTTTGCTCGGTAATTCGCCCTTTATAAATCCCCGCCATTTGAAGTGCGCTGTCTCTCCATAAATCACCTGACTTGGTAATTTGCTCCGAAATGCCAATGAGTTTGTCATTTCCCAAACGTTCACTTGCCTGTTCAAGAAAAGCTGCGTAGAGGAAACGAAAGCCACCTCCACCAGTACCAATCTCCTCTTGCATTCGAACGATCTGTCCAAGAAAAAGTCCACCTTGACGTGGGCCAACTTGGTCACGCCATTTCCGTACTTTACTTGCCGTATAGTTGATTCCACGGACACCTGCAATTTTCGTTGGGATGCGCAACATGTCGCGGACATTTCTATTAATTCCTTTGGCGATTGCTTTGCGAATCATTTCATCCGTTACTTCACCAACATTTACAGGATAGTAAATATGACCTTTTGGAGCAAGTGCTCCTTTCGCAAAACGTACCTTTTCCATCGCTTCGCGAGAGAGGCGTGTTGTCGTTTCCATAACAGGGTCACTAACAAGGTAGTCGTCGCCATCTCTTCCAAAAACAATTAAGTTGTGTGCGTTAAAATGAAAGCGGTACTCCTTTGGAAAATAATTCAAGTGAAATACACCCACTTGACAACCTACAGAAATTCCTGCGTCGACTTTGGCGTCTAGAAATTGCTGAGCAACTTCTTTTGATTTGAACTTTTTGCGTTCAACCTTAACGTCTAGAACCTTACATGTACGCTTGAAAATTGCACCTGGCATGGAGCGGAATGAAATTGCTGGTCCCGCATTTACCTTGAGAAAAGGAATATGGATATAAAAAAGTCCTGATCCAATTCCGAATGCTAGAGGTTCCGTTAAAAAGTCGAGTCCTTGTTGTTGCAACAAGTTGACAGTAACGCCATTTTCGCAGTGCGCTGTTTGTATATGTTTGAAATCGGTCACTTAAACGTTGAAATTCTTGAAGTCTTCTAATGAAACTTCAAATACATCGGCATAGTTTTGAAGTTTCTTCGTACTTAGTTTTTTGAATACTGACGGTTTCATGTGGCGCTTGATTTGCCATCTCATGAAACCTGTATATCCTGCCAAAACAGGCAAATCCATCAATTTTAATTCTAGAAAATAGAGCACTGGACTCGCTTCACCATTTAGGACTTTTTGCTTGGCCTCTTCTGTTCTTCTTTCTATTTCTTCCCAGGCATTGTCTAGTGCAACTGATTTTACTTCCCAGCCTTCGCTAAGGTCGGTCACATATTTACCATCTTTATTTTTGACATAACAAACCTCCCTTGTGAAATTATCCAAGGCACTCTTGTCTTGGGGAAGTTCTTCCTTTTTCATGTCTAGCAGACAGTTAGTAAACTAAATACGTATGAGAATCGTGAGCTTTCTGGAACGGCAAGTAATACCTTGTCTCCAATTTTTAGTTTTCCACTATTGAAGAGTTCGTCCACCATTAAGTAGATAGATCCAGCACCAACGTTTCCATGCGTTTTTAGGTTCGTAAACCATTTTTCTTTGGGAATGTGCAGTCCAGACTCATCAAGGATACTGGCGATTTTATCTTCAAAGAAATAACTTGACATGTGCGGAAGGAAATAAGTCACTTCATTGATGTCAAAATCTTCTTTTTGTCTTACAAGCGTTTCAAACTTCACAAAACCAAGCTTCACAATCTTTTCTCCAAGGAGTTTAACATCTTGTTTGATGCTAAGTATTGATTGTTCTTGCAATTCTTTAGGAGAATAGTCCATGTAGCTACGAAGGCTTCCATCTTCCAGTTTGTCAGACGCCATGTACATACATGGTTCCTCACTGTTAGCAAAAGAGAAAGCTTCAATCCAATCAACTCTTAATGAAACACCTTCTGTATTTTTTTTAGATTGCATCATGAAAGCACCAGCTCCATCGGAAAGCATCCAACGTAAAAAGTCCTTTTCAAAAGCTAAATAAGGATTCTCTTCGAGTTCTCCCATTTTTTGCACTTCCAATTCAAATTGATCAGAGTGTAAAACACGTGAAAGTCTTTCAGAACCTGTGCAAACAGCTTTTTTCGCTTCGCCCAGCTTCAAGGCCATGTAGGCATATTTGTAAGCGTGCATACCAGAACAACATACGCCAGAAGGTGAAACAACCTCAATGCTATCTGTTTCTGGCAACCAACCATGTACCATAACGCCATGCGATGGCATCATCTGGTCTGGTGTAGATGTTCCACAACTTAAAAGATCAATTTCTTTGAGTTCTGCATCATCATTATTCGTTAAATTCCGAACCGCTAACGATACCATTTGCGCATTTGTATGCGTGGCATTTCCCTCCTTATCAATTGCATAGTATCTGTTCTGAATACCATTGTTTCTCAATACAATTCGTCTGGACTTAGAAGCCTGCTCGCCAATGCAGCCCAAGTAACTTTCCATCTCATCATTAGAGATAGATTCATTTGGTAAGAAATGCGATGTTCTCGTTATGTAAACCTCTGACATTTGCGCTTAAAAAATTAGTGGTGACAAAAGTACTTTTTTTTATGTTTTCAACTAGTTAAAATAATAGAAAATTAAACTATTTAGACCTGTCTATACCCAGATAGGAGAGGTGTTCCTTTTTTCGTTTAAGGCTATTCAATGTTAACGGTCTGATTAATACCGTATAAATTGTAAGAATGATGGGGGCTACACCGAAGAGTGCAAAGTTTAGGTAGAACCGAAAAAAGCTAATCCAAAAGGCTCTGTTTTTCCCTTTTGCTTCCTTCTTTTTAATAATATTGGCCCAGATATAAAAGATTTTCTTTGCGCGTTCTTCGATGAAAAGAATACTCGTGTTGATTCTTAGCCCATCGTTGGCAAGCACAGCATCCTGATAAGTCGAAAGCTCATTGTTCTTAAGCCTGTCGTTTAAAAGACCTCCGTAGCGTGAGCAGCCTTCAATGTCCTCTTGTGAAACTCCTGGCAATGGAAAAATGCCCCATTTACGTGTTTTTGTTCCTGTCATCATCCAATGAACAATACTCACAGCGCTTAGTAGGTTTTGTGCGCGATCAACCAATGGAATGTTTCCAACTATTTTCCCTCCAGCATCCTGGACATGCTTCACAACACTTTTCTGAGAGTTTAACCACATGTTCCGTGCCCCTATCACAGTGATTACGGGTGTATTATTTAATCGTTTTTTGAATTCCCTATTCTTTAAGAGCGCAGTCGCTGGCATTGACGGCGACAAAAACCAAGGTTGATATCCAAAGATGATTAAGTCGTAGTGTTCTTCTTTGAAAGAGAATGGTTCAAGCTCAATCGGCTCCTCCAAGACAGTCTCGGGCATGGCGTCGTAAAAGCTGTTCGTCTTCCAAGGAAAAGGGAAGTCCTTATTGGGTTCCACCTTTATGCGGTCTATTTCACAGCCTTCCAATGGCGATAGAAAATTATCGAGAATCTCATCCAGCTGTCCTGACTGAGAATAATTAACACAAAGAATTTTTTTCATGAGTTGTTCAACTACTATTTTAATCGTTCAGAAGGCAGTTTGTCTGATTGTTTAGCATATTCCTTAATCACTTTCTTTAAGGTTGGATCCATGGATTTATACGTGCGTAAGATTAACTCCAAATCTTCATCAATATTATTGGCGTATTTCAGAATTTTAGGAACATTTTCCTGAATTGCAAATCGCAGAAAACGGTATTCTCCATTCTTCGGATCTTTTTCAATTGCTTTCTCAAGTAACAACCTTCCTTCCTTAAAGACAGCAACCTTCTCCTTTGGTGTAGCCATGAATTGAGATTGTTTCATCGTCAACGCACCGATGTATGCATCTTTACTTGTAGATGGTTTGAGTTTACCAAGACCAGTCAACTTGTTTTCAATTTTATCTTTTGAATTAGATTCAAAGGCTTTGTAAAAACCAAGCTTATCTATAAGTGCTGGACTTATTAGGCTGGCTGATAGAAGAAAAATAGTGATGGATTTGATCATCTTTTATTTTTGTTTGACACAAACTTACAATGATTTTGCCAAGTTTAATCAAATTGGATATTTTCTCTCACTTTGTACCAATTCAAGTCATGATATTCTTCTAATTTTGCATCGACAAACGAAATTGAATTTATGCTATCCGAAATAGGTGCTTGTGTACTAATGCCGACCTACAATAATGCGGGGACTCTTCGGGATGTATTGGGTCGAATTCTTGAGGTTGTTGAAGATTCGGATACTGTGATTGTTATCAATGATGGAAGCACCGATGAAACCGCTGAGATTTTAGCAGACTATTCGGATAGAATAGTTTTACTTGACAATGGTATAAACAAAGGCAAAGGGTTTTCGCTTAGAGAAGGGTTTCGAAAAGCGATAGAATTGGATTTTGAACATGCCGTTACAATTGATTCGGATGGTCAACATTTCCCTGAAGATATAGGGTTACTAGTAGACAAGGCGAAAGAATTCCCTGGTTCCGTAATTATGGGATCAAGGAATATGGAACAGGACGGCGTACCTGGCAAAAGTTCTTTCGGAAACAAATTCTCAAATTTTTGGTTTAAGTTGGAGACATGGATCACGTTGCCAGACACACAGACGGGATATCGAATTTATCCACTGAAGCCAATACGGAAGATGAAATTCTTTACGCGAAAATTTGAATTTGAAATTGAGGTTATTGTTCGTCTGGCTTGGAAAAGGGTGAAGTTTTATCCAGTTCCCATTCGCGTAAAATATGATATGGATGAGCGGGTATCGCATTTTCGACCAGCACGTGATTTCTTTAGAATTAGTGTTTTGAATTCTGTTTTGGTGCTTGGAGCATTACTTTACTACTATCCAAAGAAATTCTTCTCTTTGAACACGCTGCGTTTAATTCGGGATGAAACGATTAAACCACAGGAGTCCAATATGCGTAAAGCATTCTCCCTTGCATTTGGAACATTTATGGGGATTTTTCCAATTTGGGGCTTTCAATTGTTGGTGGGAATTCCACTTGCGGTATTGTTTCGATTGAATAAAGTACTCTTCATCGCGGCGGCGAACATTTCTGTTCCACCAATGATTCCGTTGATTATTTATGGGAGTTTGTTAATGGGACAACAAGTTGTAGAAGGTACAATCGATCATTCTTCAATATTTTCACTAGACAATATTTCTCAGAACATGTTTCAATACGTTGTTGGAGCTATACTACTTGCCGTAGCTGCATTTATTTCAACATTTGTAATAAGTTTTATTCTCTTGAAAATTTTCAGAAAGGAGCCAGAAGGAATTAAGCAGGAAAATAGCTAGCATTCATTTTAAGAAAGAATGTCTCGGCATTTTTAATTACCGCGCTTACTTTAATCTCTTCATCTTCACCCTTTGATATTTTAAGAATAACGTCGACATTGGCATCCGTTTTTGGATTGAGTATCGCCAGAAATTTGCAGTTCCCCATTTTCTTGAGGTTTAATTTAGTTCCCGTAGATTCGTTCATCAACTCTTTAACGATTTCCATTTGCACAACACCTGGTGTTACGGGGTTGTCGGGGAAATGGCCCTCAAATATACTGTGATCGGGATTGAGTTGGATCGAATACGTATGGCTTTCATCTTCCTTTACAGATGATTTTAGTGTATAGAAATTGTCTTTGAATAGCATTAGAACTGCGTGAAATTTGAATCTGAAATTTGACCATTAAGTGTAACTGAAGAGAATGTGTAAACTATTTTATCTGCTTCAGTTTCTATAAATATCATTTTTTTAAGCTCGAGCGATTTTTTATCAAAGTCCATTTTTATTTTTGAAATGTACTTCGACATTCTACTGTTCTTGGGTTTTAACACCAATCTATAGGTCGACTCATTTTCGTAATAGTAGACGTTAAATTCTTTTTCATTTAAAAAATCACCACTAAATAACTGCATCATCAATGACTGGACCTTCTTAATTATTTGATTGGAAGTAACATTCTTAACTTCTTTTCCGTCCTCAAATAGGCGGACTTTGGATCCATTGATAAGTACAATTTGTTTCTTAGGTAGAATGTGCTCCCATCTAATTTTGTTGGCCTCCTTGTACATCAGTTTTCCATTCCCCGTTTTGGGATTGTTGTACATACTAGAGTAAATAACTTCCTTGAAGTCTGCTGCAATTGCGCTTGTTGTTTTGGCTTGTTTGTTGATTTTGTCTTTTACAGCAGCCGAATTTTTAACCTTAGTGTAAGATTGCGCATTTCCCCCGAAAGAGATAAGTAAAATGACGAAAAGTAAAAGTCTATGCATCTAATATTGATTTGATGTTCGACGACGAAGCAAATATAATACCATTCGCCTTAGCTTTCGAAAGGAAGGTGTCCAATGATTCAGTTGCAACCTTTAAATTGTCGTGCATAAGCACAATGTTTCCTGGTTTTATTCTGGAAATTAAGCGTTGTAAAAGCTTCTTAGGATCTGTGTATACAGAGTCATAACTTCTAAGTGTCCAACCGACGCACTTCAAGTTTTGTTGACCCAGTACAGTGGCGTATTTAGGGTTGGTGTACCCAATTGGTGGGCGAAAGAGGTTGACCTTGGTTCCAGAAACTGATTCAATGACTTCTTGTGCCTGTTTAATTTCAGCCGACAGTCTTTTTCGCGAGAAGAGTGACGTGAAATTGTTATGTGAATGTGAATGGTTTCCGAGTAGATGTCCTTCGGAAACAATGCGTTTTACGATCTGAGGTTGTTGCTCGACTTTTTCTCCGACAACGAAGAAGATTGCCTTTACGTCATGTTTTGCAAGAATATCTAGAATGAGTGGCGTATGCTCAGGGTCAGGACCATCATCGAATGTAACTAAGCATGAATCTCCGTTCAACCGTGTCGTTGATTTTAGGAAGTAATTGTATTGCATAAACAATACACCCAAGCTAAGAATCGTGAGGTAGGCGATACCAGTTAGAATGAGAAGTGGGATGAAAAACCACGATTCTCTCAGAAACAAGGATATTAGCGTAATGGCTAGTGCGAAAAGCAGCGTATTTATCCGATGTTTCATTGTTTTTGAACCAAAGTGAGACCTAGTCTTCCTGGGCACATATCATTAATAATGAGTGCAAGTTGCTTGTCTTTTGAAAGCAAATAATCATGGGCTAAGTGCAAAGCAAATGCGGGAGCGCTGTAATGCATTCCTGAATAATCTAGGTAATTGAGTGTTTCTTGCTTATCAGAAAAAGACTGTTCACTAGAACTAAGAATCACGTTGATGTCATCAGTCGAAATGTCGTTCTTGCTTAAGAAGTTTTGAATGTCTTTATCGCTATTCGTAGCATTGAAGTTTGTGTACACATCACGAACGCCAATACTTGTCTTTCCTTTTTTCGGGGAGATAACAAAGAATGAAGCTCCAGATGTTAAAGGGTGTGTGTCAGGTATTAAATCAGGTTGAGCTTGCGCTAAGAAATCAATTTTTTCATCGGCTGCACCAACGAGAACATTCTGTTTTCCTTCATTTACACACATCATTGCATCAATCAAAGCTACTTCGAACGACAAGTTGTTTTGTGTATGCGTCATGTTGTACGCATGGTTCTTAAGTCCCAAGGAGATTTGTCCACCGATCGTATTGTGCGTTGATTGAATAAAAGCGGTCGGCGATAAGAAGTCGCTTGTAGTTGTATGAATTGTTACAAGAAATTTCTCAGTGTCTTTTAAGCATCCAAGGGCTGTTCCAACAGAAATTGCGTCAAAATCCGCATCTACGTTGTTTCGACATTCAATCGATGCTGTTAGTCCCATTCTAAGAACAGGCCCCAGACGTCGTAACGCCGTTGGCGGAACGTACTCTTTATAATTGGGTGAAACAATATCGCTGTCGTCTCCTAATTTCTCTAGTTGCTCGAATACATTGGGAACCTGAAATGAATCCTGATGAGAAATTGATGCTATGGTATGAATGAAGTACATATTCATGTAGCGCTTAAGATGATTGTTGAATTATTTCCTCCAAAACCAAAAGAATTGGAAAGGACATGCCGTATTTTTTTTCCTTCTTCAAAAGTTGTTTGTGGTACCAATCCTGTTTCTGAAATAGGCGTTTTAAAATTCAGGTTAGGATAGAGGTAACCGTTTTGAAGTGCGAGTATTGCAAAAACAGCTTCAATTCCACCTGAGGCAGCCAAGGTATGTCCTGTATAGGACTTTGTTGAACTGAATGGTGGAATTCGATCGTTAAAAATACTTTGTATAGCCTGCGATTCAGAAAGGTCGTTATTGGGGGTCGCTGTTCCGTGCGCATTAATGTAATCAATCTCCTCAGGTTGTATATTAGCTACGCGTAATGCTTCTGTCATAGAAAGCTTGGCACCGTGACCATCAGGCGAAGAGGCTGTTTGATGAAAGGCATCTGAGGCATTACTGTATCCTGAGAGAACTGCTAGCGGTTGTTTCTTTGTAATCTCAAGTGACTTTTCAGATTCAATAACGATATAACCAGCTCCTTCGCCAAGATTTAACCCTTTGCGTGTATCATCAAAGGGACGACACCAATCTTCGTCAAAGATCATCAGCGATTTGAATCCTGATATCGTAAAGAGGGTTAAACTGTCCGTTCCACCGACAACTACGCGATCAAGCATACCGTTGTTAATCATTCTTGCTCCCATCATCAGTGCATTTGCAGCAGATGAACAAGCTGTTGAAATTGTATTAACAAAATCACTGATTCCCAATTCATTGGCAATTTGATCTGAACTTGTCCCGCTAGAATGGTGTTTGTAGTTTTCTGGATTGTGACCGTCTTGATCCAAGTATTTTTTATACTCGACTTCACTGATGTCCATTCCTCCAACCGAAGTTCCTGAAATTAGTCCAGTGCGAATTTCATCAGAAAGCTCGTGTCCTTCAAATGCTTGTTTAGCAGCTACCATTCCAAGAAGAGCCGTTCTTGATCCATCTGTTTTCAGGTCAAAACGTTTCTTCAACTCATCATTCGATAAGTGGATTGCGCCAAGGTTGTATGCCTTTGTAGCTTGTGATCTTCCACGTTCAATTCCTGTTTTTAAATTGCGTAAAGATTCAATGCTTTCTTCAGCATTTGTCCCAATGGACGAGATCAATCCGTATCCAGTAACGTGAATTTTCATTCGTCTTATTGGTTCTTCTCAATGTATGCAGCAAGCGAATCAACGGACTGAAAAATTTCCTTCCCTTCACTTGGATCAGCTATTTTTATTCCATAATTCTGCTCTAATAGAACGATAAACTCTAAAGCATCTATTGAGTCAAGACCCAAACCTTCTCCGAACAATGGTGCGTCATCCGCGATATCGGCAACGGTAAGGTCTTCCAGATTTAACTGTTCAATGATTTGTGCTTTAAGCGTTTCTTTAAGTTCACTCATTTTCCTATTGTTTATAATATTTTTTTAATTCTTCTGCTGTAATTTCTCCATCTGTTTTTTCTACGACGAAAAGAAAACATTCTTCTTTATCATTTGCAGAATCTACCCATCCACAAAGACATGCTTTGGAACCTTTACGAAAGTAAAAGTTAATTTGATCTATGAAAAACTCTGGATCAAAATTTTCCTGAATGAAAAAGATGTTCTCGCCAAACCATTTTTTACGAATCGCCAGTTCACCTGTGAGAATGTTAGGCAGTGTGTAGACAAAGAGCGATGGACCTGGACTTCCTTTTTCAGTATAACTCTCTATGAAACGAAGGTCGGTGTCATAACTTGAATTTCTGTTGGCAAAAAGAAGGGCAACATCATTGTCTTCAAAATGCTCGAAACTACTGACACTTTCCATAAGTTCAAATCCGAGGAACGCCATTTTTGCCAAGGCATCCATTTTATAAAACTTAGGATAATCAAGTTTCATTTTGCTATAGACGTCCTTTTTCCAATTGTCAGTTTCCTTGGTGTATTTCTGCTGGACTTCACCGTTAAGGTAGATTCCTTGATCACTTATTTTACAACTTGCCAAGATCTTCATAGACTCTTTTTAAGAATTAGTGATGCATTTCCTCCTCCAAATCCTGATGCCGTTTTTAATGCTAGTTGTACTTCTTTTTCTACATTTTCCGAAAGCACATTCATCTTCTTGGTTGTTCCTTGTTCTTCAAATCCTGGACTTTTCAAAAGAAGACCATGTTCTATCATTAGCATTGTAGAAATTACTTCAATAATTCCTGCAGCTCCCAATGTGTGTCCGAAATACCCCTTTAAACTATTCACTGGAACAGAATTGAGGCTCAATCGATCAAATGCGATACTCTCCATTTCATCATTATACATCGTACCAGTTCCATGCGCCGAAATGAAGTCGATGTCTTGGATATTGATAGATGATCGTTCAGCTGTTTTATTAATTGATCTGAATAAACCCTCCCCTGTTCGCGAAGGCCCAGAAATATGGTTCGCATCATTGGAAGATGAACCTCCGAGATAGTTTACACAGAATGCACCATTTTCAGGCTTTTTATTGCTGATGACAATGGCTCCAGCGGCTTCTCCGATTGAAATCCCAGTTCTGTTTTTATCAAAAGGTTTACTTGATTGATCGCTCAATGCGAACAAGGATTGAAATCCATAAACGATAAAATCAGATAGGGCGTCAATTCCAATGGTAACGACTGTGTCGTACTTGTCACCATTGATATAATCGGCAGCAGTATTGATTGCCATAACACCTGAAATGCACGCGTTTGAAATGATCAATGGCGCGTGTGCAGGGTTCCATTTATTTTTAAGGATTTCGCGTGTTGAAGCGAAGGTGTCCGACGGTAAAGCCGTAATGTCCGCTTTCGTAGAACTAATAATGATCAATGTTCTGTCAGCGCTAAGGATTTCGATTCCTACATTTTCAATTAACGCTTCGCAAATCTTTTCCAGTAATTCAGTGTATCGATTCTCAGAAGTAAGCGAGTTAATTTTACCCAAAGGCCAATCTTCCTTGTTGAAGCCCGATCCTGATACTTTATGAACGCCAGATTTTCCCAAACGCATATTTTCGAAGTTCTCAGTCGCTGTATCGCCAAGAGGGGTAATTAGTCCGCCATATGATAAGTACAATTCGCTCACAATGTTTGCCAGTTTTGCTTTTCTTCCCACTCGGCGAAGAATTTTGGTTTGATGAGCTCCAGAAGACGGTCTTCAATTCCCAAAAAGACTTGCGTTGTTGAACCTGTGGCAGCGAGTTCTCCTGTTTCCATGTTGTGAACTTCGTACCTGAAAACAACTTTGGATGATGCATGTTGCTCCAGTATGGCACGTACTTTAACTTTCTGGCCATAATATACAGACGCCTTGTGATTAATGTCAGACTTAACGATTGGTGTGTAATAACCAGCATTAAAAGCATCCATGTATTTGATCCCGTAATCTTCTCCAAATCGTTCTCTGGCATCCTCGAAAAACTTCAAGTAATTACCATGCCACACAACACCCATGGCATCTGTTTCACTGAATCGTACAGGGATTTCTATGGTTGATTCAAGCACTTTCACGCAATAACAATTTTCATTTGACACTCAATTAATTTCTCTTCATTTGAATAGGCGCTCCCTTGGATTAAATGAATGTTGTCAAAAGTATTTAATATTTCAATTTTTGTCGAGATGTTGGCACCATTTAATGGCAAAGAATCAACAGTAAGTCGTGATACCGCACCAATAAATCCAAGTTGACCTTCACCTTCACCCTTTAGGCTGTTAACATACCCAAATCCAGCGGCGCAGGTTTGAGCGATATTTTCAACCAAGGCTGATTCAGAAAGAACATCGTTCTCTAAGAATAGATTCTCACTGTTTACTTCAAATGTACTTTCAAATCCTTTTTCGTCTGCAGCGATCAAATTGTCAATCATCACAAACGGATCCCTTTGAGGAATGAAACGCGTAATATTTTCTTTTTCAATCAACATAGTAATTGTAAAAATTAAACCATTGAGCCGGGTACTTGCGCACCATGGATTCAAGATGCTTCACATACTTTTCTGCAATTTCAATTTCCGAATTTGATTCAGTAATTGGGTCAGTTGCAAATAGGTCGTAGTGAAACTTTGATCCTTTCACGGCATATACAAAAGTAATAGGAACCTTGAACTTATGCGCCATAATAAATGGACCGGCTGGAAATTTAGCCTTTCCATCTAAAAAATCGAGTTCAATGTGTTTTCCTTGATCGGTAACGCGGTCCGCATGAATAGCAATAAATTCGTTTCTTCTTAGTGCCTGATGCATAAGGATTAGGTGGGACATATCATCCTTTATAGGAATCAAATTATACTTAGGCCCACCTGTTTTTTGCTCCAGAAATTGTTTGATTTTCTGAACTTCAGCATCGAGCATAACTATGTTGATAGTGCTGGTAATTCGCTCATGGATTAAGTTTCCTGCGTTTTCCCAATTTCCCAGATGACCAGAGATCAAGATTCCACCTTTTTGATTCTCGTGCATTTCACGGAGTATTTTTTCATTGTTAAAGGTGTGCGTAAACGCTTTTCGCTTGCTTGTTTGCATAGCAATCCGATCAATCAATGTTTGCCCGAAATTGTAGAAATTCTTGAATATTATTTTACGGGTCTTCTTTTTTGAATACTTGAACCCAACGGTGTAAAACTGTTTGAGTCCGTTTCGTTGTTTTTTTGAAAAGAGGACAAAATAGGCTGAAACGAAGTAACAGAAGAAGTAAGAAACATTAAGGCCAAATGTCCGAATACAAAAAATGAAAAACTTATACCCTAATAAGGATCCTTTAGTTTTTCCGTCCCATTTTTCCATGTTATTTTATGCCAGATTAGGCAAGTCTCTTCTCAACAAGCGTGTAGAAATCATCAAACGAGTCGATTGATTTGAAATCGTCTGCAGTTGGTTTGAATCCAAGGTTTTCCTCAATAACAACAACTAGATCTACATAATCAAGGCTGTCTAAATCAAGCGTTTTTTGCAAATTGTTCTTAGGCAAAATTGTGCTTTCCTCCACCTCAAATTCCTCTGATAAAAATCTCTTTGTAGTCGATATGATCTCTTCTCTATTCATAGCTTGATTCGTAGTAATCCGTTATTTTACAAATTTTTTCACAATTAATGAAGAATTAGTGCCACCAAATCCAAATGAATTGGAAAGGAAGCAGTCGATATTCTGTTCTCGCATTTCTGGTACGATGTTAATCTTTGCAGAATCTTCATCTGGCGTTTCAAAATTAATATTTGGCGCAATAAAATTGTTCTCCATCATTAACAAAGAATAGGCCACTTCGCTTGCACCTGCCATCCAGCACTCATGACCTGTCATACTCTTCGTTGAACTCACAGGAACTTTTCCTCCTAAAACGGAATGAATGGCCTGCGCTTCCATAGAGTCGCCAACGGGGGTAGAGGTAGCGTGTGCATTGACATAATCAACAACATCTGCGTTAATTCCGGCCTGCTTCAATGCCATTGAAAGTGAACGGAATTGTCCATCAAAATTAGGATTGGATATGTGCTCACCATTTGATGAAAAGCCATAACCGATGAGTTCTCCCAAAATTGGCGCACCTCTTTTTTCTGCTGATTCAAGCGATTCAACAATCAATGTTGCGGCACCTCCAGATGGAACTAACCCATCTCTTCCTGCATCAAATGGTCGAGAAGCACTTGCCGGCTGGTCTTCTCTAGGAGAGAACGTTCCCAGTCCATCAAAACTCGCCATTGCATATTTATTAATTTCTTGTGCTCCACCACAGACAACACGATCTTGAAGTCCTTGCTTAATCAGCAAATAACCCATTCCGATAGAATGTGATCCTGATGCGCATGCGGCGCTCAATGTTATATTGATGCCTTTGAGTTTGTAGATTGTCGATAAACTCATATTGACGGTGCAGTTCATATTTTGGAAAATATCACCACTGCCAATTAATGTTGTATCCTTTCGCTCACGTACTTTGTCAACCGTATTGATTACGGCTCCAGCTGTACTGTCATTTCCGAAGATGATTCCAGTCTCGTTTGCATTTAAAAAGTCAACATCCAGTTTCGCCTGTTCAAGCGCCTCCTTGGTTGACATATATGCGTACATCGCTGGCTGGTGCATTCCAATTCGTTCACGACGCGATAAAAATGGTTTTAGATTGGGGTCTTCAACCATTCCTGTTAAACACGAACGATAACCGAACTCCTTCCGTGGCTCATCATAAATGATTCCGCTTTTTCCAGTTCGAAGAGAATCTAGTACTTCTTCTTTTCCGTTACCAATGCACGAATAAAGACCAATACCTGTTATGACAACTCTTCTTTCCATATTAAGCGTAAATACCTCCGTTGATATTAATTACTTCTCCTGTGATGTAAGCTGCCTTGTCAGAAGCTAAAAAGCTTACTAAATGTGCAACTTCTTCTGCTGTTCCAAATCGTTGAGCTGGTACCATTTGTTTCAATTGATCCTCATCTAGGTCACTCGTCATGTCAGAGATGATAAAACCAGGCGCAATTGCATTCACTGTAATCTTTCGCTTCGCTATTTCTTGTGAAAGAGCTTTTGTAGAAGCAATCATTGCTCCTTTGGCTGCAGAATAGTTCGTTTGTCCTGGATTTCCTTTCAATCCTGAAAGAGAAGCAACGTTGATGATGCGTCCAGAACGGTTTCTCAACATTTTTCTCAATACGGCTTGTGTACAATTGTACATTCCTTTTACAGAAATATTCATAACGCTGTCCCAATCTTCTTCAGAAATCATTGGGAAAATATTATCGCGTGTAATTCCTGCGTTATTGACTAGTACTTCAACATGGTTCTCAGGATTCTCTTCTTGCCACTTTTCAATAACAGAACTAACTGCTGCTGAATCTTGGACATTAAATTGAAGTAATTCTCCTGTTCCTCCGTTTTCTTCAATTTGTTTGAGCGTATCTTTTGCTGCATCAACATTTGAAGAAAAATTAATCAAAATATGAAGCCCTAGGTCTTTGGCCAATTGCACAGCAATCGCTTTACCAATTCCTCGTGAGGATCCTGTTACAAGTGCACATTTCATAATTCAAATCGATTTGCTCTTAGTAAATCAGTAACCTTCGCAATGTTTTCTGCCTGTGGTACATCTTCCGTAACGGCTGGAGTTACATCACGAACCATTTTATATAGTTCTTCTGTTTTTGATCCGAGTAACTTTCGTTGGTCTTCGTCCAATAAATCAATTGCTTGACAAACAGACATAATCTGAATCGCCATAACTTGGAATCCATTTTCAATTACGTGACGCGCCATCATAGCACTGTTGGTTCCCATACTGACAATATCTTGATTGTCATTGTTGTTTGGAATACTGTGCACGTACATTGGATTAGAAAGTGTTTGGCTTTCCGCAGTTGTAGAAACGGCCGTGAATTGCATTCCTTGAATTCCAAAATTGAATCCTAGCGTTTTCATGTTTAAGAATGCTGGGAACTTACCATTGAGTGGTGAGTTGAGCAAGAAATTCAATTGTCGCTCTGCCAACATTGTTAGTCGAGTGATTACAATCTTAATCTTGTCCATTTCTAAGGAAACATAATCCCCATGGAAATTTCCACCATGGAAAACGTTTTGATCGTCTACACTAACAATTGGATTGTCGTTTGTTGAATTCAATTCGTTTTCAATGACCTTTTTTGCACTATCAAGCGTTTCAAGAACAGGTCCTAAAATCTGAGGTACGCAACGAATCGAATAGTATTCCTGTATTTTTCTACTGAATTTTTTCCGTCCCATTTCAACGTTGTCCTTAAACAACTCTTCACGTTGACGGATAAGCTTACTATCTGAAAGGAAATCTCGCATTTGCGATGCAATTTCCTTTTGACCTTCGTGACGTTTCACTTTGTTCAATCCTTCTGAAAAAGAATCATCAAATGCTTCAACAACCTCATTGATGATAGCTGAACTAGCTACTGACCAGTTTAATAGGCGATATGCATAAATGAGATTGATGGCACCAATTCCCGTCATACATGATGTTCCATTCATTAAACCTAGTCCATCTCGCAATTGAACATTTAAAGGTTTAAGGTTTGCATCATTCAAGGCTTTGGATGCCTCAACGCGTTCTCCATCAACATAGACGTGCCCCTCACCGATAAGACTTAAAGCCAAGTGTGCAAGCTGAACAAGGTCTCCACTGGCACCAACGCCACCGTGTGAATAGATCTCAGGATTGATACGGTTGTTTAAGAATTCGACTAATTTTTCAATTACTCCAGCGCTTATTCCCGAATTTGCCTGTAAAAAGTTGTTGATTCGTGCTACCAAAATGGCGCGAACGTATTCTTCTCTTAGAACGGCACCTGCACCGCTTGAATGACTCCTAATCAGGTTGTATTGTAGTTCGTTGAGTTTATCATCATCAATCTTGAACTGAGCCATGGGCCCGAATCCAGTGTTGATTCCGTAGATGATTTTGTCGCTGGAAAAGGACTTCAAAAAATTGAACGACTCATCGATCTTAGTGACCAATTTTTCGTCCAGTTTGAATTCCTTATAACCTAACGCGTATTCCTCAAGTTGAGATAAATTTATATCATTCATAGTGCTCAATCTGGTCTTATTCTCTTGTGTTAATCTTTCCTTAACGTAAAATTAAACATGCAAAAATACTTTTTTTAGCTGAAAAATGGACTTGTTTACAAACGAATCTGAGGTGATAGGTTGGAGTGTTAAAAAAACGCTGAACAATCCAGATTCATGGCGAATACCAAAGTCCTAGGTATTCACTCTAAGTTCTAAAATTGTGTGAAAGCTGTCTTCGTGTAAGTGGTGTTCTTTAACGCATTCAAATCCAGCCTTGTTAACGATGTATTTCATTGCTGTCGATGTGTACATTTTACTGTTTCCATTTGCAATTGCTGTGAAATACAAAGATGTTGCTACAAGGCTGTGTGTTGCTGCTGGAAAACGTTGGTTGTCAATGAACGTTTCCATGATGTAAACGCGTCCATCCTTAGAAATGTTTTTTCTAATTTTAAGGAGAATTTGTTCTATTTCATCTTCGCTGAAGCAATCTAAAAATTGACTCATCCAATATACATCTGCTCCACCTGGAATTTCCGAAGTAGGACTGAGCATGTCAATTTCCTGGTATTCAACACGGTCTCGAATATCTTCGATTGCCCCGACATTCTCTTTGGCTACCTTTATCTGTCCAGGAAGGTCAAACATTTTTACACGGACGTCCTTATTATATTTCGTACTTGCAATTGCCCATTTTCCTGTATTGCCGCCAATGTCAAAAATTTGTGATGGTTGATCTTTGAAGATAATTTGCAGTGCATCATCAAATGAATTGTCGGAATAAAAGTGGTCAAAATCAAACCATGATTTCTTCACTTGATCTGGCAATTGAGATAAGCCTTCATATACAGTTTCCCAATCTCCAAAGACTTTTAATCCTTCTGGCTTTCCATTTTGAATCGATTCCTTTAAAAAGAATAGACCTTCATAACATACGTCATGCGTGAAGTATAGATTAACCTTTGTCATTTCATCGCGAAGTAAGAAATACCCAATTTTAGTGGTTATGTATAAATCATTCTCGTTCTTTTCAAGTATACCAGCTGCCTCGGCCATTTCAACTAAAACACGAACTCCATAGTCAGATACGCCAGTCTCCTTTGCGACATCTTCAATTGAAATCCCTGTTCTATGGTTGTGTATGGATTCTAGCACGCCCAGTTCCAACATCGTGTATGCTGTCTCAAAAACAAAGGGGCTAAAAGCTATTTTGTGAGCTTCGTATAATGCATTAACTGCTTTCATATAGGTTCAATTTTGTTATTTAATTGCGTGAATAAAGTAGAGATACTCTGACAGGGTTCCATGCAATTATAGCAGTGCAAAGCTAAAAAAATATTGTTTCGTGACACTGCTGGAAAGGTTCAGATGTTGAATCATTTATTAGCTTGATTTTTCTACTTTTGACGGAGATGGAAAATCAGGTAGTTAGAATAGTGATAATAGGGATGTGTAAGATCTAGTCTGTGGGAAAATTTTTCGCAAATATCGTTTCCTTTTTTAATAGACATTTCCTTGTCTTTATAACCTTTTTAGTAGGCTGTATAGCACTTTTCTATTTTGGATTTCGGCATCTGAATTTGGATGAGAATATTTATTCAATTTTTCCTCAGGGTAAAGAATTTGAAAAATTCAATAATATCCTGAAAGAAAATAACCTGAATAAGCAGATTGTTTTTTCCATTGATGCTGAAGGGAAAGAGATTGACGATTTATCGATTGAACTAGATTCCATTTCACAATTGATTGAAACGGAGGTGGCAGGTCTTGTTTCGGAAATGGAAGTCTTTCGTGAGAACCAAGAGGAAACAGTTCTTAACTACCATTATGACAATTTTTCTTCGTTTTTAGATTCGAATGATTACAGTGAGATAGAGGGAAAGCTTCATCCTGATTCTATTGCAAGGTCTGTTGGTTCTATCACTGACCGACTGTCCTCAATGAATGCATTCTTCTTTCGAAAAATCTTAGCGAAAGATCCATTGGGGATTGCCTGGGAGAAACTTAAAGACTTGAATCCGCGCTCTGATTCCTCAGCAATGGCGGTGGAAGATGGAATCTTGTTTTCTTCGGATGGTAAACAAGCTTTGTTCACGGCTGTTCTCAATTTTGAATTGGATGACAACGTGAAGAACGAGGAGCTGAACAAAAAATTGATTCAACTCAGAAAGCATGTTGATTTTGATTATTTCGGAACCTTTCAGATCTCCTACGAGAATGCGCGACAAGTTAAGGAAGATACGTTTGTGACCTTAATTGTCAGTCTTGGCCTTATTCTTCTTTTGCTGATTGTTTATTATCGGAGCATCCTAACACCGCTATACTTTATACTTCCCGCATTGTTTTCAGGATTCAGTGGCCTTGGGATGGTCGGCTATATTCATCCAGAGATTTCTGCTATTTCCATTGCTACGGCAGCAGTGTTGATGGGAATCGTCCTTGATTATTCTTTCCATTTCTTCACACATCTTAAACATTCTGGCGATTTAAAACAATCGGTACGGGAATTGAGTTTTCCGATGCTCGTAGGAAGCTTCACTACCGTTGCGGCTTTTTCGGCGCTCATCTTCACAGATTCTGTGGTTTTGCAAAATTTTGGATTGATTGCCCTTTGCACGCTTGTTTCTGCGGCACTGTTTACGTTATTGTTACTGCCATCCCTTCTTCATTTTACACGCTTCAAAATGAGGATAAGCAAGACAGAAGGCAAAGCTTGGCAAATGCCGAAGTGGATGTTTAGAATTTCCATGTATGGGATTTTGATTCTAACGGTCGTATTCCTGTTTCGTGCAAATCAATTTCAATTTGATTCTGATTTAAATAATCTGAGTTTTCATACAGATGAACTCGCAGAGAAGGAAGAGTATTACACAGGGATTAATCCGCATGAGGAGAAAAAACTGCATTTGTTTGTTTCAGCAGGAAGCCGTGTAGAGTTGGCCGAACAAAATTTTGAGCTGTACAAGTGCCTTGCAAATTTCAGAGATGAGCACGGTTTGGACGAGCTCATGTCTATTGCGCCGTATCAAATTCCTTCTTCCGTTAGTGAAGAGCGAGGAAGTCAGTGGCAATTGTTTTGGAAGGATCGTATTGATTCCAGTATGCAACAAATTCGTTCGGAAGCTGAACAATATGATTTTTCGTCGCAAGCATTTGATCCTTTTGAACAATGGGTGAAAGGAATGCAGAGTTCTGCGACTGAAGAATTGCAGTCAGAGGAGATTCTTGAGATGTTGGGATTGTCACGTTTTTTATATGCGACGGATAATGGATGGAACGCAATTACAAGCGTTGTTGTAAGTCGTGCTGATTTAGGATTGTTAAAGGATGAGGTAAACAAAGTTGAAGGCGTATACATTTTTGATGTGGCTGAAATGGCAAATACCTTAATGTTGACGGTTCAGGACGATTTCAATTATCTTTTGTTGTTTTCTTCCTTACTTGTCTTCTTTTCCTTACTTGTAGTCTATGGAAGGCTGGAGTTAGCACTCTTTGCATTTTTACCAATGGTCATCAGTTGGATTTGGATTTTGGGGATTGCAAGCTTTTTCGACATCCAGTTCAATTTCGTCAACATTATTGTTGCAACCTTCATTTTTGGACTGGGTGATGACTTTAGCATATTCGTTACAGACGGTTTGCAACAAAAATATAAGCTCAATTCAGATGCGTTGAAGTCCTATAAATCGGCTATTGTTCTGTCTGGTTTGACAACAATTATTGGAACGGGAGCTTTGTATTTTGCCAAACATCCTGCTATCCATTCAATTGCGATAATCAGCGTTGTAGGAATTGCGTGCATAATGCTCGTAACATTGGTTGTTCAGCCAGCCCTCTATCGGTTTTTTATTACAAATCGAACAAAGCGGAAACGGTCGCCAATTACGTTCTTGGGACTGATCTACAGTATGTTCCTCTTTTCCTATTTTTTCATCGGTTGCCTTGTCTTAAATGTATTGCTTCTTCCGTTCATTCTTTTGCCAATACCTAAAAGTAAGAAACGTAAGTACCTGAATTTTGCAGTGTCTAAATTGGCTTGGTCAACACTCTTTTTAGGATTCCATGTCAAGAAAAAGATTTTGAATCCCGAGCGTTTGGACTTCTCGAAACCATCCATTATCGTTGCGAACCATTCGTCCTTCCTTGATATCCTCTTGATGATCATGATGAACCCAAAGGTGATTATCATGGTTAAGAAATGGGTGTATTATTCTCCAGTTTTCGGATTCTTCATTCGCTATTCAGGATACTTATTCGTAGCAGAAGGAACGGAATACAATTTAACATTGATTCAAGGTCGAATTGACGACGGTTACTCAGTGATGATATTTCCTGAGGGGACACGAAGTAAAGATGGAAAGATGAATCGGTTCCACAAAGGAGCGTTTTACCTTGCTCAAGAACTAAATCTTGATGTACAACCGATCTTAATTGTGGGAGCGCATTACGTGAACCCAAAGAATGACTTGATCATTAAATCAGGATCGCTGATTCTTGTGCCATTGGAACGAATCACGCCAGATGATGCCATTTACCAGCAGCGTTTTGGCTTGTTTACCAAAGATGTTCAGGCATTGATGCGGAAGGCGTTGAGTACTGCAAAACATGAGCTAGAGGATGCTTCCTATTTGAAAAATCGGGTACTTTACAATTACCTGTACAAAGGTCCAGTCTTGGAATGGTACGTACGTATAAAATGGAAGTTTGAAAAACAGAATTTTGCATTTTACGATCATTTAATAGAAGACAGAGAGAAGATATACGATGTAGGGTGTGGCTTGGGTTATTTGAGCTATTTTTTACATTACCGTAATGAAGACAGAGCGATTGTTGGAATTGATTACGACGCTGAAAAAATTGGTGTAGCGCAAAATGGTTATGACAAGAATTCGAATCTAAATTTTGTTCAGGGAGATATTAGAGATCTGAAAATAGCATCGGCGGATGTCGTTTTTTACAATGACGTATTGCACTATATGGGACATGCGAAACAATTTGAGGTGTTGAATATGACCGTCGACAATTTGAATGAAAATGGAATCTTAGTTATTCGTGATGGAATTACTGATATGTCTGAACGTCACGATGTTACAAGGAGAACCGAAAAGTACTCTACACAAATTGTGAATTTCAATAAGACAACGGAAGAATTATCCTTCTTTTCATCAAAAGATATTTTTAAATTCGCTGAAGAGCGGAACCTGGAATGTGAAATGATGGAGCAGTCGGCGAAAACGTCTAATGTGGTTTTCGTGTTACGAAAAAGAGTCAATGACAGTCAAACAGAAAGAATATGATTTTGTCATCATCGGAAGTGGAATAGGTGGGCTAGTTTCTGCTGTCTTATTAGCGCTCGAAGGAAAATCTGTTATTGTTCTTGAAAAGAATCATCAAATAGGAGGGAGCCTCCAAGTCTTCAGTCGAGACAAGCGTATTTTCGATACGGGTGTGCACTACATTGGGAGTCTGGATGAAGGAGAAAATCTGAACAAAATTTTCAAATATTTGGGAATCATGGATGATCTTTCAATGAAACGATTGGATGATGATTGTTTTGACCTCATTTATTTTCCAGATGGAAGCACATACAGCCATGGTCAAGGCTATGAAAAGTTCAAGGAAGGTCTATATGCCAATTTCCCTGATGAGAAAACAGGAATTGATGCCTTTTGTGACAAGATGGTTGAGATCTGTGATTTTTTTCCTTTGTACAATCTTGAAGATGAGGATTCATCTACGAAAAATTATGTGAGCAATCCTGAAATTCTTTCCATTAGCGCTTGGGATTTTGTTGAGTCGATCACTTCAGATAAACGTTTACAGTCTGTCTTGTTGGGAAGCGGACTGTTGTATGCTGGTGACCGTAAGACGACGCCAATGTATGTTGTGGCGCTAATCATGAATAGTTACCTGAAAGGGAGTTATCGGATGCTTAATGGAGGTTCTCAGATTGCGAAGCTTCTCACAAAAAAAATACACCAGCTCGGAGGACTTGTACTGAAACACCAGGACGTTGAAAGTGCTTCTTATTCTGACAAAAATGTTTACTGTGTTCGCACAAAGGCAGGAGATGAATTTTTTGGGAAGCATTTTATTTCAAACACGCATCCAAAGAAAACGGTTGAAATTTTTGGTAAAGATCGTTTCAGAGCTGCGTATCGACATCGATTGGATAAATTGAGCAATACAGTTTCATCATTCATGCTCTATCTTTCATTTGAGAAGGATACCTTTCCATATATGAATTACAACATGTATGCTTATACGAAGGATGAAGTTTGGGATACCGTAGACTATAATAAAGAAGAGTGGCCTGAAGCCTTATTTATTTGTACTCCAGCAACGAAAGGACAGGGTGAATTTGCCGATTCAATGTCTGTGATGGCTTATATGGATTACAGTGAAGTTGAGGAATGGAGCGAGACGTTTAACACCGTAGCGATGGCTGGAGAGCGAGGAGAAAGTTATGAGGAGTTTAAACTCAGGAAAGAAGAGCTAGTTATTAAGCGTCTAGAAAAGATATTTCCAGATTTGAGAAAATCGATTAGAAGTGTTTACTCATCCACGCCTTTGACGTATAAAGATTATATAGGAACTGAAGATGGAGCATTGTATGGAATTCTGAAAGACCATAATAACATTATGCTGTCGAAGATTAATGCAAGAACGCGTGTTCCGAATTTATATCAAACAGGACAAAATCTAGTGTTTCATGGAATACTTGGAGCAACAATAGGCGCCCTTGTCACTTGCTTTAATTTTATCGATAGCAAAGAATTGATTGAAAAAATAAAAGATGCATGATGGAAAATCAATATGACGTAGTGGTTATTGGTGCTGGACCAGCGGGAGCTGTTGCGAGCACACGATTGATACAGGATGGTTTCTCTGTCTTAGTCCTTGAAAAAATGGAGTTTCCACGTTTTGTTATCGGAGAGAGTCTACTTCCTAAGTGTATGGATTATCTTGAAAAATTGGAACTTCTGGCAGCAGTTGAAGACAAGAGATTTCAAGTAAAAACAGGAGTGACTTTTTATCACGATGAAGAGGTCTGTGAGTTTTCTTTCAGCGAGCGCTACACAGAAGGTTGGGATTACACCTATCAAGTAAAGCGTGCCGACTTCGACCATGCTTTAATTTTGGAAGCTCAGAAAAAGGGAGTGAATGTTTCGTTCAATTCTGAGGTGACGGATGTAAAAACTTCAGCCGAAGAACAAGTAGTTAGCTATTTGGATTCAACAGGGACAGAACATAAAATCCACGCGCGTTTTGTTGTCGATGCCAGTGGTTATGGTCGTGTCTTGCCACGTATGTTTAATTTGGAGAAGCCAGCCGTTTCGATTCCTAGAGGCTCAATTTTTACACATGTCAAGGATTCTAAAAGAACAGAGAAGGCTTCTGATAATATCTTTGTGCATGCCTTTCGCGAGAATACTGCATGGGTATGGTCTATTCCTTTTTCAGATGGGACAGCTTCGGTTGGTGTCGTTGGGGAGGTAGACTTTATTAACGAATGTGCTGAAGACGATGGAGTAAAATTTAAAGAGCTTATTCGTGAGTTCCCAGGATTAGATGGTCGCTTCAAAGATTTGGAAGTGATGTTCGAACCTAAGAAAATTTTAAACTACTCAATCTCTGTAGAAAAGATGTACGGAGAAGGGTTTGTACTTTGTGGGAATAGCACAGAATTTTTAGACCCAGTCTTTAGCTCTGGAGTTACACTTGCCATTGCATCAGGTTACCACGCTGCGGATCTTGTTTGTAATCAATTAAAAGGGCAGGAGGTAGACTGGGAAAGAGAATACGTAGATTTCATGAAGCACGGAATAGAAGTGTTTAGAAGCTATGTCGATGGATGGTATTCTGGTGATTTACACACTATTTTCTTTACCGAGAATGGAAATCCTGAATTTAAAAAACAGATTTGCTCAGTGCTTGCTGGATATGTTTGGGATAAAACAAATCCTTTCGTGAAAAGACATGCGACCGTTTTGCCGACCTTGGCTAAGGTTATTTCAATGGCTACGAAAACTTAATCTTTTCAGGTTTGCGAAGATGTTTAACGTAAACCTTCGATCTCAAAACGTTGGCTTCAATAAATTGAAATTTAGGAATCACCCGCAAACGCGCTTGACAGAGTTCCTTGATTTTTCCAAAAACTTCTAGCGATTCGATCTTTTCCTCCAGAAGAATTGTGATTTCATCGTTGTTTAGTTCGTCCTTGTTGATCAGAACCTTATAACAGGAAATTTCACTAAACGATTCCATTACTTCAAAAATGGCCTTGGGGTAAAGCGTTGTTCCTCGGTATTTGATCATTTGTTTTTTTCTACCGATGATTGGCCCAAGACGCGGTGTATCTCTGCCGCATGAACACTTTTGGCGATAGACTTTTGCTATGTCTCCTGTTCGGTAACGAACAAGCGGCGTTCCCTCAACATCTAAGGTTGAGACAACAATTTCACCTGATTCTCCATCCAAGGCTTCGTTTCCATCTTCTTTCAACACTTCGAGAAAAAGTAAATCTTCGTTTAAGTGACATCCTTGCTGAACTTCACATTCTGAGAATGCAGCACCCATTTCTGTTGAAGCGTAGGTAGAGAAAAGCTTAACATCCCAATTATCCGCAATGCGCTTACCTAAGGTGTTGTATGAAAGATCATCATTTCGAATTGGTTCTCCAATGCACACAATTGCTTCAACTGATGAGTTCTGGAAATCAATATTGTTTTCTTTCGCGTAAGCTATGAGCGTAACAATGAAAGAAGGAACCGCAATTAGTTTCGTGGGTTTGTATTTAAGGATGGAGGCCCATTGCAATTGTGGAACACCAGGTCCAATGCGAATCATTCCAGCGTCAAGTTCCTGTACACCTAAAAAGTAGGCGAGACCAGCCATAAATTGCTTGTCAATTGTCGTCAATAGTTGAAATAGATCTTCCGACGTACTTCCCATAAGTGCCAACGAGTCGCGCTCATTTTTTGCCAAACGAACCAAGTCGTTTTTTGTGAGGTACAACGAAATTGGATCACCTGTTGTTCCTGAAGTTGTAACGTACTCAGCTATTTTATTCTTAGGAACAGCTAAAAAACTCTCGTTGTTTGCGGCGAGATCTTCTTTTGAGGTGAAGGGCAATTTTTTATAGTCGTCAATTCCGAAGTCATTCGTCAATTCAATGTGTCCCTTCAGTGTTTCTCGGTAATAGGGAGAATGCTCTGATGCGTAACGAATAAGTTTCCTTAAAGCTATCATTTGCTCACTGTTTTCTACCATCGTCGATTTATTCATCACATTCTTTTACGAGTACATTTAGTTCTTCCCGAATTGCTTCTGAAGCCAAGTTTTTTTCCAGCGCAATTTTAAAATATTTCTTAGCCTCCTGGGGCTTTTCTTTTGCGAGGAAGTATCTACCCAGCATTTCATAAGTGATGTAGAGTTCCGCGTTTGATTCAATAAAGGACTTGATCTCGGTTGAACTTAACTTCAAAGAGGTTCCAAAATTGACAAATTTCGAAATTTTACTCTTCGTTGCCTTGTAGCTATTAAATGATTGATAGGCGGGAGAATCCACGAATGGATCTTTTGAAATGTATTGAACAGACTCAATTTTCCCAGTTTCCGTCACCTTCTCAAGGTCATATCCGACATATGTTCCCAATTGAAAATTCTGCGTAGAAACATAAAACAAGTGCTTTGCAGGTTGGATTACAACACTGTGATGTGCTATTAGTTGATTTATCGCTCTTGGATTACCCATTCCCAACGTATCTTCTTTATTTCCATGCTGATCACGTAGTATTTTGACAGCATCTTGTGGGCCAAATTGATCTTTTCTACCAAGCAAGTCTTTAACTCTGTCGTAGCGAAACTTCGAATCGCTTTCTTTAATGTTTTCTTTGTTGATGGGATCGTTTATAAACGCATCTGATTGGTAGTGATTGGAACAAATAAGTTCATTTGTCTCAGGGTTGTAGACCCCCAATTTTGTAGGAGACTTCTCAATGAGTGCTGCCTTTCCATCTTTATTAGAACTGATAAGCAGTGTTTCTGATACAAAAGTCTTTCTTTTTTTCGCAATAGCAATCGCTTCGTCAATTGTCTCGGCGTATTGAAGAATTTCTCGGGCCAACAAAGAAATTGGCGTTTTTGAAGAGGTTGGTAAATCAGATTTTGAAGCATTAATGGTAACGCTCAGACCTTTGTCGTTCAGACCAGAGACAACTCCTGTAAATCCTGCCCATGAGTACGATACAAATGCATGTCCTTTGTCTGGTTTTACAAAAAGAACAATTTTCTCTTCTGCAAATTCATCGCCAACGTAAAAGTCAAAATTGCGACCAACTAATAATCCACCGTCCTCGGTTTTTTCATTGCGTAACGCAAATGACGTACAACCGACCATACTATAATCGTTGAGTGCGTGACCAATGTCATGTGCGGCGTGATAGTTCAGTATTCGGTCGTATTTTGGTGCGATGTAGTTGTATTCATCCGAAAAGGCTTGAGAAACGCCGTAAATTTCCTGTTGATTTTCCAAAGGAATGTTGTTCGGTAGATCTTTGTTAAAGAAACCAAGCATCAAACGCAGGAATTGTTGCCACGTCTGGCTAGGAACAAAATTATTGATTTGACCTACAAAGATTTCTTCTTGTTTTTGTATCAGCTCTTTAGCCAGTTCCCCGTAAATTAATCCTCGTTCGTAAGGAGCACCTTCAATGTACATTTCCCAGATTCCCTGTTCATTTTTCTTCAGCCAGTTGTTGCCGAGAACGTAATGGTTTTCTCCTACTTTTTGGCGTTCTCCAATTTCTAGTTGAGGCACCTCAGGTGTCGAAATATTAGAAACGATAATGATGTAAAGGATTAGCACGAAAAGAAAGCCAAAAAACAATTCTAATGTACCAACTATGCTTTTGAATAGAACAAGTAGGATTCGTATGGGTAAATTCCGTTTCTTCATAGATAAATCAGCAATCAAAGATAAGAGATTATATTGATGAGATTGCTAATTTTACTTACAGTGATGATAGAAGAGAAGTTTCATGAATCTACAGCAGGTGGAAAGGGGCAAGTTGCCGTTTTTTATGATGGGACGGATCAGGATTTGCGGGCAGATCGAAGATCACATGAACGCTCCTTTGTAAGAAAGTGCTTGGAAAAATTAATAGGAGAATCAAATCTAGAAATTGCACACACGGAATTAGGGGCTCCATATATTCAGCGTTTACCTCATCTTGAATTATCCTTATCTCATTCAAAGAATTGGTATGCAATTCAAACATCGCAAAAAAAAAACGTAGGGATTGATATCCAAGTAATAAGAAAAGAGGGTTTATTTAATGGCAGGTCATACTTTGTGAACCTACGTGAGGAAGAACTTCTGCAGTTGACAGATCTCAATCTTCATCTGGTTTGGTCAGCCAAGGAGGCAATTTACAAATATCGAAAGGGGAAAGTGGAGAATTACAAAGAATCCATGACGGTACTGGAAATAGCGAAAAATATTTTGCTTGTAGATCTCGATGGAGAACAGGTTCAATGTGCGTTTCAAGTAGAAAAGGAATACGTGTTGGTGTACACGTGTTGACTTAATCAGGAAAAAGGTCACTTAGCCAAACAACAGCATCTTCTTCTTTTTTGAAAATTTTTAAAGGTTGTTTTGGTTTGTTGAATTTGTAGTAATAATCGGCGATTATTCGTTGCCCCAGATTTTTTACGATTATGGCAGAGGCCGCAACAGGAGCTGAATCTTCCATTGCAGTAGCATTTTGTCTAGCTTCCTTGGAAATTGAAGTGAATTCACCCGCTTCAAAAATGAACGGTCTTTTGATCTTAGTCACCTTGTAATAGGTCTCTAGCATTGATTTCTGAACATCAATGGTAATGTGTGTTCCAGGCTTAATAAAAACGTGAACGATCCCATCATCCCTTAGAGAAACAACAATCTCGGTTGTTTCCTCCTGGGCAATATATGGTCTCTTGTTAAATATCATTTCGTAGATTCAGTACCCACCAATATACTTAAAATATGTGATTAACCAAGGTTTTCTATCGATGAATAACAAAATCTACACGACGGTTGATGATTTCGTCTTCTTCTGTTTTTTCAGGAAAAGCCAGTGGAAGCGTGTCGCTGTAACCTTTGTAACTCATGCGCGAAGGGTCCACTCCAAGTCGGATTAAAAATTTATAAGCATTTTTTGCACGTTTGCAGCTGATACGTTCGCTCGGTCCGCAACAGACATGGCCACGGATGTGAACAGTCCACGTTGGATTTTTTTCCAAAACCTCTACAAGATATTCCAATACGTACTGGTAGTTCATGTCAACATGTGTGCTACTTCCAACGTAACGCATGCTATGTTCATAAAGAAAAACAGACGAATCAGCGGGGTTCAGTAGTGCAGGCGAATTGTCATTTTGGGCGTGAACACCAAACGTAAAGAATAAGCATAGAAAGAAGAAGGACTGGCGTCTCATGTTGTCGACGACTATCTTCTTTTACGGGGTTTCTGTTTGAATATCATTCTACCAGCTACGATAAGAACAATTGCACCAATAGTAGATGTAATGATAACTCCTTTCCATCCTGACGATGCTGAGATATCGAAGACACCGAGCAACCAGTTCCCTACAAATCCTCCAGAGATACCAAGAATAATATTTAATAAAACACCAGTTGATTTAGAGCGCATGATAGCACCTGCTAACCAGCCAGAAACGGCACCGATGATCACAGAAATTAATATATCCATTGTGTAAATTTTAGTTTCAATATACTAAAAAACAGCCCTCGGTTGGAATTTCCAATTCGAGGGCTTTTTCTTGGAAGTACTTGATTTATTTGTAAGTGTTTATGTCAATTTTGGCATTGAGTGTTCTTGAAAGAACCTTTCCTTCAAAATTCGCACCACCAGCGGAAATTACAATTTTCATTGGAAAGACGAACCCATCGTGTTCTTCATATTCACTAAAAGTCATTGTAGTTTCTTCTGTTTCTCCATCCTTCGTCTTTATAGATGTGCTAACAAGTTTGTAAAAAGTTTCTTTGTCAAAATAGTCGTAGGTTTCAGATTCACCATCTTCCAGTTTCAAGACATAACAGTCTTTACCTTCTTTGTTTTCAATACCGATAAGTTCGTAGACCATTCCAGATCTGTTATAATTCATTTCTGGAATTATACCATAGGATTTTTGCTTAGCGACGACCTCTTCAAAGGTGAGTTCTGTTGTTCCCGTCTGCATACTGTTTGTTGCTCCAGCAGTACCGTCGAAATAAGAACGTTGGAAGACCATTCCTTGTCCTTCCATCTTTTGGCCTTCAATGTTTGGTTTTATCCAAACACGTGTCAATTTCATAGGAAACGGAACCTGAGCCATAGATAATTCAATGACTTCTTCCATAGACTTCACCTTTTTCATCTTCTTCGCTAGCTCTTTCTCGGAACTTGTTTTGGTAACCGCTGCAATGTGGTTTGCGAGAAGCAATTCTTTACTAATGTCAGCGGGGAGTATCTCTTTGCTTTCGTTTCCAAATGCGTCAAGCTTTTCAATGTTTCCATCTTGATCGAATACAAGGAGTTTTTCCAAGTTCTCTTCATTTCCTACAACCACAATGTTGCAATGCTCAGCTGTTAAATATTTTTTTGCGACTTCTAACAAGTCCTCTTTAGTGATAGCCTCCAACTTCTTTAGGTACGTTTGGTAATAATCTTTAGGAAGATCATTTTTGATAATGTTCAATGCAAAACGCGCTATTGTTGCAGGGTTTTCTAATGATCTAGCAAAAGCACCAGCCATTGATGATTTGGTTAAATTGATCTCATCATCTTCTACCAAAGCAGAGGTGAGTCTTTCCAATTCGTACATTATTTGAGTAATCGCACTATCGGTCACCTCATTTCTAAAGTTTCCGCCTGCTGAAAACCAACTTCCGTTTTCTGTCACATTAATGCTAGATCGGCAACCGTAGGTATATGCTTTATCTTCTCGAAGATTTTGCATCAAACGATTTCCAAATGCACCTCCTCCAAGTACACCATTCAATACCTTTAGTTTCAAGTAGTCTTCATGACTTGGATCGATATTAATTGGATAAGTGATTGATATGGCAGACTGAACAGCTCCTGGCTTTTTTACAAATACAACTCGATTCTTTGTCGTAGAAGCAAAAGTTCCAAGTTTAGTCGTGTTAGGTTTTCCACCTTGCCATGCACTGAAGTACTTTTCAACCATTTCAGTTGCCTTTTCTCGGTTGATGTCGCCGACAATAACTAAGTAACTTGCTTGTGGCGTAAATACACTTTTATAGTATTCAACGATGGCATTTCTATTGATGTTTGCCAAAGTAGCGTCTGTCATCACTTCACCATATGGATGTCCAGCAAAATTTGCTTTGGAAACAGCATTTCGCAACATTGCGTCAGGATCTGATTTGGTAGAAAGAAGACCTGATTCATTTTGTTTTATAATACGATCTACTTCGTCTTGCGGGAAACTTGCATTCAACAGTATGTCTGACATTAACGTTAATCCTTTGTCCATGTGTTTCGTCAAACAAGATAAACGCAAAGAGTTTTGGCTAGCCCTCAATCGTGCACCAACATAGTCTATTTCTCCATCAATTTGATCTTTTGTTCGGTTGCTTGTTCCAGACATAATTAGTGATCCAGCTACTTCAGAAAGCCCTGCAAGTTCACCTTCCAGTTCTGGAGTTGCTCCCATGTATAGTCCAAAAGAAACTTTTGGGAGTTTATGGTTCTCTGAGAGTACTACTGTTATACCGTTTTCTGTTGTAAAGACTTCAGAATCGTCAATGTTAATGCTTGGCGCTGGCGCAGCGGTAGGTCGAACTGATCTATCCAACTGACTATGAAGTACAGATGGTAGAATGAATGCGAGTGTTAGAATAAGATTTTTCATAGTTTCCAAATGTTATTTTTCCTCTTCTTTAGGTAGGTAGTGTAATATGATGCGAGCATCTTGTGTCAAGTACTTTTTTGCAACGCGCTGAATATCCTCACGAGTAACGTTCAGGTAATTTTCCAGCTCATTGTTAATCTTATTCGCTCCACCATTGTAAACATGGTTGTTCGCTAAATTTTCTGCGATTCCAGCGACAGATGAGTTCGAAGAGATAAAGTCGTTTTCGTATTGGTTACGAATTTTCTCAAACTCTTCCTGTGCAATTAGTTCACTTTTAATCAGTTCTATTTGATTGTCGAATTCAAGTTGAATTGAGTCGAGTGGAACATCTTTGGCAGCGATTGCCGCAAAAATTCCTAGACCTGCATCTTCCAAGCCATATGAAAAGGAGAAAGCAAATTGTGCCATCTGTTTTTTCTCTACAAGTGTCTTGTTTATTCGCGATGAAGCACCTCCAGAGAGAACATCATTCATCATTTGAAGTGCATACATGTCTTTGTGAGTTTCTTCTGGAAACTGATACGCCATAAATAATCCTGGTAATTGAATGTTGTCGTAAATTACATCCTCAATTACTTTGTTCAATTGCTCTGTCGCCTTTTCTGGGCGAGGAATATCAATTGGTGTTGCAGCGTACTTTTTTAACAGTTTAGAAGCCGCAGCATCTTTTGACTTCATGAAGTTGTTTGCATCGAATTTATCCTTTGATACGCCGTATTTCCCAGTAAATTCAGTCTCTGGTAAATTCTCAAAGTCGCGAAATAAGTTAATCGCTTGTCCTTTGGGCATAGAAGCAAAGTATTTATTGATCCATGCTTTCGTTTCTTCAATATCTAAATCGCCCGCAATGGATAATGTTGCGTTTGCTGGAACATAAAAGGTTCTGTAAAAATTCACGTAGTCTTCTTCTTGAGCTGCGTCCAAATGCTCCATGCTTCCAATTGGTTGCCAGTTATATGGGTGTACCGTAAACATTCGTTTAAATGTTTCTCCAATAAACGTTGCGTAGGGTTGGTTGTCAATTCGCTGACGCTTTTCTTCCTTAACAACGCTACGTTGTGTTTCAATTCCTTCGTTATCAACTTTTGCATGCAGTAAACGCTCGCTTTCCAACCAAAGACCAAGTTCTAGTTGGTTCGATGGGAGAATTTCGTAATAAAACGTTCTGTCATGGGAAGTATTGGCGTTTAGTGTTCCACCATTCTTCTCAACTAATTCACTGTATTCTCCGCGACCAATATTCGTTGATCCTTCAAATAGTAAGTGCTCAAAAAAGTGGGCGAATCCAGTTCTTTCTGGCTTCTCGTTTTTCGATCCTACATGATACATGACCGATACAGCAACGATAGGTGTCGCGTGTTCCTCATGTAAAATGACGTGAATTCCATTGTCTAAATCATATTCAACAAACTCGATTTCGCGTTGAGCCAAATTTGTGAAAGACAATCCCGACAAGATTGCTGTAATAAATAAGTACCTCATTGTAATGTATTAAGGGTTATAACGAATACAAAGAAAGCAAGAAAACTGGAATTTATGGGGAATAAATAGGAGACATAACCGTTAATCCTGTATACAAGAAAGGGCTTCACCCAGTGTGGCTTGAAAATTGTTTAACTTTGCCACATGAAAAATATTCTCCTTGGATGTGCATTCCTGTTGTCTTTTACAAGCCAATCTCAAGACGTTGTGCCACTCATCGATTTTAACGGTTTTTTTAAGAGTTTTCAAAATGGTTTCTTCCGTCAGATTGAATTTCAACCTATCAAGAGCTTTAAGGCAGGTGATGATGTTGTTGCCTACATAGACTTTCGCGGAAATTTAAGGGTCTTTGATGGATCGAAGCCAATGGATTTGGCCAACATGAATGTAGAGTATGAAGTATCTGACAACCTTCTTATTTGGAAGATTGGAGAAACAATCAACATGTGGGACGATGGAAGGAAGCAGACACTCACATTTAACGGTCGCAACTATTGGGTGAGGGATAGTATCATTGTGTTTGAGGATTTGCGTTACAACTCAGTGAATGCCTATTACAAAGGCGAAATCCATATGCTTTACACAAGCATGGGAGATGTGGATGTACCCGATTTTATCGGTGAGAACATTGTTGCATTTAGAGATAATGGGAACTTTAACAAAGTGTTTTGGAGAGGAAATATTTATGATTTAGATGTTTCTCACAGTCCTATGACCTTTCACGCGGGTACAGATATTCTTGCTTTTAACGATCCGATGACTGGAACCTTTGCTGTTTTCGAAAATGGACAGTTTTTGGATGTTGAGGATTTTCATATGGGCAAGTACAAGGCTGGTCGCGGATTCATTGTATATGAGAATCAGAATGGTGATTTGATGTATTATTCTAATGGTAAGAAAAAACAACTATCAAATTTTGGTGCCGATTTTTGGGAAGTCAAAGATGATATTGCCGTTTGGGGTGAGAACTCATTCACCTATGCGCTTGTAAATGGTGAAAAAATCGAAATGGCACGGTATACACCAAAAGATTACGTGATAAAAAATGGAGTCGTTGCCTTTCGAAACATAATGGGTGGAGTAAGTGCGCTCATTGATGGCAAGGTTCAGGAGATTACCACACAAATGAACTCCGAATACTCTATTTTCGGAAATGCGGTACTTATTGAGCTTTTCAATAACTCATATATCCTTTTTAAGGACGGTAGAAAGTTTTCATTGTAGTCATATAGGAACAGTTTGTGCTAGAATCTAAGCACGTCAATTGTTTCTCTTGAGAACTTATCAACATTCGCTTAATGAACCAAATAGTCTGTGTATCTTTGAAGATTCATTTTTATAATATTCCAAACTATGAATAACTGGTTTACAGTCAAAGTAAAATATACGAAGCAACTTGACAATGGGGCTTTGAAAAGAGTTTCTGAGCCATATTTATTGGCGGCAATGACATTTACGGATGCAGAAGCAAGAATCTATGAGGAGTTGGGTACAGTAATTCGTGGCGAATTCAATGTTACTGGTATTTCACGAACTGAAATCCATGACATTTTCGCTTATGATGATTCTGGAGTCTGGTATAAATGCAAGGCTACATATGACAATATTGATGCCGATACAGAGAAAGCGAAGAAGGTTTCTCAGAACTTCTTGGTAGAAGCTTCGTCGGTGAAGGAAGCATTCGAGCGTCTAACAGAGAGTCTTAAAGGAATGTTGGTTGATTTTCAGATTCCAGCAATTAATGTTTCTCCAATTGTTGATATTTTCCCTTACAGCGAGGAATTAGATCGTGAACTTTCTCGAACACCAATTGAAGAGGTTCAAGCAGAGCCTGAAACGGAAGAGATTGAGGAAGAAGAGGATGAAAGTGAAAACAGTGGAGTCGTATTTTCTGCTTCGGGATCAGATGTTGACGATGAAGACGAGGATGAAGACAGCGAAGTTCATGATGACTTCGAAGATGTGGAATGAAAGATTTACTCGATAGATTCCGTTTAGGTCATAATGAGTTTGAAAACGGTCGATTGGATGGCATTGAAGGAATAAACCCCTTTGATTTGTTCGAACTTTGGATGACTGAAGCTGTTGAAACAGAGGAGCGAGAAGCGAATGCTTTTGTTCTGTCTACAATAGATGAGGCGAATAAGCCTAGCTCGCGAATCGTTTACCTGAAAGATATTATCGAGAATCAGTTTGTTCTTTACACAAATTACAACAGTAAGAAGGGCAGGGGGATTGCTGCGAATGAAAATGTATCGATGTTGTTCTTTTGGCCAGCAGCTTCACGACAAATCCGTATAGAAGGAACTTGCACGAAAGTGAAGGAGGAGATCAGCGATGCGTATTTTGCGTCTCGTCCGCGAGCAAGTCAAATTGGGGCTTGGGCGTCGAATCAGAGTCAAGCGTTGCAGGACAGAGCAGAGCTTGAACAGCGGGTTAAGGATTTTGATGAAAAATTTTCAGGAGAAGTGCCTAGACCGGAACATTGGGGTGGTTTTCAGATAAAACCAGAAGCCTTTGAATTTTGGCAAGGAAGACCTTCGCGCTTGCACGACCGAATCGTATTTACAGCGGATAATGAGCAATGGAATACCATTAAATTGAACCCATAAATTAATGTTCGAAATCAACCCCATATTATTTGAATTATCAAATGGCATCAAAGTTATTTATCTTCAAAAAGATGCTTTTGTTGCACACATGGGAGTTCTGATTCATGGAGGTTCTCGTTTTGAACGGCCTGAAGAAGAAGGCTTGGCGCACTTTATTGAACATTGCATTTTTAAAGGGACTAAAAAGCGTAGGGCTTTTGATATTTTTACGGATTTAGATTCTGTTGGCGGAGAGTTGAATGCCTACACCAATAAGGAGGAGATTTGTGTGCATGCGTCTTTTCGAAAAATTCATTTCGGAATTGCCTGCGAATTGTTGGCAGATATTGTTCAGAATGCGTCATTTCCTGACGATGAAATCGAAAAGGAAAAGGAAGTCGTATTGGATGAAATAATTTCATACATGGACAATCCTGCGGAACGGATTTACGATGAGTTTGAAGCTAGACTATTTAAAGGGAATTCCCTTGGTTATAACACGCTCGGGACAAAAGAGTCGGTCAGCTCTTTTACCAGGGAAAATATTGTTAGTTACGTCAATCGTTATTTCAAACCGTCGAATATGGTTATTTCTTTCGTTGGAGATATTGCAATTGATGAACTTCGGCGCGTTTTAGAAAATGATTTTGGAAGTATTAATGGTGGAGAAGTTGAACACGTCAATGGAAAATTGTTGGATTTTGAACCATTCCACTTAATCGAAAAAAAAGCCAATTTCCAGACACATACGGTGATTGGTGGTAGAGCCCCTTCATACAATGATCCTGAGCGTCGTACAATGACATTGTTAACAAATGTCTTGGGAGGACCTGCGCTCAATTCTCGGTTAATATTGTCGATTCGAGAAAAACATGGATACGCCTACAATATAGAGGCGAATTTCACAGCTTATGCAGATGTTGGCTTCTGGAGCATTTATATGGGAACTGACAAGAAGTACCTTGAGAAAGCGGTGAAGTTAATTTACGAAGAACTTGATACTATTCGCGATAAAAACTTGACCAAGAAAGAATTGATTGATGCCAAAGAACAGTTGAAAGGACACATTGCGTTATCATTGGATAGCAATATGGAATTGATGTTCAACCTTGGGAAAAGTGTCATGATTCATGGTAAGGTAGACTCCATTCAGGAAATATATCATCAGATAGATAGCATTGATTTGCAGGAAATAAGTAACGTTGCGAAAGACAGTTTTAGACCAGAAAAAATGGCTGAACTGATTTACGAGTTTTAGCGATGAAAATTGCGCGATGACTTGTCTTATTGATTCGAAAAAAATGCACTATGATTTATGGGAATCACTTAAAATTAAACTGAATATGGCTGGAGAATTCGTAAATTTTTATTTGCCTTACGTTGATGCTAATGGAAATGGGATTTCCAATAAAGATCAGGCATTGAGCATTGTTACAGAAGCACAAAAACGACTAGCTTCCGGTGCTCCTAGCGTTGCGATTACCTATTCTGCGAATTATGGTCAGTCAATTGAAATTATCAAGACGTACAAAGCTGGTGATTGGAATACAAATACAGATGGAAAAAATCAGGCAGCGATTATGGCTGATATGGAAAAGCTGATGGGAGGTAAGTATTCATCTTTGCAACACCTTTTGGAAATTGCACCCATTACTACAATGACATATACTGGTTATGGCGGTCAGACACAGTTTGAAGTGGTTCAGGCCGATCTAGCTCATATTAAATCGCTTCTCGAAAATGGATGGGATGTTTTAGGATGGATTAATCAAAAATCAGAGCCTGATTATGCTGTTGGTGGTGGTGTAGCAGGAGCTCTCCCTGTTAAGATTAATGATTTGATTCAGACCACGCTATCCAATTACGCGAAGCAATATTCAAAATAGACATTTGGTCTAAGAAATACCGATTTAGTGACGTTGAGATACCTCGTTATTTGAGCAACGATTTCTATGAGTTATGGCATGAATAGGGCGAGTAATGGTTTTGAAATTTAAAATTCGAAGTAGCTTCTTCTTGTAGGTTTTCAAGGTTGATAATTATTTGAGTTATTCTATTTTTGGAAACCTATTAAATTTCCAACTACTAACTAAGAAATCACTCAATGGAAAGTGCTACTCTAGATTTGATCAGAAAAATATATTCTGAACAGTACGGGAATAATTATATTTTTTCCGGACCTTTTGGTGACCGTTATTTAACCTACGCGGATTACATAGCTTCTGGTCAGCCTCTGAAGTTTATCGAGGAGTATATCCAAAGCATTGTACTTCCGACATATGCAAATACACATACGGAAGCCTCATTTACTGGCTTGCAAACTTCTCATTATAGGGAAGAAGCACGCGCTCTTGTAAAAGCATCTGTAAATGCTGGTGAAAATGATGTCGTTATTTTTAATGGTTCTGGATCAACAGGTGCGATCGATTTATTGTATCGTAAGCTCCAACAGTTTTATCAGGAGGAAGAAAATAAACCAGTGGTATTTATCGGTCCGTATGAGCACCACTCGAATGTGCTTCCATGGAGAGAAGGGGAATTTGATTTAATAGAGGTGCCCATAAACCAGCAAGGGAATGTAGATCTTGAGTTTTTGGAAAACAAATTGGCAGAATTTCATGGAAAGAAACCGTTGATTGGTAGTTTCTCAGCTGCATCTAACGTTACGGGTGTCTTGGCTCCCGTTAAGGATATTACGCGCATATTAAAGAAGTATGACGCTTTATCATTTTGGGATTATGCTGGCGCTGCACCCTATATGCAAATAGATATGAACCCTGAGGGCGAAGACGCTAAGGATGCATTATTCATTTCTCCACATAAGTTGATAGGTGGGCCTGGAACTCCTGGTGTGCTTGTTGTAAAAAAGGCGCTTTTTGAAAAAGGACTTCCTGTTGTCACGGGTGGAGGAACCGTTCATTTTGTTACGAAAACACAACAGCGATATTTCGAAGATATTGAAGTTCGAGAAGAGGCGGGAACTCCAGGGATTATCGAATCCATTCGTGCTGGCATGGCTTTTAAATTGAAGGACACGGTTGGCGCAAAGAACATTGAAAAATTAGAGGAGGCATACATTAAAAGAGCGATTTCTCAATTTGCTGAACATCCAAACATCTATGTACTTGGAAGTTTAGAGGAACCACGCTTAGGTTTTTTAGCTTTCCATATTCGCTTTAATGGAAGGTTTTTACATCATAATTTTGTTGTTGCCTTGTTGAATGACTTATTTGGGATTCAATCAAGAGGCGGTTGTAGTTGTGCGGGACCTTATGGTCATGATCTGCTAGATTTAAGTGAGGAGAAATCACAGGGCTACATGGTTGAGTTGAGCACTGGCAACACGGGGAGTAAGCCTGGTTGGGTGCGTTTGAATTTTAATTATTTCATTCCCGAAGAAGAATTTCAGTTTATTGTTAATAGCCTTATCTGGATTTCTGAACATGGTTGGAAATTAATGAATGCGTATTCTTTCGATGAGGATGAGGCGCTTTGGCTACATAAATCAAGAAGCAAAAGTAAACTGAATAGTATTGGAGACTTCATTACGAATCAACCAGTATTAAATAGAGGTTCTGATAGCGAGAGAAATGAGAAGCGTTCATCATATTTCGAAGAGGCGGATAGAATTGCGGAAGAATCACTCCGTGAGTGGAACAATGTAAGTGTACAGGTGTATAAATACAATCAAGTGGAGAATCCATTGAGGTGGTATGCGCTTGCTAATGATGTGGAGAACCTCTAAAATCCGATCGTTTTTCAATTTACCCCTAAAATTAACAGGGGGTGTTGATAAAAAAGAATAAAATTATCTAAGCACCCCCTCTTTTTTCGTGTACATTTGTCAAAAAAATATTTATCATGGCAAATCAGCGAATGCAGGCATACTACGATGTGCTTCACAGAACTCCAAAGCCAATCGGTTTTGATGGAAAAATTTCTGAAATTTTTGGAGAAAGTGTGTTTCACATGGGAGTTATGCAAGAATATCTTCCTAGTGAGGCATATAAATCAATGAAACGCGTGGTTCAAGATGGAACGCAGTTGGATCGAAAAATGGCGGATCAGGTAGCTTCTGCTATGAAAGATTGGGCTATTACAAAAGGAGCGACACATTATACACACTGGTTTCAGCCATTGACAGGATCAACAGCAGAAAAGCACGATGCATTTTTTAAGCCTACTGGACCAGGAAGAGCAATTGAGCGATTCGATGGAGACTTGTTGGTACAGCAAGAACCAGATGCATCTTCTTTTCCAAACGGAGGAATTCGAAATACTTTTGAGGCAAGAGGATATACAGCATGGGATCCTTCATCACCAGCATTTGTTATTGATAAAACGCTTTGCATTCCAACAATATTTATTGCTTACACTGGTGAGGCTTTGGATTATAAAATGCCTCTTTTAAAGGCGTTGCACGCTATTAACGAAGCTACAGTTGATGTTTGTCAGTACTTTGATAAAAATGTAAAGAAGACAACAGCTACTTTAGGATGGGAGCAAGAATATTTCTTAGTTGATAAAGCACTATTTAATGCACGCCCTGATTTAATGATGACAGGTAGAGCATTGTTTGGACATGCATCGGCAAAAGGACAACAATTGGATGATCATTATTTTGGATCAATTACAGCGCGAGTTACTGCATTTATGCGTGAGTTTGAAACGGAAGCAATCCGTTTGGGAATTCCAGTTACGACACGACACAATGAAGTTGCTCCAAATCAATTTGAATGCGCTCCTATTTTTGAAGAGTGTAATTTAGCGAATGATCACAATTTGCTGCTCATGGATATTTTGGAGAAGGTAGCAAGAAAGCATGATTTCCGTGTTTTATTGCACGAAAAGCCTTTTGCAGGAGTTAATGGTTCTGGAAAGCATAACAATTGGTCGTTGAGTACAGATACTGGTGTAAACTTGCTTGCTCCAGGGAAAAACCCAAAAAGCAATCTTCAGTTTCTTACGTTCTTTGTGAATACAATCAAGGCAATCCACGACAATGCGGATCTCTTAAGAGCAGCTATTGCGGGGGCTGGAAATGATCATCGTCTTGGTGCAAATGAAGCACCTCCAGCAATTATTTCTGCGTTTATTGGTTCACAATTGACAGATCTACTGGATAAGATTGAGAAGAATGTGAAGGCAGGTAAAATGACGCCTGAAGATAAAACAGAGTTGAAGTTGAATATCGGTAAGATTCCGCAAATTTTACTGGACAATACAGACCGTAACCGTACTTCTCCATTTGCCTTTACAGGGAATAAGTTTGAATTCCGTGCTGTTGGTTCTTCCGCAAACTGCTCTTCTGCAATGATTGTGTTGAATACAATTATGGCAAAACAATTGAAGGATTTTAAAGTAAACGTCGATGCACGAATTAAGAAAGGTGATGGAAAAGACGAGGCTATTCTAAAGGAACTTCAAAAGTTAATTAAGGAGTCAAAGAAAATTCGTTTCGAAGGGAATGGATACGGTGAAGAATGGGTGAAAGAAGCGAAAAAGAGAGGTCTTTCTAATTTGAAAGATACACCTAGAGCTCTTCAGGTTTGGGGAGATAAAAAAGTGGCTAAGTTGTTCAATGACATGAATGTTCTTTCCCCAATTGAATTGGAAGCTCGTCAGGAAATTGAGTTTGAGAACTATGTATACAAAATTCAGATTGAAGCACGTGTAATTGGTGAAATGGCGCAGAATTTCATCGTTCCTGCGGCGGTGAATTACCAAAATAAGCTGATCGAAAATGTACGAGGCTTGACAGAAATACTTGGTGCAAAAGCAGGAAAAGAAGCAGCGAAAGGTCAAATAGATATTATCTCAAGAATTTCCAAGCATCTAAATCAGATGAAGGAAATAGGAGATAAGATGCTAATTGCGCGAAAAGCAGCGAATCAAATTGAAGATATGGAGAAGAAAGCCATCGCGTATTGCGACACTGTCAGAATCCATTTTGATGAAATCCGTTACAATGTTGATAAATTAGAATTGCTAATTGACGACGAAGAATGGAGGTTGCCAAAGTTCAGAGAAATGTTGTTTACGCGTTAGATTGTAAAGAATCGACACTAAAAAAGCCATTTCGAATTTCGAAATGGCTTTTTTGTTGAGTGCAAATTTTATTAATTGTTCGAATATGGGTTTGCATTTTTCGACCAGGTAAGCTTGGTCTCATCACGAATTGTGAATGGGTCTTTGGGTGCAACATAATACGGGTCTTGCTTATCAATTCCCATTGAGATCAATTGAATTTCTCCACTTTTCATAATGTTGATTACCGAATATCCAAAGAATGTAGCTTCTCCTTTGCTTCCACCATTTCCAGCGATGATCTGATACGTGCCCTTTCCTCCAGGCTGCATGCGCTGGTAGTCATGAACGTGAGCAGACAGCATCGCATTGACGTGTGCCTTGTTTAATTCTGGCCAAAGAACAGGACCTTCAGGTAAACCGTGGTGCCCAGTTTCTGGTTTTCCACTTACGTAATATGGTTTGTGCCCAAGAACAAAAACATGATCAATTGCAGGGTTATTTTGGTATTGCTTTACCTTATTGATGATCCAATCGGTAGGAATTTGACCTTCGAGTCCATAAGGGTTTTCTGTGGTCGGAGCGTTGTAGGTGTCTGTATTCATGAGTACAAATCCTACGTTGCGTCGAACAAATGAAAAAGTCATTTGGTTGTTCACGCTGTCAGCACCGCCTACATGGTCTCGATCTGCTGGCATAAAATCGCTCATATGTTCTAGCCAGATTTTTGTTGATCCTTTTAGTGGCCATTCATCGTGGTGGGGAACGTTATAGTCATGATAATATAGCATTTCGTGATTCCCTGGCACAGCTACCATTTCTATTCCAGCATCGCTAATGTTGCTAAAACTTCTATCCTCATAGAGTTTAACCCAATCGGTCAATTGATTGTTTAGATTTGTCGTAGTTGATTCAGCAAGAACCATATCTCCCAAGAAGAAGAAAAGTTCAGGCTTGTTCTCAAGATTTGCAATTTGGTTAAACGTCCGCTTAAGTACGGCCAAGTTTGCTGTAGATCCATCCGTTGCTGAGGTATCGAATTGTTGATGACGATCTACACGATTACACCCCAGAAAAGTAAAGCTGAAGAGAATAGAATCCTCGTCTGATTGTACCTCGGCGTTGTCATTGTTTTCTTCTGAAGTTGAAGTGTCGTCACTCGATGAGCAACTCACAATAATAAGTGCTGCCATTAAGAGCAGACTAATGGATTGAAATTTCATAGTGTTTGTTTAGATCAAAATTGTGAAGTAATAATAGTCAATACTATTTCGGGAATGATAGATCAACCCATCAAATTCAGTATTTATACCTAGTAGATTGAGTAGAAGTACTCAATAATCCTAAATGTTCGGTGTGATTCTATTGCTTCTCGTATGCCCCGATATCAGGCCCAGTCGCTCGTGAAGTCCCTTCCAAGTCCCTTCCTGAGGTTTGGATATTAGTTACTGGGTAGCCAGAAGCACCTGCATTATTCAAGGGCGAGTTCGACCAGAAATGGAAATCACGATTCGTGATACTAACAAATAGCGGTTCTTGGTTCCAATAGTTTGTAAATGCATCAAATCCAGATCCTGTTAATATTTCCTCACTTCTAATAAGGTTATAGTCAAACTGAAAATTCAGCATAACGCCGCCAAAATTGACAGTATCAATGGCAAGTTCTTGATCGGCGTATCCATAGATAACACTATTGGTGATGGTACCTTCATTAATTGAACCAATATTTTGAGTTGCAGTAAGGGGATCATTATAGTAATTACTAATACCGACTGCCGCACCTTGATTTTGTCCATTCCCGTAGCTGAGAATAGTACAATGGTTGAAATTGAAATCGCCACCTTCTAATACAAGGAATGAATGTACACCGTTTTTTGCGATCACACAATTCTCTGCTTTGATCTTAGCACCTGAATAAAGGAAAATGCCATAGGATGCGTTGTTTTCAATGATTGAGTTTGACAATTCTAACGTATAGCCAGAGTTACCAGCGTCTTCACTAAACATGTGGATTCCTGAAGTCCCATTTTTTATTATCGCATAATCAATTTTGCTAGGTCTAGCTTCCTGCATATAAATGCCATAGTATTGACCAGAAACATCGTCATAATACGATTCTAGGCGATCTCCTTGAAATGTAACGGGCTCATTAAGCGTGCCTTCAATATTCAATGTTCCCTTGTAATTATAGAGAATCGCGCCTTTGTGAAGGTAGATGTCGGTACCTGCTTGTATTGTTAGGATTTTCGCTGAATCAATGAATGCGTAATTATAAATTACATGCGGCTTGTCGTTGGGCCAAGTACCTTCGTTTGTATCAAGATTGTTCCCGGGGATGTCTGAAACATGAAAGTACATGTCTTGACCCCAAGCAACTAATTGCACAAATTGATCTGTCCCATTGGTGCGGAAACGAATTTGATCTTCAATGACCATTGGGTTTAATTGGTTGTTAGGATCCAGAGTTACTTCAACAAAAATGTAAAGGCTGTCGTTTCCTTCCATTTCAAGATCGGCGAAATTCGTTCCAGATAATCCATCAACGTTAATTCGAAATGGGGAGTTTGCTCCTCCAACGAGTTCAATTTGTTCAATGGCGAGCGTTTTACTGTCGTTGTTGTAGATCTTTAATTTCTTTGTTGTGGAGCCAACTGTAGTGAAGACAGTGTCAAATATGACAGTGTCTGCGCTAAAAGATAGATTCTCCGTAGAAAAAGAAAGGGGTTTCTTGCAACTCGAGAGCGCAAGAATGCCTCCAAGAAACAAAAGATAGACGAAGTAGATGTAGAAACGCATTTATTATTTTCAATGGTCTGCCAAAAATAACGTTATTTACGAGAGATTATTTTGTAAATGAAAATTGTGCAGATATAAAAAGTTTATATATCTTTGCACACCTGTTTTAGGCGATTTAGAAATATTTATACGAGAGTAATGAGAAAAGGTATACATCCAGAGAATTATAGATTAGTAGTCTTTAAAGATATGACAAATGATTATGCATTTGTTTGTCCATCATGTGCAGATTCAAGTGAAACAGTGAAGTGGGAAGATGGAAATGAGTACCCTTTGATAAAATTGGATATCTCACATAAGTCTCACCCGTTCTTTACAGGTGTAACTCAATTCGTTGATACTGCGGGTCGTATTGATAAGTTCAACACGCGCTACGGTAAACGTAAGAAGTAAGAAGGTTTTAACTACACTATTATACAAAAAGCCGCTTGTCATCGACGAGCGGCCTTTTTTTTGCGTAAACTTTAGTATCGATTTTCTGAATCTTTCACATATTTATTGTGGCGTAATCTTTGCCGCGTCACAGTCAAAAATTATCTTTATCACGTGAAAATATTCCTTAGAATAGCATTGGTCGTAATCGCATTGGTTGTTGTTGATAACAATGTGCATGCCTCGCGTATTAAAAGTGGTTATACAGCACTCAGCGTAAAGGACTACTTCAAGGCGAAGAAAATGTTTAGTAAAGGGATGAAATATAATCCTGAAGCTTCATCCTACGGCCTTGCAATTATTTACTCTAGAAGTGATAATCCGTTTTCTGACAAAGATTCAGCGTATCGATACATTGTGATTGCCGATACCTCATGGAATTTGGCGAAAGAACGTAAAAAGGAAAAATGGAAAATATATGGTTGGACTAGACAGGCAATAGATTCAATGAAGCAGGTAATTAGTCGACAGTTTTATGACGAAGTAACAACAACGCACACGGTGGAGGCATATACGGAGTTTTTAGGAGCTCATCCATGGTCAAATGATTACGCAAGTGTTTTGCAAACCAGAGATTCATTGGCTTTTTACAGTGCGATGGCTGAGAACACATCGGAAGCATACAAACAGTTTCTGGATACCTATCCAAAGAGCAATTATGCTTCCATGGCTGAGGACAATTACCACAATTCTGATTTTTACGAAAAAACACAAGACGGGACTGTTAACTCCTATCTAAAATTTATTGAAGATTATCCAGAGAGTCCGATGCGTTCTGAAGCCGAATGGTCTATTTATGAGCTAGTCACTGAACCCAATACTTTGGAGGCATATGAACTATTTGTTTTGGGCTATGACTCGAATGAAAATAATGCGCGCGGATGGAAAGAGTATTATCAACTGTACATAGCCGAGTATTCGAAAGAACGAATGGAAGCATTTGTGGAGAAATACCCGATTGCTCCAAATCTTGAGGACATCGAAAAAGATATTATTTGGCATGATTACACGTTGCTTCAGAATTGCATCGACTTTGAATTTGAAGGTCGGAAATGTGGTTTTATGAATGTGGATGGCGAGCAGATTATTGAAGCGACCTACGATTATGTGGGCGCTTTTAAAGATGGTTTGGCGAGTGTAGTGATCAATGAAAAGTATGGATTCGTTGATAAACTGGGTAGATTGCAGATCCCCTGTGAATATGAGTCCGCAACTGAATTTAACGAAGGACGATCTGTTGTTGAACGCGAGGGAAAATACGGAATGATCGACAGAAACAATAAACTCTTGTTGCCTTTCATTTATGAAGATTTAGGGGAGGTTTCCAATGGGCTGATTTACGTTTCGAAAGGAGATAAATATGGTTATGCAGATTTAAATGGAGTGTTAGTTATACCAGAGAAATTCAATGAAGCATTTGATTTTTCTGAAAAGATCGCGAAAGTAGAGGAGAATGGGAAGTATGGAATGATTAGCACCAACGGTGAGTATGTTATCCCTGCAAATTTTGAGGTGTTAACTCCATTGACTGATAGTCTTGTTCTCTGTGTTATCGATGGAAAGAAAGGATTGTTAACGAAAAACGGAACTCCTGTCATCTCGCCTAAGTACGATCAAATTGGTGCGTTTAAAGACGGTTTGGCATTGGTTTCTCATAATGACACGGTAGAATATATTGATATAACAGGCGAAGTAGTAATTTCAAAAGGATATAAGACTTATCCCAATTTTTTGTCAAAGGGCGAGTTTAATCAAGGAACAGCAATCGTATACAAGAAAGGGAGTTATGGAAAGATCAATACCTACGGAAATGTGATAACGGATCTTGAGTACGATAACATTGGTGTCGGAACAAAGTTCACTCCGTTTGAGAAAGAAGGTTTCTGGGGCTTGATGAGTGCATCGAACAAATTATTGATTTCAGTTCAATATGAATCATTGGATCTTGTCGACGAGAAGTATGTAGTAGCCAGAATTGGAGATACCTTGGGGGTGCTTGATTTTAATGGAACCGATATAATTCCTTTTTCTTATACTGGAGTGGAATATTTAAAGAATGGTGCCTTTATTGTATCGAACGGATCGCTCTTTGGTTTGTACATAGAGGACAAGCTAGTAGCCCCAGTGCAATATGAAGGAATTAGTCTTTTTGCCGACAATTTTGTACATTTAATTAAAGAGGGGAAGTATACTTATTACGATTTGAAAAGGAATAAGTTAATAGAGACAAAGGAACAAGGTGAATAATTTTTTAGACGCCATAGATAGATATAAGTTCGGGTTGATTGCGGCTCTTACGACGTATGTCCTTGTTTTTATGTACTTGCAGATGAACTCTTATCAGGCAGTTATTCCCTATGAGCCATTTCCAGATGGCGCTTATGTTGATATCCCTAAGGAAGAAATAGAATTACTTCCAGAAAACATCATGGTGCCAGCTAATTTTTCGAACGATGTACAAAATATGGCTCGAGATGTGAACGACACGCGTGAACGATCCTTTGAAAACTATTCACAGAACAAATCTCAGGCAGATATTGATGCTGAATACAAGGCTTTGGAAGAAGAGATGTACGCAGATGCTGGTGGATCCAAAACGCGTGAGGAAATAAAAAAAGAAATTGAAAGAAGAAAGGAAGCTGATGCACATGCGGATAAACCAGTCACTCAAAATAAAACGGCTCAGGTTGGAGGAGATAAGGCCTACGCTGGAAATGTGATGGTTGATTGGAGTTTGGCTTCAAGAAGTCCGCATCAAAGTAATAATTGGTTTATTCGCAACCCTGGTTACACGTGTGGGCATGGCTCAAGTGGAAAGGTATCAGTCATTATTAAAGTGAATCAAGCAGGAAATGTGGTTACAGCAACTTATGATCCTAGTCAAAGTAGTGGAGCGAATGCATGTATGATTGAACAGGCAACTAAGTACGCCAAAATTTCAAGATTTGCTTATTCTGGCAGTGCTCCAAAGTCTCAGACAGGTCGAATTACTTACACATTCATTTCTCAATAGATGAGAGATTTTCTTAGAAAAATCACACCACAGTTTTTGTTGACGTGGTACAGGAAGGGAAAGAAAAATCAGCAAAATAAGGAACTGCAAGCAAGCAAAGAAAAGGGAGATATTCTTTCTGTAAAAGACCTTGTTCGAGATCTGCAGGCTATCGGTATAGAAAACGGAGACACTTTACTTGTACATTCTAGCTTGTCAAAAATTGGCTATGTTGAGGAAGGTCCCAAAACGGTGGTAGATGCATTGTTAACTGTTTTGGGAGAGAAAGGAAATTTACTCATGCCTACATCGCCCAATGCCTCTATGCAATTGGATTACATTAAAGACTTGGAAGTGTTTGATGTGGAAAATGACAAGTCTAAATTGGGTGCCATCTCGGAGTACTTTCGACAGCTTCCTGATGCGTTCCGCAGTGCTCATCCGACAGAGCCAGTATCATGTGTTGGCCCAGATACCGAATTCTTTACATCTGAACACTTTGGTTGCCTAACGCCATATACTTCAAAAAGTCCGTTTTACAGGGTTAGCGAACGAAAGGGTAAGATTTTGTATTTGGGGGTGACATTGGATAACGCAGGAACAAACTTGCATACACTGGAAGATGCGGTTGAGAATTTTAAGTATCCTGTTTATCATTCAGACATCTTTGAAATCGAAGTGAAGTTCAGAAACGGTGAAATTCGAAAGATGAAAACCAAAGTTCACAACCCTGAACAATCTGTAAAACGCAAGTGTGACGGACTTATCCCGCTCTTTGTTGAGAAAGGCGTAATGAAGGATGTTAAAGTAGGGAAGGCAAGAGCGTTAATCGTGGATGCGCAAAAGATGCTAGACTGTATGCTCGAGGAGTACGAGCAAAGAGGAGTAACGATGTATACGCCGAATGGAGCATAATCGCATCATTATTCTCGTAATCTATTAATTTTTCAATCATCAAATATGTACATTTGGGATCAAATGATTTCATATGAGTACGATCAACTGGCAAACGGTAAAAGAATACGAGGATATTACTTTTCAACAAGCAGACGGCGTGGCGCGAATTGCATTCAATAGACCTGAGTGTAGAAATGCTTTTCGTCCAAAAACAGTGGATGAATTGTGGGAAGCATTGGTTATCTGTCATGAGCATCAGGAAATAGGAGTTGTTCTAATTACAGGTGAAGGACCCTCACCAAAAGATGGAGGATGGGCATTTTGTTCAGGTGGAGATCAGCGTGTGAGATCAACAACCGGCTATAAAGGGACTGACGGTATTAACCGTTTTAACATTTTGGATGTTCAAAGACAAATCCGATTCATGAATAAAGTTGTTATTGCTGTGGTTCCTGGTTGGGCAGTTGGTGGTGGTCACAGTTTACATGTGGTTTGCGACTTGACGTTAGCAAGTAAGGAACACGCTATTTTTAAACAAACGGATGCTGATGTTGCGAGTTTTGATGGAGGTTTTGGTTCTGCATATCTTGCAAGGCAAGTTGGGCAAAAAAGAGCGAGAGAAATCTTTTTTCTAGGTAGAGACTATTCAGCGCAAGAAGCATTTGATATGGGAATGATTAATGCAGTTGTTCCTCACGATGAATTAGAGCAAACAGCCTACGAGTGGGCACAGGAAATAATGACTAAGAGTCCAACAGCTATCAAGATGTTGAAATTTGGATTTAACCTTATTGACGATGGGTTGGTAGGTCAACAAGTGTACGCTGGAGAAGCTACGCGTTTGGCGTATGGAACAGAAGAAGCAGAGGAGGGGAGGAATGCATTTCTTGAGAAGAGAAAACGCGATTTCTCTAAATTCCCAAAATTTCCTTAATGTTCATTCGATAACATTCTTTTAGCAAACGATTTCATTTTATTTGAAAATAGAGAAAATCAAAAGGCGGCCCAAGTATGGACCGCCTTTCTTTTCTAGCTCAACCAAAGCTATGTAGCTTACTTGCCATTAAGACGCATGTATTTTCGACTTCTTACAAAAAGGCAAAATTAATTTTCGAGAGGAATGGTGAATCTAACTCCAACCGTGAATTCTGGGGTGTCTGGATAATTAGATTTCATGAATCGAACCGTGCGATATTCTGCGAAGACAAAGCCCCACCAATAGCCAAGATGAGCGAAGAAACGAAGTTCATTCCAATGATGTACATTTCGTGTTTTCAATTTCGCGTCGCCGTTTTGTTCGATCATTCTTGCAACCAATGGTAAATTGTACTTCACACCGATATCCAGTATTTTTCGATTCTTGGCATAAATAGAAGTAAGAAAGGAAATTGGAAGACTAAAATTGGAAAAGCTTTGTCGGTCTAAGAAAACGGATGTATCACTGAATGAAAAACTGCCATAATTTGTCTGATGGTAGGCAAGTCCAGTTTCAAAACCTAAGGCGAAGGGTGAATTTCCTAAGCGCCAATCTGGGCCTATTGTGTAAGAAAAATCGAAACTGTTATTCCATTGATTATTGGCGTCTAAGGGCAGGCCTGTGCCAAATTGCCAGTTCACATTGACAAATTCATCAGTCTTTCCATTTGAAATTGAATCTTCCTCAGATGTTTCGGAGTTCACGTATTCTTCAATATTTATATATAGTTCTGTCACAGTGTTCTCCATGATTTCGAGGGAAGTACTGTAGAGCCGTTCGCTACTGGAAATTATAGCCTTGTACACTCCGACTGGAATACTGTCAATCGTACCGTCATAAGTAAGTTCATATTCCAAGTGCACATCTCTAGAATTCAATTCGAGAGCAAACGTGTCAACATCATCATCTGTGTTAATGTAAACTGAATAATTCAAACTGCCCGTTTGAGCAGTGCTAATCCTTAGTGCAAAAAGAAAAAGTATGAGAATGAGTGATTTCATAGGTATAAAAAAAGTGTTTTAGAAGATTCTAAAACACTTAACGTCAAATGAGTTGGTTTGTTACTTTTTGAAGTTGTCAGCTACGATCAAATCTTTGGTTCCATGTCCCCAAGAATAGAATCCTTCGCCATTCTTAATGCCTAATTTGCCAGCTGTTACCATGTTTACAAGTAATGGACACGGTGCGTATTTCGAGTTTCCAAAACCTTCGTATAAAACTTCCATAATTGCCAAACAAACATCTAAACCGATGAAGTCAGCCAATTGAAGAGGTCCCATTGGATGCGCCATTCCAAGCTTCATCACAGTGTCAATTTCTTCAACACCCGCTACTCCTTCATGCAATGTTATGATCGCTTCATTGATCATGGGCATTAAAATACGATTGGCAACAAAACCAGGATAATCATTTACTTCAACAGGAACCTTGTTCAACTTACGTGACGTTTCCATGATTAAATCAGTTACTTCATCAGATGTTGAGTAACCACGAATGATCTCCACCAATTTCATCACTGGAACTGGGTTCATAAAGTGCATTCCAATTACTTTGTCGGGACGCGAAGTAACCGCTGCAATTTTTGTAATTGAAATTGAAGAGGTGTTTGTAGCAAGAATTACGTTTGCATCAGTCACTTCATCAAGATTCTTAAATATTTTTAATTTCAAATCTATGTTCTCGGTAGCAGCTTCAACAACGAGGTCAACGCCCCGAACACCTTCACTTACATCTGTAAATGTCGTGATGTTAGCAAGTGTTGCTGCTTTGTCGTCTTCTGAAATTTTCTCTTTAGAAACCATGCGATCTAAATTCTTAGTGATCGTGGCTACTCCTTTGTCTAAAGAAGCTTGAGCGATATCAATCAATGATACCTTGTATCCAAATTGAGCAAAAGTGTGGGCAATACCATTCCCCATCGTTCCTGCTCCAATAACTGCTACGTTTTTCATAGTTTATTTGTTTTTCTTTTCTGCAGATTGTAATAAAGAACAAAGATAATATCCATGGTTCAATATCCAACTTCTAATTCCATTCCCTACATTTACAATTCATGGAAACCAATGTGCCAATAGTATTTTATGATGGAGATTGTGGATTTTGCAATCGATCCGTAGCGTTTGTGCTAAAGCACGACAAAACGAAATCAATCTCTTTTGCTCCTTTGCAAAGTGAATCGACGGTGAATCTTTTTAAAGATCGTGGGTGGGATGCTCCCGACCTGAGCACTTTTTATTTTTTGGAAAATGGAGACTTGTCTGAAAAGTCGACGGCTGCGTTGAAAGTAGCCAAGTATTTCAGCTTTCCTCAGTCTATTTCGCGCATTGGTTGGGTAATCCCTCGGTTCATTAGAGATTGGTTCTATGATGGTATCGCAAAGCGAAGACAGCGTTTGTCGAAAGGTTATTGTGTAATGCCTAATCTTGAAGATCGAAAACGGTTCTTGTAAGGTATTAGTTGTACGTAACAGAGCTTAATTAATAATCAGTTTCGTGTATTTCGCAGATTTCCCATTCGAGTAGCGAATCACGTACGCACCATTTTCTAATTCTAAGGTTTCCTTTGTCTCAATGTTCTTTTGAACTACCATTTTTCCATCGCTCATGTAGATTTCAGCTGCTACCACCTGTCCGGTGAAGTTCTCTAGTGTAACAGAGCCGCTTGATGGATTTGGATAAATTGAAACGTCAAATGCTTGATCTGCTTCATTAAGGTTTGCAAAACAGGGGGCTGAGGTGTTGCCAATGCTAACGAGTTGCATGGCGAATAAATAAGCGAGTTGATCAGCTGTTTGCCAGAAGTTAGCGATGGAGTGACCATTATCGAAACAATCATTTAGATATTCGTAATTATCGATCGAACTGTAACTAATGGGTGTTGACCCTACAGGTCCTCCAGGCTCAGAAAAGTAGTCAAAAATACCTGTTGATCCATAGGCAGAGGGATATTTTGCATAATTCTGGCAAATATTGGTTTGTGAAAAACACTCCCAATCAATTCTTCCTAATAAACGTCCGTAATCATGATTGACGACAACGTCACTTTTCTGATGGTACATAAATATAGCGGGCCAATCTGTTTCATCGGCAAACATGTCTAAATTCAATACACCACCGTAAATACTTCCCACTCCTTCAACTGTTGCATCATAGCCACCTATGTTCAATGTCCCATTGATGTCTCCAAGATCAGGTCTATTCAAATCATAGCTTGCTGGTAAACAAGATACCAGGTCCGGGTCTGGAGTAGGGGCAGCCTGAATTGCTTCACAGAATGATGGTTTTTCAGATGGATCATTCATAAAAGCCGCTGCAAATGCATTAAAACCTCCAGCGCTTTCTCCTGCAACAAAGAAGCTTCCAAGATCTGTAGAGTCAATTGCTGACCTGTTCTTCATATAGCGAATGGCACCCTTAACATCTTGTTGGCCTCTATAAATTGCTCGAAACACCTCTGCGCTATCTGAAATGTAGGCACAGGGAATAGACATTTGATCATTACAGAGAGGGTACATGCTGTAGTTGGATGTTTTATGCATACCGAGACGATAATTCACCGCCGCAACAACCCAGCCACGTTCTGTGAAGTTTTCAGCTAAGGCACTAATATTTA
>CAJQJL010000050.1 GCA_905478665.1 uncultured Flavobacteriales bacterium
TCGATATGGATTTGATGAGTCAAGTGGAAACTTCCAAGAAAATAATTACGGGAATGGTGGCGCTGGGTCAGATTATGTGAATGCCGATGCTCAAGATGGTAGTGGTATGAACAATGCAAACTTTAGTACGCCCGCTGACGGATCCAATCCACGGATGCAAATGTATTTATGGGATCCAGGAGTTCCGAATTTATTAACTGTGAATACGCCTGCTGGAATTGCTGGTTCTTATGCCGCAGAAGAAGCGGGGTTTGGTTCACCAGTGCCTGTTACGCCGATCACATCTAATCTTGTCTTGTTCGATGATAATTCTGGAGTTGATCCAAACGACGCATGTGAGACAGCTGTAAATGCAGCGGCAATGAATGGAAATATTGTTGTGATTATGCGAGGGGATTGTGAGTTTGGATTCAAAGTGCTTGCCGCTGAAAATGCAGGAGCTACCGCGGTAATCATGATAAACAATGTTGCGGGTGGCACTATTGCAATGGGACCCGGTGCGAGTGGAGGAAGTGTGACTATTCCATCCGTTATGATTTCAAATACCGACGGAGCTTTATTGTTAGCTGAAATGTCATCTGGTACCGTGAATGCTACGCTTGTAAGTGCAGGAGGTTCTTTTGATTTGGACGGTGATTTTGATAACGGAGTAGTAGCGCACGAATATGGACATGGTATTTCAATTCGATTGACAGGAGGACCGAGTAATTCAAATTGCTTAAGTAACGATGAGCAAATGGGTGAAGGATGGTCAGATTGGTTTGGTTTGATGTTAACAATTGAGTCAGGTGATCAGTCAGATGATATTCGTGGAATTGGAACCTATGCTAGTGGTGAAGCACCATCTGGTTTTGGAATTCGTCCAGCACCATACACTACAGACTTAGCGATTAATAACTTTACGTATGATGCTACTAACAACACAGGAGCAATCTCTCAACCGCACGGAATTGGTTTCGTTTGGTGTACAATGCTTTGGGATATGACTTGGGCATTGATAGATGAATACGGCTTCGATGCTGATGTTTACGACGGTTCAGGAGGGAATAATATTGCAATGAACTTAGTAATGCAAGGTTTGAAATTACAACCTTGTAACCCTGGTTTTGTGGATGGGAGAGATGCCATTCTTCAAGCCGATCAATTACTTTATGGTGGTGTTAATCAATGTTTGATTTGGAATGCTTTTGCAGCAAGAGGATTAGGATACTCAGCAAGTCAGGGTAGTTCGAATAGCAGAACGGATCAGACAGAGGCGTTTGATCTACCTCCAGGATTTGTTAATTCTTCTGGTTCAGAAAGTGTTTCAGCTTGTGGAAGTTATACATGGCCAGCAACTGGTCAAACGTATACAAGTAATGGTTCATATATTGCAACATTGGCAAATGCTGCGGGATGTGATTCTACTGCAACATTGAACTTAACCATTAATAATCTTTCAACTGGGTCAGAGACGATAGCGACATGTTCATCATATACTTGGCCAACTAGTGGAAATACATACACATCAAGTGGAGCATACACAGCGGTACTGACGAATGCTGTTGGTTGTGATTCGATAGTGACGCTAAACTTAACAATAAACAACGATTATGTTGTGAACGAAGTAGTGACTTCATGCGCCTCTTATTACTGGCCAGCTAACGGTGTTACATATACTTCTACAGGAAATTACACTACTACTTTAACAGCAGTTACAGGGTGTGATTCTACAATAAATTTAGATTTAACGATGAGCACAAGCGCTGCGACGAACGAAACAGTCTCAGCTTGTAATTCTTACAATTGGGCAGCAAATGGAAATACATATACTTCTACTGGGACATATTCCGTTACGTTGACATCAACTACCGGATGTGATTCTATCGTCACGCTTTACCTTACAGTGAATAGTCCAAATGCTGGTTCTGAGAGTGTTACTGCGTGTGATTCATACACATGGGCAGGAAACGGACAAACGTATACTTCTGGAGGAGCATATACTGCAACGTTGACAAATGCTGCAGGTTGCGATTCGCTGGCGACATTGAATCTTACAATTAACACCAGTGACTCTAATCCTCCTGAGGTGGTGAGTGCATGCGGAAGTTATGTTTGGGCAGCGGATGGCAATACGTACGCAAGTAGTGGAACCTACAATGCATTTTTAACGAATGCTGCGGGCTGCGATTCAAACCTTGTTTTGGATTTAACAATTACCAGTGGTACAACGACAACCGAAGATGTTACTGCGTGTGGTAGTTATACATGGCCAGCGGATGGGATTACCTATTCTACGAGTGGTGCGTATATGACGACGTTAACAAATGGTGCAGGCTGTGACTCAACAATAACTTTGAACTTAACGATCAATACTGTGTCTACTTCGATCAATTATATTGACGTAGTTACTTTAAGCGTTGGCGCAAGTGGAGGAACATATCAGTGGTTAGATTGTAATAACAATTACAGCGTAATTCCTGGAGAAACGGGACAAACATTTGCACCTTCCGTTAATGGAAGTTATGCCTGTGAGATTACACTAAATGGTTGTACAGATACAACTGCGTGTCGATCGGTTTCAACAATAGGAATTGAAGAGAACGATTTTGGAACATCCTTGAAAGTGTATCCGAACCCAACTTTTGGTCAATTGACAGTAGATCTAGGAGAAGATTACGAGATCATTTCAGCGCGTTTGATGAATGTCAGCGGTCAGTTGGTCGAGGAGAAGGTGTTTAACAATGCCAATGCCTTTGAGATGAACATTATTGGAGGACCAGGGTTTTACATTTTGGAGATTTCGACATCCAATGATATGAGAGCACGCATCCGTGTTTTGAAAGAGTAGTTAAAATCAACAGTTAAGGAAAGCAGATGTTCGAGAGGACATCTGCTTTTTTTGAAAGGAACTTGTCATAAATCTGAAAATTGATCAAAATCAGGTATAAAGACCTGTCATATACCGTATTTATACTTGTGTTTAAGTGATCATGAGTTTTTATATTTCAATAAATATATTGTGACATGACACAAAAAGTAATTACAATCACTACTACGACAGCTATTGATACAAAAACCGATGACTTTGTCGAAACTGAATACCCAGTTTTGAATGCTTACTTAGATGATGGGTATTCGGTGCAAGAAATTATTCCTGTTCTGAAACCTGGGGGTGATACCAGTACATATGCAATTACCTTTCTTTTAGAGGACTAAATATTCTGGAATTAGGATGCCTGAAGGTTGGGGGAAGGAAGATCTTAAAGTTTAATGCTTAGATGACCTCTACACCTTTCCAAAAAGCGATATACCCTTTTATTGATTTCGCTAGAGGAGACGTTTTTGGGTAATACCATGCGGCGTCTTTGTTTATCTTGCCATCCACCTCGATATCATAATACGAAGCAACCCCCTTCCATGGACAGGTGGTATGTGTTTCGTTGTCCTTAAAATATTCCAGATTCAATGATTCTGGTGGGAAATAATGGTTTCCTTCAATTACACGCGTTGCATTACTCTCAGCCAATACGGCACCGTTCCAAGTTGCTTTTTTCATGTTTTTGAGACGTTTCGATTTATGCGTCCTTACGAAGATTGTAAATTTTATCCAGACATATATGTTTTTGAAAACCCTTTCTTTGCAGTATGAACGAGTTAAGCAAAATTGAGAACGTAGATATTTATCTATTGGATCAAATATTAAAAGGGAGAATTCATTCTGGGCAACGAACCTTGGACGCTGGTTGTGGAAATGGTAGAAATTTAAAGTTCTTGATTAATCAGAAGTTTAACTGCGTAGGGATTGATCCAAAAAGTGACTGTATTGAAAAGTTGCAAAGTGATTTTCCATTGCTAGCACAAAATTTCATTGTAACTGAACTAGTGCAATTTGAAGATTCAAAGGGATTTGGAGCAATAGTCTGTAATGCCGTTTTACATTTTGCTAATAGCCATGAACACTTCGATCAATTAGTTGATAAGCTAGTTACTTTACTTGTTAAAGACGGTGTGCTTTTTATTCGAATGACTTCAGATATTGGAATTGAAACAATCATCCAGAATGGAGTGGAGGGCGTGTTTGTTATTCCTGATGGTTCCACTCGGTACCTTTTAACACGAAAAAAAGTAGATGAGTTGTTAGAAAAACATGACTTGACGCTAGAAGAGCCTGTGAAGACTGTGAATGTTGACGGGCAGCGTTGTATGACCACTTTGGTTCTGAGAAAGTAGAATTTTAGTAGCTTAGTGTAATGAGTTCAGGGAAGGTAACTACAAAAGGATTGTCCAAGCGCCATTGGAAGTTTATTATTATTGAGAATGCTCTGGGCCCCATGTTTACTAATGTTGCGATCAACGGAGGTATCACATGGCTAGTTTTTCGTTCTTTTGAAGGGGAAACCATTGATGTTTTGAGTACTAAAATGGACATTCTTTCTACCAGTTTTCTTCTACCATTTATCACGGTACTTCTGGCAAATGTAGTGGTTGGAAAACAGGTGCGTTCAAAGAAGCTCGATAAACTCCTGTTCAAGAATGGTGATAAGAAGCTTGGGGTTTCCAGAAATGTTTGGTTGCGTGCCAGCCTGCTGGGTGTTATTGCAGTGACCATCATTGGATTTCCAACAGTTTGGTTAATGAATTCCAATGGAGAAGGAATTCAATTTATATCCTATGTCTGTTTCAAAGGTATTTGGGCAGGAGTTTTTGCACTAATCGTGTCGCCCATTGCTGGTTGGTGGGCATTGCAGAAGCAATCGCTAGTTGCGCAGTGAATCTATTTTTAGATTATTAACATTTACGGGGATAGAGCTACGACAATAGAAGCTATAACTATGACAAAGAGTAAAGTGAGAATGGTGAATTTTTCCGTTATATGGACTTCTCGCTTGGTTTGAAAGATAGAGTAGAAGAACCGATTTACAAATTTTTGCATTTCGTGTAGTTGTAGAGTAGTACACATAAAACGTACTCCCCCCCTATGAGGGTTGCCTACATCTCTCAATAATAATTATTAAAGGTTAATCGCTAATTGCTTGATTATTCCAATCCCCAACTTCTGGCGATAGAATCGACAGATTCACCCATCATTTCGGCTACAGACTTCACTACATCCTCCAATTCAAGATGGAAATAATTCGATCCGTCCAAGAATACCCAGTCACCAGTCACCGACCAGCTATATGAATCTTTACATCCGTAAACATCTATTTTCTTGCTTTTCAGTTTGTTGGTCTTAATGTAGACAAGTCCGTTCGTATTACTATGATTTGTACCAACCACCGCACTTCCATGCTTAATGGTAATGTCATTGTCAGCAACAGGGAAGCCTCTATACGTTAGTTTCAGCTTCACAGTTGTAGAACCCGCACTAAATGCACCTTGAAAACAACCATTGCGTTCACTGCTAGAACTTCCAGCTGGACTGTCATCATCTACTCCTGATAAAGCCGCATCTCTACGCGCCTTTGATTCTTCCATTTGTTGGTCTCTTTTTGCTTCTCCTTCTTCGCTGAGTTTTTGCGAGCCAATATGGTAAACAATAGATAGCTCCCCATCTTTCTTCTCTTTTAAGCGGTAACCAATCGTGCTGTAATCTGAAGGAACAATCACCTTTTTCTCAATAACCAAGCCTTCTGGTGTAGTGAAACGCAACCGTTGTCCACCTGGATCTAAATAAACCACTGCATTCTGTGTGAAAGTAGGAATTACATCAAATCCGTCTATCTTCAATTTGAAACATGTTCTTTGGTCGTTGAATACTTTCACTTTTACTGATCCGTCTCTAGGTCCTTTAAAAGGATCGCAAAGAATCTCATTTACTTCTCCTGATGCCTTAACATCTACAGGCTCTTTGACGTGTACAACTTTATCAGCCTCTATTGATAAAGATGGCTTGTATTTAAGGTTGTATTCGCCGTCTTTCTCAGTAATAACGTAAAATAACTCCTTGTAATCATCTTTGGCGTAGATTGACTTTTCGATCAAACTACCATTGTCCATAATAATCTTTACTTGCTGATTTCCATGAGGCATCATGAAGGTCAACTTACTAGTATTGTCTGGTGTAAGTGATTCTCCAGTTTTGAAGAATTTGAAACAACCAACATCGCTTGATACGTTAATTTTGATAATCCCTTCGGTATTTGCAGTATGTGAAGGGCACGTGTTTATAACGACTGGTACAATTCCATCCGTAATAGTTATTGGTGACATTTCCACTGCTGAAAGATCGATTTTTTCCATTGCCTTCGTCCAATCTACATCAATTTGTGACGCGCCTGATTCTGCTTCAAACTTGATTTTTTTTGGATATCGTGGACTAATGAGTTCATTCTTTTCCGAATCTGGTGTTACGGTGATTTTGCTTCCACCAGCTGATGCTTCCAATTTTGTTGGATTAAAAAGAACAACCTCAGTAATATTGTTCTCCAACTGCTCAACTGAAATCTCTGCTTGAATAGTGTAGGTTTCTTTTTTTTGCTGTGTTTTTAATACGTTCACATGTAATGCTCCATATTCCTGTAGTTTAGCATCATCTGCGCTCAACGCCATAGCATCGCCTGACATTGAAGCGTTTGGTAACTTCCCTTTGTACAGTCCGTTCAGCAGTAATTTGAATTTCGGTGCAGGTACGGGTTGACCAACTTTTACATTTATAACAATCCATTTCTTTAGGCCAGGCTCAACCACCAATGTCTTCTTTTTTGTATTCGCAAAATATGTCCCCGTATTTTCAAATTCGAATCCTGTTTTGTCAGGCTCGTATGCGAAATAATCTGTTTTCGAAGTGTTTTCGATTGTTAGGCGAAATTTGTACACTTCTCCTTGTCCAACCATGTCAGTAACACTTATTCGGACACCATCACCAATATAGTCTGGTGGGATAACATAGGTTTTGTCTTGAGAAAAAGTAACGAATGAAAGCGCTAAAAATAAGACAGCGAGTAGGGTAGGTTTTAACATTGAATTTAGGTTGTTTTTTTATTAGTGGTATGTAATATTAATAAATATATGCAACTTATCAAAGTAGGTCTATTGTACAGTAAATTAGTAGGTTTTTGGTTGAGATTAACTTTGGTTGTCTATTGATTATTAAGCCTAACAGACTCGAAAAGCCACTATTTATTGATGAGGACAAGCTTACCTAAAAATCTATTATTACTTTTAGCAGAGAGCGAACAAGCCTCATCATTTAATTGAAGTGAGAATGAAATATCTACTAATACTGACGATCCTTTTAATACAAATATCATCTACATATAGTCAGAAGTATAAACGGAAACGTTTTGATTATGCGAAGATGAAAGAAGTTGAATTCGTTGCGTGCGAAGACCAAGCGGCAGAAGAATTAGAGAGAGCCTTTTCCCAAATAAAGGACTTAAACAGTAAAGGGGCAGTTGAAACATCAGAAAAAGTATTTAAGAACTACGATAAATGTGCCTTTTCTTATGAAGCTTATGCACTTGCGTTATTCAAGAATGGACAGTGGATGGAGGCAATCGAAATTGTTGATAAAGCCATAGAGGAATTTGGAGCAATGCCTGGATTAATCCTGCGAAGAGCCTATATGAGTTATGAAATGGGAGATTTGGGCATAGGTGTGAGAAACATCGACGGAAGTTCGGTCTACCTTGGTTCTGATAAAAAGCTGAAATACAAAGAGGAGAAATTTAAATCTGAAAATTATAAGTCCGCCTTGCATGATTTGGTTTATTTGATAAGCACCTATCAAGGAAGATATGATGAAGTTTCAGCGGTTGCGGAAATCTATCAAATACTTGAAGACTACGATAATTCAAATCTTTATTACAGTCAACTCTTGGAGGTAGAGGAGTATAAAGATCAGTCGACATTTGCAATGGTGACGAACTATTTAGCACAGGGCAAATACATGGAAGCGGAGAAAAGCTTGAATGAATTAGAAGAGAAATATCCAACGAATGCTGGAATTCAAGAGAAATTCGAAGAGCTTTATAGGTTAACCGATCGAGGGGATGAAATTGAATCGAGAAAGAAAAAGTCGGAATTTTATAATTGGGTGCCTGACTTTGTAGATCTTCCTTTTACGGACGAAAACTATGAAAAAGTGCTCTTTTTTCTCGATAATCATACCGCTGAAGAAAAAACAGAAAGGATTGAACAACTCGTGAATAATAATGATGAACACGCAATTGATTTACTTATTGTTGTACTGTATGTTCATGCCAACCATGGTAATGGCGTGGAAAGTAGATCTGAAGAGCTTTTGATTCAGATGGGAGATCCTGTAGTCGAAAAAGTGATTGCCTTGTTTAATAATGCTAACTCTACGTGTACCATCACAAAATCTGCTTCTGTTTTGGCGGAAATTAAGGATCCTAGAGGTTGGCAAGCTTTGATTGATTATTTGCCCAATATGAACCGCTTTGCCATTACGACAATTCCGCCAGAGGTTCCTGCCCAACTATTAAAGTTTGACAGAGAAAAAGGTCTAATTGAAGTTTTGAGATGGTTGAAGACGCGAGAGGAACCTGTGGAAGATCCAGATGATCCGTTGGCAGGACTAGGAAATATTTTTAGTGCGGCTAGTATTTATGGACCTTTGGAGGATTTTAGCAAGGAAGAGGTTACTGATTCTGCACAATCCTTGGGGTATACAGAAGAGGAAATAGGAACGTTGATTGAGAAAATTTACGGCAAAGAATAGGTTTGCTCAGTGAATAAAAAAATCCTGTTATAAATCTCGCTAGCGGTTATTATAAAATTGTTTCAATGAAAAGATTATTTGGTTCCATTTGGGTGTATGTTTTTGGAATTGCGTCAACGTTGTTCTTCCTTTCGGTGGTAATCTACGGATTGGATCTTACAACGCCAGGATCTGGTCGAAAGATCACCACAACGAGCCACCTTACGAATTCAAAAAGCAGAGCGCAATATTTCAAGATCAATGATGAATTTTCCTGTGGTCTTTACAAAGAAGAAAATGAAGGAAGCTTTCATATCGCCATTAGCAGTTACACGCGAAATCACGTGCCGTTTTGTTTTTTTTGCGGATGGAATAGAGGACTCTATGGATATGAAGATTCTAAAGGGTTTAACTCACCATATCGTAAAGGAGATATTTTTTATTCCATTGATTCGTTGGAGCAAGAATACATGGGACTTCCTGCTGGTTCTTTTCCGACTTTAAATGTGAAGACTGGTGAATTCGGTCATGTAATGTCTTTGAGTGAAATAAGACCGGATGCTGATGATTTTAAATACAGGGTCTCGGCAAAATACATCGCCTCAAACTTCGATAGGCTTTCGTATTATGGACCGGATGATGAGGATTGTCAGATAGCTTTTGCGGTAATCATTGTTTTGTACGGGGTACTCATTCCTTGGGGATTGATTGCCTTTTTTGTCAGAAGAAGGAAAAGACGACGTGCAGAAAAAGGTGTCCTTGTTGACTTCGAGTATTTTAAAAAGATGTTGACAAAGTCAGATCGAAAGCTACGCGCGGGAGGAATTACTCTTCTTGTTATCGGTGGATTTGTCTATATCCCATTTTTCGTTTCGGATGGTGGAATAGCGGCCTTACTTATTGCGAGTTTCATCTCTCTTATGGGACTTTTTGTTATCATTAAAGCCGTGCGTTCACTTCGATCGATTCGTAATGGTGGACATTCTGTTCTGAATGCAATTGAGCAAAATGACACAGAATTCATAATTTGGGTTTACAACGAGATCACATCGACAAATACCAATGGTTATGAAAGTACGCATTGTACAGTGAGAATGTTTACCAAAGACAAAAAGAAGAGCTACTCTTTAATCGTGAAATCAATTGAGGATGCCGATGGTTTGCTGCATTATTTGAGCCAATCTTTTCCAAGTGCTTATATCGGGTATGACGACGATATTCGGGCAAAAATGAGTAAGATTATCGGTCGAAAAATGTAATCCTTCAAGCAGGTAACAACATGTAATAGATACTATGGAAGAAGCCCATCCGCACCAAGCACATTTATTGAAGTGTATTGCTCTGGAAATGAAGGAGCAAGAGAATAGGTATAAGCTAGATGCATCATCTGGTTTAAAGCTATTGAAATCATGGGGAGTGGTTTTACATCCCATTTCAGTTACGCGTAAGTCGTTTGGATATGCTGATTACCCTGAAATTTCGTTCAGACTTCCATTTGTTTGCGATACTTCTTCGTTTAAGGAGAACAGTGCCATTGAATGCTTTATAGAAGGGGAAGATTCTGTAAAGGGTGTGTTCCTTGGAATGGATGGGCAAAAGGGTGCGTTTCGACTTTTTGCACCAGAATTTCCAGATTGGATTGAAGACAAAGGTGTTGGGATCAAATTAGCACCAGATCAGCATACTAGCGAATGCATGAAGAAAGCCGTTCGAGAGATTAAAAATTCTGCTCGGGTGAATGAGTTGTTTCAGAATGTGCATGGCGAATCAACGTTTGGTCAGGCTTCGGAGAGCACGATTGAACTTTCTTTCTTCAATTCAGGGTTGAATGAGAGTCAGCAAAGTGCCGTAAAAGCAATTGTCGAAAACGAAGATTTGGTTGTTGTGCATGGTCCGCCAGGAACAGGGAAGACCACTACGCTGATTGAAGGGATTCTTCAACAAATAAAGGTGGGGAAACGTCTGTTGGTGGTGGCTCCGAGTAATGCGGCTGTAGACAATGCTGCAAAAGGATTGGTTGAGAATAATGTCAAGATTTTACGTGTAGGAAATAGTTTAAAGATAGATGAACGAATTTTTCCATTTACACGAGAAGGACAGATTCGAGAAGCCAAGGAGCAAAAAGAAATTAAACGCCTAAAAATTCAAGCCGAGGAATTTCGGAAAATGGCGCATCAGTATAAACGCCGTTTTGGTAAGGAAGAACGTGACCAACGTAATTTGCTCATCAAGGAAGTAAAGCGAATTCGAAAGGAGATCAAAGACATCCGCAACTATGTCGATAACAAACTGTACGAAGCGGCTGATGTCATTTTGGGGACACCAATCGGTCTCTATAATTTCTTACCGAAAGACGCTCAGTTCGATACTTTAGTGATGGATGAAGCAGGGCAGGCACTTGAGCCTTTGGCGTGGTTGGTATTTCCATTCGCGACTTCTTGGGTGTTGGCTGGAGATCCTTTTCAGTTACCGCCAACTGTGCTTTCAAAAGAGGCTTCACAGAAAAAATTTGACGTCTCCATTCTTGAACAGTGCTTTAAAAATTGCTCAAACATTCACTTTTTGGACACCCAGTACCGCATGCGAAAATCCATTGCTGATTTTTCAAGCGCTTACTTTTATGATGGAAACTTGGCAACACCAAAAGGTCAATCTGATACAACCCAACACATTGTTTTTTTTGATACTGCTGGAACAGGGTTTGAAGAGCAATCTGGAAGTGACGGCGTGAGTTTGATGAATGAAGGAGAACTTTCCATAGTTGAGAAATTATTGGAAGTTGAACAGATCGAAATCTCAACGGCTGCGTTTATTTCACCTTACGCTGGACAAGTGCAATTGGCAAAAGATTCGCTGTCAAAAGAAATGCGAATTAGCACCATAGACAGTTTTCAGGGACAGGAGCGAGAAACAATCATTCTATCTTTGGTACGTTCAAATCCCGATGCGATCATTGGCTTTTTGAAGGATTACCGTCGCATGAATGTTGCCATGACACGTGCAAAAGAACGCTTGCTTGTTATTGGAGATAGTTCAACGATAGGGCAAGATGAATTTTACGCTGCGTTTCTGGAATACATGGAGAATGTTGGCGGCTATCGAAGTGCTTGGGAGTTTATCGGGTGATTTCAGAAGTTTTTTTGTTAAGTGGGACAGAATATATTATCCTATTTCAATTGTGAAGCATTGGAAGAATGCAAAAAGTGTCCTAATTCGGTTGGCCTCTTTCTTTTAATAGTTTTAAATGTGAAATAATTCCTCCAGCGTAACTTGTTTGACTCGGCACAATGTTGTTCTCCAAAAGCTTCTCATATAAAATCTTGTTCAACCTTGGATAATGATAGTGATTTATATGAGGAAACAAGTGGTGTGCAATATGGCAATTGACACCTCCGAAAATGAAATTTGCGACATTACTAAAAGGGTAAAAGTCGTTAGAACTTTTAATCTGATTCATAAACCATGATGTATTAATCGATCCCTTTTCACTTGCCTTTGGGTAATTAGAGTCATGGACATGATGCGTAATGAAAAACGTGTAAAGCGTATACAGTGATTGGAATAGATGCATTGCTATGAATGCCGTTAAAACAATCCATACAGGTTGGTTTGAGAAATGGAGAGGTAAGATTAACAGGTAAAAAATGTAAAATGTTTTCAAAATAATAAACGTGGAATAATACCTCAAGCGCTGTTTCAATTGCCTTGGTGCAAACTTATGCAAAACGATAAAATCCTTTAGAAATACCCAGTAAAGAGAATACGACATATAGGCAAACGTGGCATACAAATGTTGATATTTATGATACCATTTAAAATCACTTGATGGTAACACGCGAATCAAGCCAGTTATTGATAGGTCTGTATCAAAGTTCTCCACGTTTGGTGCAAAATGATGTGAGTGGATATGTCTTTTTTTCCAAGCTTCGGGATGTGCTCCTACTAGGGTGTATATGAATTCAAAAAATAAATTGTTCCAAAAAGGACGTTTAAAAATTGAGTGATGGCTAAAATCATGTGCAAAATTGAAACACAACAAAACAGCAATAATCCCAAACAGGATAAAATTAAGCATAAACAAAAACGGATTGGTTATGACGAAAATGAGAACATAACTTAATACCGCTATGCTGCAATAAAAAAGAGCCTTGAGTAAGAAATACTGATCAGCTTTTTTTTTATCCATAGGAAGGCTACCATTTATTTCAGCCAATATGGATTCGTATAAAGCGCGGTCAGCATCAACTTTAAGATGTTTGGCTTTCATAGACTAAAGGTTCAAATGTTTGCTGATGTCCCATTTTGTATAGGAATCGATAATAGGACCTTAATGCTCCGATATATGACATGTTCATATAATTCATGCCATGCATTTTTGCTGTTTCTTTAAATAAAGGAAGTATATCAAGATAATGCACATGGCTAATGTTAGGTAAAAGGTGGTGTAAGGCATGAGCATTAAATCCTCCTAGTGTCCAATTTAAAAACGAACTTTTCGCATGGTAATCAACGGAAGTGCACATTTGTAATGTTGGCCAGCTCATGGATAGTTTACCTTCTTTGTTGGGTACAGGATGTTTTACGTAATCAGATAAATGAGAAACACCGAGTACACTGGTGAATATAATTGAAACTATAAAATGGTTTAGTAGAAATGCCAATAAGACATTGCCTATTCCGAAAGGCAGAACGTAGAAGGGAATGAGGATCATGTATCCTACATAAATAAGCTTAAAAAGAATAAGCTTTAAGACTTCATGTTTAGGCATGTTTATAGTGATGGTTCGACTGGATTTTCTGAAAATCATTAAAAATTCTCGGATGAAGAACCAATTTATTGAATAAAAGAGGCTTAAAAAAGGAGCATATAAATACTGGTATTTATGAAATGATTTAAGCGGCTGTGATGATGTCATTCGAAGCACTGGATTGTTAAGGACATCGATGTCACTTCCCTCAATATTGGTGTATAAGTGGTGAGATTCATTATGGTTCTTCCCCCAAACGTATGCGTTGTTTCCTTGGAGATTAAAACTAATTGTAAACAGCATTTTATTCCAAAATCTACTTTTTACTGCAACCCTATGCGCTGCATCATGGGATATATTAAATGCTGTTAATAGTATCGAAAGTCCCATTAACAGGTAGAATATGTAAAAGCCTAACGTTGTTGTACTTGTAATCATCAGGCTATAGAATAAAATATCCAGCCCGAAATACAATAGTATTTTGAACAGCATTATGCCATTCCCTGTTTTTGGGATATTATTGTCAGAAAAGTACTTTTCTATTTTTGTATTCAAGTCTTTATAGAACTCCGAACCATTGTCCTCTGTAAAGCTTAGTTTATTCATTTGTAGCGAGGGTATTATCTGACAAAATTCTTTGAACAGGGTGTACATTATCTACTTGCAACAATTTGACCAGCATTTCCTGAAAGAATATTATTTTAAGAATTGGGTTCAAAATAATTGTCATTACGCAATAATAATCAAACCGCCCTTTATAATGCCTCATGGAAATCAACAAATTAAAGCTAATATTTTCAGAGCTATCATCTACGAATTAATAAGAGTGTCTAGTTAGGTTATTAGATTGGTTCTAATTTGCTAATGCCATTCTCGCTCATAGACAATGCAGTCATTAACTAGAGTACTATATTTTTTAGATAAAATTAATTTCTCACCTATGGATTGCTCTTTTAATGCATCATAAGCGATATATCGATATAGTTCAATCGCTTGATCGAGCGTCAATTCTAACCTTATGTCTGGATCACCAATTAATCCTTGTACAACGAGGAACATGCCGTCAACATTTACAACTGTCGCACTCATAGTCACATCGCTTCCGTGATAAGTGAAACCTTCTGGATTTTTTATGACGAATTGCAAATAGTTATCCAGTTTACCTTTAAACATTTTTGTCTCGAACAAATAAGGCATGGAATACATCCGTTTTAGGCATGGCATAAATACGACGTGGCAAACATTAAATATTTCCGCTTGATCAAGTTTAAAATCAGCTAGGACGTCATTTACATTTTTAGCAATTGATGCTGTAAATGGCATGATTAAAGTTGGAGAGACGCCCTCACGTTTACCGATGCTGACTTCGACATCTTGTCCATTAATGGTAACAGTAAACGCAACCTTATTATCTACTAAGAGATAAATTCTCTCGGAAATATTTTTCATAAACTCTGATTTCCGAGCCCTTTGTTCTGCTGACTTAAGCAAAGAATCCATTTGAATAAAATCCAAATTATCGTAGTGCGTATATTCTTTTAGTGTATCCTCGATAGAAATGTCAGGTCTTCTTAACTCGGTTAAATGCCTTCTGGATGAACATCGTGATCCAATAAGTAATAGAATAAACAAGAGGCCAAGTAGCGCTGGTTTTTGGAGTTTACGCATAATTTTTACATTAATAAATTTCAAATTAGAATGATTGAAAAATCTTGTGTCTACCATAAATTAATCGCAATGTACAGCTTAATACCAAGATCATATATTGTTTAAAGCCTGTTTTTTAGGTGATATTTATCATCATGTCTAACCAATTACAGTTAGCCTAGCTACAACATGTTAGAATCAATTTGATAAAAATATGTGAATGTCATTTCTTCGAAACAGATTAATAAATACATACATTTAATCAAATCTTAGAAAGAATCAATTAATGAGACGTTTAGTTGAACAGAACAATAGATCAAAGCTGTTTTGTTTTGCAATTGCTTCAACCAAAGTGATGGTTCTTTACGCTCAATTCATTCTTGGCCATTTCAGTCAGTGCTTTACAGTTAATTTTGGTACAAATTCCCTTGGACTTTCTTTTGGTTGTTCCATTCAGGATGTTACGGTCATTTTATTCGCGTTTGGGATACTATATTTCCTATTATTTACACTGCGACATACATGTTGTGGATTGCTTATCTGTTCAAAAAGTGGCGTTTAATTTTTGTCATACTCTTACTTCACGTGTTCTCAGATTGGTTTGAAAATTATGTTAGAACTTCTAATGTTAAATGCGTACATAAATTCAGGTGCATTATCCGAAGAGGTAGTATCATTGGGTTCAGGGATTACTCTATTAAAATGGACACTATCTTAGTTAGCAAAGCTTGTTGATGGTAAAACTTCACACATCTTGTCTTCTGTTTTAAATGCAAAAAAAAAATGGTCGAAACAAAAGAGTGAGCAGATAATGTAAACAATGAATATTGCGATCATGAGTGCAAATGTTTTCTCTATACCTCACATCGAATGTAAAATATTGGCTATGATTTAGTTAATAGGCTTGCGATTGCTACAAAAAGAAACTAGGAATTGCATGAGTTGGAGCATAAATGGCGATAAGGAAGTTGAGGGATATTGAGATGAAGAGCCTAAAACGACTCCCCAAAGCTAGCGTAAAAGCCCCATTCTCCATTCATGCCGATTGCATAATCAAGGCGTAGGCTGGTGCGTTCTTTTTTGTCAACGAGCAAGCGTAGCCCAGCCCCTACGTTCGGTTTAAGTGTGCTGGAGTTGAAATCATTGAAATCTTTATAAACGAAAGACGCGCCTCCGAAAGCAGCTACTCCAATTCTCCAAAACAACAACGCGCGATATTCAGCTTGAAAAGTCGTGAGGTTCACATCTCTAAATCTTCCGTAGAAATAACCGCGGACCAACTTGTCACTTCCCAACAAGGCGATGTCGAAAAAAGGGGCAGAACCGATGATGTGCTTACTGTAAACACGTCCAGC
>CAJQJL010000051.1 GCA_905478665.1 uncultured Flavobacteriales bacterium
GCGCCAAACATCTTTTTCATAAATGACGGTACACAGAGTTGGGCAAGCAATGTAATTTTTGAAGTATACATTAACAAGTCATCAGCAGGCTTGGAAGAAGCGATTCTTTCCGATGATGTGATCCTCAATGTAAATGTGTATCCGAATCCAGCGAACAAGAAGTTGACTGTTGATTTCTACGGCGCACGCTTAATGGATTATGAACTTAGTCTTGCCGATTCCAATGGTAAGATTGTGCAAAAAGAACTCGTTTCTGTCGAGGAGATTGGCATGCAAGAAACCGTTTTAAAAGTAGGCTCTTTAGCTCCAGGCGCATATACTTTAACCGTTTTCGACGGACTCCACGGAGCGCAGGTTAAGGTGATTAAGAAGTAACGATGTTGTTGTTTTAATCAGTGCATGGGCTTCTGTTATTCAGGTATTTACTGCAATTTATTTCGTTTTAAAATCAGGTATTTATACGCTGAAATAATTGATTTTTTTTAGGCAAATTAGCGTGTTAGAATTGGATTCAGCACATTCATCCTATCAATGGAAATGAGCGATTCAGATAACATAAACCTATAAAACGATTAATTATGATTAAGACATTTGAAATTGCAACCTGGTATGATACATGGAATCTTACAGGACTTGAGAACCTAAAAAATAGACTAGTGCCTTTAAACTACGCTACGCGGTACAATCTTGCATTTGGGCAATTGATTGATTCGGGTGCTGGCTATACCGTTCAAATGACTGGACAATATGCAAATGAGGTAAAATCGGAGATTCTTACTCAGGCGCCAGGCGTACTGGTTTATGCTGGATTAGGAGACACAGGTATTGAACAAGCGGTAGCTGACAATAAGGCAAATAATAACCGTTCGACGGATGCGATTGTTTCTTGGTTGCAAACCAATGGGTACAAGGGGATCTCAATCGATGCTGAAAATTCAGGGATGCCTTATGTAGCAGAATTCGTTACGCAACTAGGGCCTAATTTTCGGAATGCTGGATTAGGAATTGCGGTTTCAGCTCCATGGCCTGGAGGAGGACCAACAAATTTATATGGACAAGATGCTGTGCAGGCTTTCAATGACAATGTGAATTACATTGAACTTCAGGATTATTCATCTTCGGGTACACCCAACGATGTACCTGTATGGATAAAGGCTGGAATCAAAGCAAGTATTCTTATGGGTGGAGTAGCGACGGAAAACGGAGGTCCGCAAACATCCCTTGCTGACACGCAAAGCTGGACACAATACGCAATGGACAACGGATTGGGTGGAATGTTTAGCTGGCGTTTGGATAATGATCACGGAACGGATGGAGAACAGGAAGATGTCAACCCAACCTTCACAGGCGCAAAGACTATCTACGATACAGTAACGGGAAACTAGATACGTCCATTTCTTAAAAAACGGAAAAGAGGGGAGCCAATTGGCTCCCCTCTTTTTTCGTTCTAGCAACAACTCTGAGAGCTGCTACACGTGCAGTTACATTGACACGTGCAAGTACAATTTTCACCTGCGCAACATGATTCTTGATTTTTCATAATTGGTTTGTATTTAATGAATACTCTTTACACTACTATAGACGCACATATAATAAATGGACGCAAGATTTAGCAAGAGCAATCATCAATTGCTGAAGAAATGATATTCCCGTAGCGGTCAGTCTTTATAGAACAGCATTCTGTAAACAATTCTTTAAGCATTTGTCTTGCTCTTTGAACGCGCGATTTTACAGCTGAATATGTGATGTTCAATTCCTCTGCGTATTCTTTTTGTGATAAATCACCGTAAACGGTTTTCTCCAATGCGTATCGGTATTTATCTGGCAATTCTTTTACGAATGGAATCATACACTTAACAAATTGGGGGGTTAAATCTGCCTCTGGTGTATCAGAACTGAGTTCAGTAAATTCGCTCGTAACGGGGATTTTTTTCTTCCGATGATAGTCAATAATCGCGTTTCGTGTAATCTGATAGATCCAGCTCGTGAGTTTCCGCTCGTCTTTAAGCTGATTTGACTTTTCATGTATTTTAATAAAAACTTCCTGAAGGATGTCTTCAGCATTTTCCGGATTATTCACCCTCGCTTTAATAAAACTGAGAAGTTTGCTACCAAAATCTGCCCAAATAACTTCTGTTGTCATGGTTTTATTTTTAAAGACGTTGTCTTTTGGAAAAGACGCATTTTTTGTATTTCTGGTTTTACAACCAGAGGTTTTTATAACAAAGATATCAATCGAATGCTTCTCTGATCAGCGCAAACTGGGGTTGTTTAATCATCATGCGATTAAAATTATTCAGCCTTACTATTGCTGTTAATAGTAATACTAGTATATTTGCAATTGACACTCTATGGAGAATTTACCTGTACATATAAAAGTTGATGAGAATTTATATTCTAGAAACCCTGATTCCAGTGAGTTAGGAAGAAAGATTATATCGACGAGTATAACAATGATTAACGAGTTGGGTTTCGAAGGATTTACCTTCAGAAAGCTTGGCGAGCGAATCGGTTCACCAGAAAGTTCTGTGTATCGCTACTTTGAGAGCAAACATGCCTTGTTGGTTTATTTGGTCGCGTGGTATTGGAGTTGGATTGATTATAAACTTGTGTTTTCAACGGCGAATATCGTCTCAGCGAATGAACGATTGAAAAGAGCGATTGATGTTCTCGTTCAACCAGTGAAAGTAGATCATTCCATATCGCATGTTGATGAAGAGCTCCTCAGTGAGATCATCATTACCGAATCATTTAAAGCGTATCACACAAAAAATGTAGACGACGCGAATAAGAAAGGACATTTTAAAAAATACAAGCAAGTTGTTGAACGCGTGAGCAATTTGGTGTTGGAAGTAAATCCAAGTTTTGAGTATCCGCACATGTTGATTTCAACGATTATAGAAGGAATGCACCAGCAGCGGTATTTTGCCGAGCACCTCCCATCACTCACGGATATTAAACCGGAAGAAGATGCAATTGCCTCATTTTATCATCAATTGGTTATAAGTTCGCTCAAATGAAAAGGCTGAACCCAAGACCATATAAACTCAATTACTTACTTCTTCTTAGAAGCTTCGTGATTCTGTTGCTTGTTTCTTTCGCACTCGTTAAGCCGATTCGAACGATTGTATTGGATTTTTCAGAAGACAAAATAGAATATAGTTGCGAGGACAGTGAAGAGCAAGAATCAGATGAGGAGGAATCCAAAGAAAAGGACGTAGAAGAAGGTGACGAAATGGAGGACAGATTCTCAATCGATTACTGGCATGCCTTAAGTGCTTCTTCGCTTAAACTGTTTGTCAATACAGAACACCATCGTTCTAGCGAATTTCATTTGGGAGTGGTTTTACCGCCCCCTGAGCTAGTATAGCTCACACTAACGGAGCGTATTGACAGGAAACACTGTTGATTCCCGCGCTTCATTCTCAATTTTTAAATAAACACTTTGTGAACCGTAGACTTGACGAATAATCGTCTCGCAAGTTCTGGACATGATAACAATCTCGAAAAATGAATTCAAATAATAAACTCAATCCGTTTAAACATTTAGGAAAAGATATTCCTGCAGGATTAGTAGTGTTTTTAGTTGCACTGCCATTGTGTCTAGGAATTGCCTTGGCATCTGGCGCACCTTTATTCGCTGGGATAATTGCAGGGATCGTCGGAGGACTTGTAGTTGGATCTATCAGTGGATCTCCTTTGGGAGTTTCTGGTCCTGCTGCTGGATTAGCTGTTATTGTTGCTGATTCTATTAAAGAATTGGGAACAAACGCTCAAGGCGATTTTGATATGATGATTGGCTTTCAAGCTTTTTTAGTAGCTGGAATTATTGCTGGGATTCTTCAACTAATTTTGGGTTTAGTAAAAGCTGGAATTATCGGCTATTATTTCCCTTCATCCATCATTAAAGGGATGTTAGCAGGGATTGGAATAACGCTGATCTTAAAGCAAATCCCACATGCTTTAGGTTGGGACAAAAACCCCGAAGGAGAATGGGGTTTCTATCAGTCTGATGGACATAACACCTTCAGTGAGATTGGATATGCATTGCAAAATCCAACTATAGGAGCTGTAGTTATTGCCGTTGTAGCTTTAATTATTCTTATTCTATTTCAGCAAAAATTCATTACCAAGAACAAAATTCTTAAGCTCATACCAGGACCATTGCTTGTTGTTCTCGCTGGAATTTTATTGAATGAAGTCTTCAAAATCTATTTTACTGATATGGCTTTGATGAATGAAACGGCGCAGATAAATGACAAATTATTACATAATAATCACCTTGTTAATATTAAGTCTGCAGACCCAAGTCTACCTTACTACGGCCTATTTACATTTCCAGACTGGAGCGTATTATCCAACCCTAGAATTTATATGATTGGTATGACGATGGCAATTGTAGCGAGTTTAGAAACATTATTATGTGTTGAAGCCACTGACAAACTGGATCCTCTACGACGGGTTACACCAACGAACAGAGAGCTTTTTGCACAGGGAACAGGAAACATAGTTTCTTCTCTAATTGGTGGTTTACCAGTAACGCAGGTGATTGTTAGAAGTTCAGCAAACATTAACAGTGGAGGAAGAACGAAAATGTCGGCAATAGCCCATGGTATTTTCTTGGCTACGTTTGTTTTGGCATTGCCGTGGCTATTGAATAAGATTCCACTTTCTTGTCTCGCAGCCATCCTATTGGTTGTAGGATATAAGCTCACCAACTTAGGACTCTTCAAAGAAATGTACCGAGATGGATGGGGTCAATTTGTTCCATTCATGATCACAATTCTGGGAATTGTTTTTACAGATTTGCTCATTGGAATTACAATGGGAATGGTCGTTGCCATCTTTATCATTCTTCGAAACAACTATAAAGTGCCGTATAAAATGCAACATGAGAGCAAAGACGGACATGACAAAATCAAAATAGAACTATCTGAAGATGTGACATTCTTAAACAAGGCTTCAATGATAAAGACGCTGAAAGATATTCCAGACGGCACTGAAGTTGAAATTGATGCCAGCGCAAATCATTTCATTCATCATGATGTACGAGAGATCATCGAGGATTTTGAAATAGGTGCAAAGGCAAGAAATATTCAGGTAACGACGATTGACCTCTATGAGAATTAGAGTAAATACTCTTACAGACAAATAAAATATTATGAGAACTCAAACAAAATATACACAAGAAAATATTACTCCAGATTTCGCATTGCAAATCCTAAAGGAGGGTAACTGGAGATTTGAACAGAACGTGAGAACCTTGCGCGATTTACGTTCGCAAGTAAAAGAGACAAAGGAAGGTCAGTTTCCATTTGCAGCAATTTTGAGCTGCATAGATTCGCGGGTTCCTGCAGAATTGGTTTTCGATCAGGGAATCGGGGATATTTTTAGTATCCGTGTGGCAGGGAATATAATAAACGAGGACATTCTCGGATCGCTTGAATACTCCTGCAAAGTGGCAGGATCAAAAATCATTGTGGTGATGGGACATACTAAGTGTGGTGCAGTAACGGCTGCGTGCAATGGTGTTGAAATGGGCAATATTACACCGCTCTTAAAAAAGATCACTGTTGCTGATGATATTATTGGGAAGAACAAGGAGCGAATCAGTGAGCAAAGCATTGAGGTTGTTGCTTTAGAAAATGTGAAAGCTTCCGTTGAAAGAATAAAAGAAGAAAGTCCAATTTTATCGGAGATGTTGGAAAACAATGAAATTACGATTGTTGGAGCCGTTTATGATGTAGCAAAAGGAAGGGTTACTTTCCTTTAAATGGATGAATCTTTTTGTTTCACCTTGAGAGAGGGTATGATGTGGCTTGGGTTTTTGGTTCCGTTTTAGCGACTTGCTTCGGACAAGATTCTCCGAGCCCATTTTACCCGAGGTGAGGAAGCAACAACGCGTTATATCAACTAATGACAGATGTACAATTTTTCGCTCCAGGAAGATACGTTTGTTTGCCCCGTTTGCCGAAAGTTTAATTTGACGAGGTACGTTCCAGACGCCAGCCCCGATTCAAGTTGTAGACTAACTTTTTCTTTTGTTCCGTCAATGGCTGTGTGTTGAATTAGTCTGCCATCGTTTGAATAAATATGCAGCCTGCAATCTTTAATGACTTGATCTATGAAGATGTTAAGGGTGCCGTTTTTTTGGTCATAACCCATCGAAAAATTGAGCTCATCAACGAGCATTAACCCTGCTTCTGGATTCATTCTAACTTTCACGGAGTTGGGATCACCCAATCCATTTCCAACTGTAAACGTAGATAGAGGGTTTCCCAAGGAATCAAAGCGATGCACCAGGTCCGTTCCCCAGTCCCCAATGAGAATATCGCCATTGGGTAAAAATGCGACTCCCTCGGGTTGTGACATTCCACTAATAAATACGCCTTCATAAATACCCAGACTGTCGAATCGCTGTACTTCTCCCGTTGTCCAATCTTCAACAAAAAAATCACCTGTTTCATCTCTCCACATTCCCGTTGGGCCTTGCAAGATGCTGCTATTGATGAAAATGCCTAAATCGGCACCATTTTTATCAAATTTGTGAACCACTCCGTCCCCTCCATTTCCAAATTCCGCGACATAGAAGTTCGTATCGGCATCCCATAAATGCATCAAGGCGTTATTTAGTGCCCCAGTAAATTGATCAACATAGTTGCCGTTGAGATCAAACCTGACTATTGAATAATCGCCTCCCCATTGGGTAACATAAATTAGACTATCGGGTCCAATTGTCATTTTTGAAGGCCCTGTCAAGGTGTAGCCCATTGAAAAATTACCCAGAAAGTTGCCGCTAATTCCGTCGTATTCCTTGATGGCGTTGCTATTATAACCCGTCACCAAAACACTCCCGTTTGGGTGAAATAGAATGTCTTCTGTTTGTGCCAATCCGCCAGATCCAGCGCTAACAAAATCGCCTAGATAATTGCCGAATTCATCATACTTTTTAACGGTGCTCGTCGTACGTCCGCTAACAAACACTTCGTAGTTCTGAGCACAAATAGAAAAGGTTAAAAGAACCGAAGAAACAATAAGTAGTACGCGCATTTTGTTGTTTTACGCCAATTTAACTAGCTAATGGCAGATAATTTTGGGTGTTTTATTAAATGCGCGAGGTTTTATACAGATCTATTGGTAGGTTGTAAATTGGTTTTTTTGTGCGACTTTCAAATTGCCTCTGGTAAGATTTACCAAGACTATTGGAAGTGAAACCGAACAATTTATCGTTATCGTGTCAACTTGGCGATTAATCATGATGATTCGGTAAGTATTCCTCAGGAATAGGGTTATCATCGGTTTCTTGTGTCCAGTAGACATTGAGAATCCACCACCGATTGCCATCATTTAAAAGTTGGATGCTATTTATCCCTCGCATAAAAGGTGCTTTGTCGGATGCGCTATGAAAAGATTCATACGTGCTAAATACGTGCGTAATATTTCCAAAATTGTCAACCTTACGGTGCAGTTCATTTTCAAAAAAGCCGTTTTCCACTAACCATTTTCCACTGCCGTTGATATAATCATCGACTGTCATGTAACGAGCTCCAAAGGTACCCGATAGACTTTTTCCTGAGGGAATTAATTTAGCTTCTGGATGAAACAAAAAGCGCAGGAGATCCCAATCGCGCTCTTCACCTTTTTCTCCAGAAATGACAGCATAAAGGGTTTCAATCGTGTTATCAAGTGTTTGAACTTTTTCTAAGTAAATTTCACTTTGAGCGATTGAGGAAATCGTAAATGAAAACATGGCGAAAAGAAGAACGATGTGTTTTTTCATAGAATAAACGTATTGAAAAATCCCTTTGGAGGTACTGCCGAAAGTAAGAATAGATTTCTACATTATTAGTAATCCAGCTTCTTTTAATGTCATTATCGGTTTTGAATACCAGAAGAGTTCAAAGTCATCAAACTTGGCTTCGAAGTCTGTTTTTAGTTGAGAAATGGTTCGTTGCTCTTGATTGAAAATGGATAAAATCTCTAGTTGCATCATGAACCATTCAGCTTTCGCTTCCTCTAAGTTTATTTCAATGCAATCATCTTTTAAATGGATTATCCATTGCGTCATTTCAACAGCTTTCCCTTTTTTTGAGATTGAATAGTTTGATGTCAGAGGAGTCCCGCCCAACCATATTGGTTTTGAACTTGGCTTTGAGGTCGGAAAGGGGTCAGAATTAATTGAATTTTCGATGAAATCGGGACGAATTTTAGTTTTTGGAACCTTAAAATCAAACCACTCATTCACGGGAATTTCAAAGCCAATGCCATGCATGAAATTAAACAGCGACTTTTTTAATCCGAAGCTGAATTTATCGTGGTCTATGCCCGTTTTGTCCTTGAATTGAATGTCGTTATGCGCAAAGGAAATCGACTCATGTTCTGGTGTTAACCCGTATTCATCTGGATGCGCTCCAATGGGACTGTGTGCAGTTAATGCAAATTGATGCCAAAAACCAGATTGAATGATACCTAATTCGAAAAGTTGACGTACCATTTCCAAACTGTCAATTGTTTCTTGGACCGTTTGTGTTGGATATCCGTACATTAAATACGAGTGTACCAATATTCCTGCATCCGTCAAATTTCGCGTTACACGAGCAACTTGTTCGACAGTCACTCCTTTGTCAATCAATGCGAGCAAACGATCAGAGGCAACTTCCAGACCTCCAGAAAGAGCGATACATCCAGCGTGTTTGAGTAATGTACAAAGATCTTGCGTGAAGCTTTTTTCAAAGCGGATGTTTGTCCACCACGTTACCACTAGTTTTCGCCGAATGATTTCGATTGCCAAAGCGCGCATTAAGGCTGGAGGCGCCGCTTCATCTACAAAGTGAAATCCAGTTTCTCCAGTTTGCTCAATGATTTCCTCCATTCGATCGACAAGAAGTATTGCCGTTAATGGTTCATAGAGTTTAATATAGTCTAAAGAGATATCACAGAAGGTACATTTGCCCCAATAACAACCGTGCGCCATTGTGAGCTTGTTCCATCTTCCATCACTCCACAAACTATGCATTGGGTTCGCAATACCGATCACTGAAATATAGTCGTCTAAAAAGAGATCAGAATAATCTGGCGTACCCAATTCTGACTGACGGTAATCAGGTCGCGTTGATGAATTCGTGTAGACCACGACTCCATTTTCAAGCGTAAAGGTTCGTTTGAAATCGAATGTTTCATTTGAAGAGCTCAAAGAGTTGTAAATGAGTTCTAGTGGCAATTCACCATCATCCAATGAAATGAAATCAAAGAAATCAAACACACGCGGTTCCGTCAACGATCTCAATTCAGTATTTGCAAATCCCCCACCCATTGCTGTTTTGATATTCGGGTAATGCTGTTTTATGTATTGAGCGCATCGGAAGGCACTGAATAAATTACCGGGAAATGGGACAGAAATACAAACCAGTTTGGGCTGAAATTCTTGTAGGCGTAACTCCAGTAATTTAAGTGAAATGGAATCAATATAATTCAACTCTTCTTCCAATTGCTGATGGATTTCATCAAAATTGTTGGCGCTTCTTCCCAAGCGTTCCGCGTACTGACTAAATCCAAAATTCTCATCAATACATTCTGTAATAAAATCTGAAATGTCTTCGAGGTATAAGGTTGCCAGATGTTTCGCTTGATCCTGAATCCCCATCGATCCAAATGCCCATTCGAGTTCGTTCAATTGTTCAAATCGAGAAGCCTGAGGAAGAAAATTACCAGTACATATTTGCCGCGCTAAGGTCGGGTTCTTACCTTGTAGGAATAGAATAACGGAATCTATTGTTCGCGTATACTCATCTCTTAAGGCATAGATTCGCTCGGAGTTTTCAGATTGGAGATCATCATTTTCAAATGCAGCTTCAAACAGATAGTGCAAGCGCGCTGAAGTGAAAAGCTCAAGAATTACTTCAATGCCCAAATCCATTTGATAGGAGCTAATTCCTTTCGTATTCAAAAAACCTTTGAGATAGGGGGTGGCGGGGTAAGGTGTGTTGAGTTGGGTGAAAGGTGGAGTAATGAGTAAGAAGTCTTTCATTCAGGTTGCAGATTATCTGATGCAAGATACTGTTTTGATTAGAGAAGAAGATGAAACAAGGTAGCAGAATGATAGAAGCTGGTGAACCAATTCTTTGGAAGTAAAAGAGTAAGGTTAATTTCTATTTTATCCTCAATTTGAATTGTTGCGTTTTTTGCAACAGTAGAGTCCCTATTGAGTTCCTCCTCCTTGTAAATGGTTTTTAAGTGTTTTGATATTACAGACCTATCTCTACCAAAGAGCTCTGATAAAATATGTTATAGTATACTTAATTAGCAGGTCATGGTATTTAATGAAAGATAACGGTTCTGCGGTAGGAAAAGTGGCGTTTTCTCTCGAGTGCAATCTTGCGCCATTTTTTTTACCGCATGTTATACACATCTAATATAGTTCGATTTCACGAGTGTATTTGTTTTTCAATTCTCTAATACCATCTTCAGAAAGATAGACTTCCTGTGTCAACCGTTTCCCTTCGCATCAAAATCCTTATACTCATACTCATAGACAGTAGTAACAATACCTTTTTCATCAAGAAATTCCGTCCTTTTCAACTTACAATCTTTGTAGTATTTCTTAACATGCTCAACTCTACCAGCGTAATGGTCTTCTAGGAGAACTATTGAATCCCCTTCCCATGTCTGATAAGTAATTTCGAATTTTGATGTATCAAAATCAGCTCTTTTTTCTGTACTGTAATAAGTTTTCCGTTCAGTAACGGTTGGCAATAGGCTTTGTGGCGCTTTCTCTCGAGTGTAATTGTTGCGCGATTTTGCTTAGTGCATGTTATATTTATTAATAATATGGCTCTTCGGAATCAATAAAAAATTCATTTGATACGCTCGCTGGCCATTCTACAATCCACTTAACATTTTCACCTTCATGCTTTTTATCTAATTGCTCTTGTTCCTTTTTATGATCATCTATTTCATCAAATTTTTTCACTTCTTTCAATGTACCATCCTTATTGTAGTATGACCAAACTCCCACACGGGCATATCTTTCATAGGTTCCTGTTTTCTCCAATTTACCATTGGAATAATAAACGGATATACTTCCATTACCGATTGAATCAATGGTCATATCAATTTGAATACTGCCATTTTCAAAATAGCGTACACAATGACCTTCTAAATCCCAATCCTTATAATTTGCGATAGCACTTTTCTTCCCATTTTCATAATACTCTTCATAGGCGCCATTTTTTTCACCCTTTTCAAAATGGATTTTGTATTGTAATTGTCCGTTGGGGTAATTTGTATAACAATAGCCGGAGAATTTTTCATCATCCCACTTCTCACTTTGGCAGGTGACCTGTGCTAATGAATCTGTTAAGCTCGTAATAATGATTAATATTATTAATAGGTTCTTCATCTAATTAAATATAACGGGATCGGGCTACGAAACGTGCGGCTCGCTACCCAAGTTGATATTTTGAAGGTAAGAATAGATTTTTAAACCAAAACGATTTTCCGAAGCAAAATTCCGCATGGTTTGTAGGACGTGTGGCTGTTGCGCAACTTAGATTTTTTGAATAATGGTACAATTAGATCAAAACACGATGAGTTAGACTGCACGCAATCAGGATATTACCTTTCTGGGGTAGTATGAAAATTGTTCAATTATTGATTTGTTAGGTGTTGTGCAACGGTTACACGTGTTAGCAACTTCCTATTTGAACATTGTCATTAGATACGATTTGATTTCGACTTTGTTCTTGAGGTCGATGATTTCTAATTTGAACCAATCTACTAGAATAAGATCATTGTCTTCTCCTAACTCATACAGTACATTTAACAACCTATCAAACTCAGAAACGGTAACAATTAGACTAACAGAAATCCATATAACACTCAGAAATTCTCCTTCTTGCATGAAGTGAATTTTCATTGAGTCAGATTTTAGGACCTTGTATTTACTTTCGTTAAAGGATTTTATTCGACCTTTCTCAAGCCTTATTTTGTTACATTTTTTAAAACCGCAACTGTCTAAATGTGTAACTAAGTAATCTGTTCTAATTTCTTGATTAATAAGTTTATGCGGCTCCAGTTTTCGCTCATGAATTTCGGTAAAACCATTTACGTCACCGTCAATGTTAGAGATAATTTTGAATTCATCAAGAATGAGCTGTTTGTTTTCTTCATGTAATAGTTCTTCCTGAGCGATATCGTCCAGCCAAATTTGAGCTACCTCCTGTTTGGAAGATAACGTTTCAGATTTATCCGAACTTTTGATTTTTCGCTTAAATAACCAGTTCATTCTAATTGTTGCTAACGTTTCGAGGCTAGGAACCGTGCGGCTCTTTACCAAGGTTGTCTTTCGAAGATAGTAATGATTTTCTAACTAGATTTTATCATACGAAGCATAAACCCCGTATGGTTTTTAGGCGCTGTTATAAGTACTTCTTTTAAAGAGCAGGAACATTTCATATTCTCCAAACCTTTATTGATCCTCCGACGAGCGTTCGCTCATAATAGTCTTCTTTTTCTTAATTAACTAAGTGAAACACTTGTTTTGAGTAGTTCACGGAACAAAATGGGTATGAAGCGACGTAATATTTCAGGTATTTGTTGCAATTTCACTGAGTAAAATCAGGTATATGTACCTGTTCTTTTTTAGCGTGAGAATGTATAGATTTAATGTGAGAATAATTTTAGTTAAAATTTCAAGAAAACAATATGGATGACTTTTTTGTAAGTAGACCCGATATTGATGAACACCTTAAGGATTTCACACAAAGTGGTACAAGCCTAATGTTAATAACTGGAGTGGGAGGTTCAGGAAAAACGACTATACTAAGATCATACTTTGATCAGCACTTGAAAGAGAAGTCTTTTGAAAATGGGATTTATATTTCAGGATTTAAAATTCGATCAGTTGACGATTTAGAGCTATTAATTTTGAAAGAATTTGATTCTAACAAATGGAGTAATGTTACAACCAAGATTAATGAGGAGGTTCGTGAGATTCTTCTTGCAATAATTAGGACACATAAAATGCTATTAATTTTTGACGGATTGGATGAAGTTCCTACTGAAAATCAGCGTCAGGTATTGGATTATTTAATATTTATAAATGATCAATTTGCTAATGGATCAAAATTGATTGTTTCATCCCGAAAATATGCGGAAAATCTAGTTAAATCTAGGTCAGTTCATTGTATGTATTTGACAATTGCCCCCCTCTCTCATAAAGAGCTTATAGAAGCAAAAATAAAACAGTTAAGAAGGACGAGCCCTCGTAATGAAGAATTTTATAAGATATATAAATCACTTCTTGGAAATTCAAAAGACCTTCCACCAGCAATATTGGAATTGATGCTGAAATTGAATGATGACGATAGAGTGGTCTTAGAATCCTTTCATTCAAACAGTTTTAGTCCAAGTGATTTGATTGAAAAATTGTTATCAAACCTATGGTCAAAGTTGTCAGAGGGGGCAAAACAATTTGTAAGAGCATTGTTGATTTTTGAAGGAAGTGTGACAATTGAAAAATTATCCTTACTAGTTGATATTAATGACGAAGAATTCCTTGATTGTATTAATGAATTAAAGAAGTATGCCGTAATAAGTATTTCAGGTAATGTTGTGACTTTTATTCATAAGACTATTTGCGAAGGTTTATTAAAACTTTTGGAGCAAGATCATGAGGGATTAGATAATACGCTTGATATATATATAGACTTAAATTATGTAGATAAAGAACAAGTTGTTGATTTGTTAAAAGTGCTTAATGATGTTTATAAGTCAATTGGAGGAGATGAATTGACAATAACAGAGAGTGGTATCAATCGGTTTAGCCATTGTCCCATAAAAGTACAAGTTTAAATCAAGGATGATGGAGGAGCAAAATGATAAAAGAGAGACTAATATCCTAAAGCTTTCAGCTTCTGGTTTTTCAGATGAAACTTGGAATAGATTGAATGACTCGTTTCTTAATATTATTGAGAACTTTTCAAATAAATTAGAAAATTCAACTTCAATTGATAAAGATACTCTCGATACCACATCAAGTATTGTTAAAGATATTTCTACTATAGCAACCCAATGGGCTAAAGCAAAAATAGAAAAGCCAACTCTTGAAAATGAAAAGATTAAAGCTGAAATTGCAGAGAAATTTGCACAAACGAAAAAGGTTTTAAAGGAAACGGAAAAAACAGACGAAGAAATAAAGTCGTTAAGAATTGAAAACCGACACAAGGAACTTTCTTATCATTTGGAAGAGCTTGAAAAAGTATTTGATCTGATGCAGAAATTCAAACAGGCAAAACTGCTTTTTTCCAAAGATGATGGCAAAGCAAGTTTGTTTATTGGTGGGAAACCTGAGGATTACTCGCAAGAAGAAAAACAGCAGGAAGTCAAGAAAAACAGAAATGATGAGCTTTGATAATTATCGTATTGTGAGTTAATTATTTAGTAAGTACTTACCAATAACACCCTCACATCAACCTCAATGACTTTAGCGATCTGAAACAGAGTTTCAACTCTCGGTTGCATTTCATTTCTGCACCATTTAGAAACAGTTGTTCGGTTCATGTCTAATTGATCGGCTAACCAATTATTCGTCTTTCCCTTTTCTGCCAAAACTGCCTTGATGCGGTTGTAAACTTCTTTTTCCATGATAAGTACTTATCGTCAATGAATCAAATATAATCACTTCATTTTAGATGCTTTTAGCATTATTTTATGCCTTGTAGTATTCAAATCAATATTTTTAATAACTTTGTTATGCTTTAAAAGCATATATAAAACCCATGAAAGAATAATTTGAATATTAAAACCTAGTATTATGTCCAACAAAGAACTAATTGTTTCTCTTATCCAACAAGACTTAAAACACAGCCAATTAGTCTTAGGACTAGACGACCTAGGAATGGAAGCATCAGACAAACACTGCTTAGATATATTGGACATCGTAGCCAACCTAATGAACGTGCCCGAAGGGCATGTTGAGCATGATTGGTGTCGGCTGTATGTTACCTATATGCAGGAATGTAAAACAGTGGGAGTTACGCACACAACGGAAACGATGAAGCCTTTTGCAGTGGCATGCTACAATGGTTTAGTAGAGATTGTAAATTCAGATAACGTTCGTTGATTTCACCACAATTAGCGAGGGCAGGGCAAGGGTATTGCAAACTGAGGTACGAATTTGCGAATACTGTTGCCAGCGTTGGCAAAGAAAAAGAAGACTATTCCCACCAGATGTTTTTGAAATGTTCCTGCTCTTTAAATCTTGTTTTGGCGATACCTGCTTTGGGCATCTCTCGAAAATGGCGCGCCGAAACCTTCTATTACTTATAACAAGCGAATATAGTGCACTATATCCACATAATATCCAACCCAAGATAATCAATATCCCTTTATCGCCTTCCTTTAAATTCAACAAATTATTTTACCGCGGGAAAATACCGTAAACATCACTAAATCAACAATAAAACCGATCCTAACCGCTTACAAACGAAAAATAGTCGACAGAAAACGACAAATAACCAGATAAACTTTTGATGCGTCCTCAACTTTGCACTGTCGATGTCGGTGAATCGCCGTTTAGGACACATAACTGATTACTGTTCAAAAAACAAAACACATGAACGCATTAAGAAACAGAGTTAATTTGATTGGACGCTTAGGAGCGGAGCCAGAAGTAGTAACATTCGATTCGGGGAAGACGCTTGCACGTTTTTCGTTGGCAACGAATGAGGGCTATAAAAACAAAGATGGCGAGTGGCAGGAGAATACACAGTGGCATAACATCACTGCGTGGGGAAAAACTGGAGAACTTGCTGCAAAAATGTTGAATAAGGGACAAGAAGTTGCCCTTGAAGGTCGTATCGTAAACAAGAGCTACGAAACCAAAGACGGTGAGAAGCGATATGGAACGACCATAGAGCTCAATGGGTTTTTAATAATCTCCTTGAAGAATCAAGATGCAAAGTAAATCACCTAACCACGGAGTTGGTTCTGACAAACCATTCGGAACCAACTCCATTTTTTTCAATGTAATTAATAGAAAGATGAATCACGTAAACTTAATAGGAAAAATGACCTCCGCACCGCGCTTTTATGAATTACCAAGCGGGAGAAAAGTAGCACAATTTACAATGTCCACGAAGGAGACCTACTTTGATGAAGAAGGAAACTCAAAAGACAAAAAGCATTGGCATCGTATGTCAGCCTGGGGACGCTGGGTACAGGTGTTGGAAGAGCTGGCATCCGTTGGAATGGAAATCGCCGTTGAAGGCAAGCTCACAACACGCTTCTACTTAAAAAGTGGCGAGAAACGCTACATCTCAGAAGTGGAAGTCAACGATTTAATAATTCTTTAATACCTACACACTATGCAAACACTGAAAAATCACGTAACGCTAATCGGGAACATGGGCAGCGATGCACAAATCACCAACTTCGACAACGGCGGAAAAGTAGCACGCTTTACACTCGCTACCAATAAGTATTCGAACAAGAAGAAAAACCACAAACCGGAATGGCACCGTGTATTTGCCTGGGGAAACATGGCTCAGTTCATTGAGAATTATGGACAGAAAGGCAAGGAGCTAGCTATTCATGGACGACTCGTTAACCGAACCTACCTCAACAAAGAGGGAAAGCAGCGCAGGGTTACCGAAGTCGAAGTGAAACATCTCATAGGGTTATAAGTCAATCAACCTAACCTACAACTACACCTATGAGTGTTCACAGAGAAGCGAGTCGTTCCGATAGTTATCGGGATTGGCTCGCTTTTTTTATTTGACTGCCAAAATCTCTATATTAGAGGCAATTCTACCGCTATGAAAACTACCCTAATTATTTTCATTTTCTTTTTGGGATATGGATGTTGGTCTCAGGATTACCATCATTGGTCTGAACACTTTGGAGCTAGAGCATCCCTCTTGGGTGGTGCGGCTACCGCTGGGCTAGGTGACAATGCAACGTCATATTACAACGCTGCGGCTATGGCTTTTGTAGAGCATCCTTCCATGTCTGTTTCAGTAAATGCCTACCGAATGCGCTTGTTGAAAGTGGAAAATGGAATTGGAGAAGGCTTCGACTTAGAAGAATCTTCCTTTTCTACAATGCCCAATCTAATTGCTGGAATCATGGACTTCAAAAAGCATCCGAAGTTGCGATTGGGTTATTCAGTATTAACACGACGTTCTTTCAATTCCAAGATTGATTTTTTGAGTGAGCGTGATGATGAAATCCTCTCTCAGTTTTCGGGAGTAGAGCGGTGGGTTTACGCCTATAATTTGCACCATCAGTTAATGGAATACTGGGCGGGATTTGGAATCTCGTATCAAGTTTCAAAAGGTTTTTCAATAGGGCTTTCACATTTTGGAATCTATCGAGATGTAAAGTATAATCAATCCTATAGCATCAGCATTCTGCCACAGGACTTCTCAGGGCTGGAAGTCTATCAGTTTTCGAATGTAAACAGTTTTAACTACTACAATGTCAAGGGGGTCTTCAAACCTTCCATCGCACTGAATGTCGAAAATTTTAGGTTTGGGCTAACGTATACAACCCCCTCTTTCAACATGTTTGGAAAAGCGAAGGCATATAGAGAGATCAGCTATATCAACTGGAAAGATATTTCAAGCGACATTAATGTTGATGTCCAAATTGTTGATCGAATTGAAAATATTAAAGTCCAACACAAGGAGTTCGGTTCGTTGGCGTTTGGTGTAAGTTGGCGTTTGGGTAGAAAAGCGTGGCTTCACTTTACGAATGAAACATATTTCGGAGGAAAAGAATATTACATTTTCGATGCTGATGAAAAGCCAAGTATATATCCAGACGCTTTGACAGAGGAGGAATTGGAGTCTATTATTCTCGGAGATCAGAATTTCCTTTCCTTGAAAGAACAAACGGAAGCGAGAACGAATATCGGTATGGGACTCGAAGCGCAAATTGCAAAAAAGTGGAATTTGTACCTAGGAGCTCGAACAGATTTCTTGTACAATGAAATTCCTGAAGAACGAGATGGGTCAGTCATGTTTATTGAGTCGAGCAGGTGGCAATTGTATCATTTTTCGTTGGGACTGGGATACTTGTCAAAGAAGAACAAACGTTACACTGTGGGGATAGAATATGGTGCCGCGGGCATGAATTTTCTAACAGCCTATGGGAAAAGTAATTCGAACTCTTTTAAGCTATTAATGGAAATTGAAGTGGGGAAACCACCGTCTGATCAATAGTTTCGATGATCATTCCATAACAAGCTTCTAATGCCAACTACGAGCGTATAGCGAAGGGCATTGTCCAGTGTCGTATAATTCACATGATTTTCAATGAATGCATTGAGCTTTCCGTGGTTCAGAATCTGGTAACCGACCGTTAGTACAGACTTTGTTCCGTTAAATTGCCGCCCTTGACCAATGTAGTGTCCATATTCATAAGGACGATTTACATACGAAAGGTATGGATCACTCCCGTAGTTAAACCCATCTTGATCTGCACCGCGGACAAAATAGTTGGTAAACAACTTAGCAAACCATTTTTCGCGCTGCCATTTCGCTTCCAGTAAGAGTTCCATAAAGTTGGAACCATATGGGTGCGCCAAAGATGACCCTTGATTCCCATAATTCAATTCTTCCGACAAATGGGCGTACGTATATGGTCGCACAAAATTATATTCAAGGCGGTAGAAGAAATCATTTTTTCCTTTGGATAGTCGCCCTTTGACACCAAATTGTCCTCCGTATTTACTGGCCCACCATCCACTACGTGCGCGAATTTCCGCTAGAAAAAACTCGTCGAGAATGAACTGAGAATAGAACATGTGATTCTTCCATTTCGCTGTTAACTCCATCCCAATTAAAACATTATCAGAAGATCCGAGGGAATATTCCTGAGGACGATAGAACACAAATGGGTTCAAGTATTCAACATCAAAACCACGATTTACCAACGTATCTTTTGGTTGAAAAATTACCGTTTCAAACAGTCCCAAATTCAACCACTTGGCAGCATTAAAGGACAAATGATGACTCGATGCGAACTTACCTTCCCAGCGATTGTTGTCCCATTCACGTAAAAACTGATAAAGAATGGAGTACTCCAATCGCCAAAAACGCATGCGAATTTGACCAAACGGATAAGGTGTTCCGTAATCACTGAGCAACAAAGAGCGTGATCCTTCGCCAATGAAATTGTGGTCAAGTCCAGCCTGAAAGTTGAAAATATGATTCGGGGTGTACGAAACTCGCCCTCTTAGGTCCGAGTATAAGGTCATCTTACCAATTGAATCGTTGAGATAGGTTCTTGGAGTGTAAAACGATCCACTTTGACTCACTCCTTCAACTCCAGCCAATCGGAAGTGCAATTTATCTTTGATCGCACCACTTACTTCCAATCCCAATCCAGTTTTGAAGCCCAAATTATCGTTCTGGAAGTAGTTTAGATCGCCAAGTCCAGTTACTTGAATGTATGAACCAGTTTTACCATCTGGATTACTTTGCCGAATCATCGGTTTGAGACTTGTATGCGTTTTGATTGTCGCTTTACCGATTGAGTCACTCGGCATGTCCTCAAACAAACGACCAACTTCGCCCTGCCCAAATAGGCCAAGAGGAAACAGACAAATCGCTATGTAAATAAATACGTTCATTAAAAGTCTCTATAATGATTGATGAAACCTGTTCGAAGCCCTACGCTGAGAAAGTTAGTTGCCGCCTGACCATCATCTGCCGTGCGATACGTCCAACTTCCGAAAAGTGTTAAGTTCATTTTACGGTTAAAGCGGTAACCCAATTCAAAATTTTCATAGAAAATGTTACTCGTTGAATAAGTCAAATCTCTATCAACGGGCAGTAACGATTCAGCAGAGTAATCTTTTGTGAGATAGTACACAACGGATAAGTCAGCATACAGGCGTTTGAATTCATAATTTGAGCGCAAAACGAACTCCTGAAATCCATTTCCTTTTACGTGAGCGATGGGCAAATTGAAATGAACATAGTTTAGTCTTCTGTTTGTTGCTTCATATGTTCCATTTGCGACATTGTTGTATTCAACCTGCACCATGAAATCATTGATGTTGAAGAAATTATATCCACGATATCCCAGTTGAAATGCAATCTTTTCACCATTATAATCATTAAGAGCAAACTGACCGTAAACACGATGATGATCCATGAATTGATAGTTTGCATTCAACCCAAGTAGTGATACCACTTCATCTTTCCCCTTTAGAATTAGCCCAGAAAGAAAAGGAACGGGGTTAAAATAGAGCGGATGAGAAGATCTACTTGTAAGCGCATCTCCACGATTCCACATGCCACTTTCAAAAAGACTGACACTGATGTTATCCGTTGGTTTATAGGTAAAATAATTCACCGAAAATCCTTTGGCCTCATAGTATGACTCGACGGATCCACTTGCTGGTCTTCTTAGGAGATTCATATTTCGAGCGCGATGGTAAACAAAATTGAATTTTGGACTTATTCTCCAATCCAAACGAATGTATGGGGCACTATACGAATTATCAGAAAGCAAAATAGAGCGATGACCATCACCTACAAATTGTGCATTATTTCCAGCAGCTACCCTCAGCCATTTGAAAGGACTATATACCAAATACCCTACTGCAAAGGCATAATCAAAACCGTCACCTTTAAATGGTTTAGTTCTCCCAGCTCCTGGGATTACCCCATTTTGAGTAAGATATGTAGTATCGGATGTAGGATAGAGTTCTCCAATCGAACTGTAATAACCTGTTTCGTAATTCGTGTATCGTCCTTGATTTTCATAGAGCGATGTGGAAAAGGCGAAGTTCTTAAACAGATTACCCTCTACGTGTAAGCCACGTGTGTTCTGAAATAGAGTCCTTTTTATTGTGTCTCCAATATCACGACCATACGCAAAGTCAATAGCGGGGGATATTTTCAAATAATAATCCTTACCCTTTAGTTCGAACAAATACTTCTGAAAGAGAACATGTGTGAAATCGTAATACTGTGGTGTTGAATCGTTGATGGCTTTGATGAGGTCGTAATTGTTTTCACAAGCTGGTAGAAAAGAGCCTTCGTTGTATGGTTTGCTGAGTTTGTTGGCAAAGAGATGATCCTTGTAAAAAGAGTGTAGGGGAATTAATCCTTGCTGTCCAACTAATTGGAACGTACATAAGAGAATCGCTATGGTAAAAATCGATTTCACGCCAATGTAAATGATTTCGTTTTAGCAATGAAAGCTGGATTGTACAAGCTCTCCTTATTATAGGTGAGCGGTTTGCCTTCTGTAAAATCGATAACTTCTCCGCCCAAGGCTTCTAAAATTGCTTGTCCTGCCGCTATGTCCCATTCCATTGTCGGGCCAAATCGAAGATAGAGATCTGCCGTTCCTTTCGCTAGATCGAAAAACTTCAGTGCACTTCCCTTTTTTAAATAAGAGAGTTCTCCATATTTGAGATGAAGTTCATCAACAATTGGAAACCCCAAACCTTTAAAACTTCTTGAGCAAGCAACAACCAATGGATCATTGGTTGTTACAGTTGGTAAAATCTGAGTCCACAAGTTCGAATCTCCGATGCGATCAAAAGGGACAACGAATACGCCATACTTAGGACCTCCAAATAAAATTTCCTGATTCACAGGGCTGGTGATAATGCCAAACACGGGCCTTTTATTAACGATGTGAGCGATGTTTACGGAGAACTCTCCATTCTTTTGGAGAAACATTTTGGTGCCGTCCAAAGGATCAACACTCCAGTTTTCATTCCATTCCTTACGCACAGAATAATCTGTTTTCTCTCTTTCCTCTCCTGTAACTGGGATCGATGTTTTTTCTAAATAAGCAGAAATTATTTCGGATGAACGCAGGTCTGCAACTGTAACAGGTGAACCATCAGCTTTGAAACTAGGCTGAATGTCCGAAGCATAGACTTCCATAATTACTTGAGACGCTTCGATAGAAGCTGAAATAGCAGTGGAATAAATCTCTGGCAAGGGAATCACGTTCATTGTAACCAAAGTTAAGAAAAACCATCGACGCTTTTAGGCTAGGTATGGTCATAAAAAAAGACCGTCAGTAAATTGACGGTCTCGTAACTATTTTCGAGTTAAACTTAATGTCTAACGATCACTTTCCTTGTTACGGCTTTAGCTCCTTCGGCCTCAACCATTACGAAGTAAATTCCATTTCTGAATTTCGTAACGTTTATTTTCTTTCCGTTTGATCCAACTACTGTTTCTTTCAAAACAACGTTTCCTAAAACATCTACAATTGTAACACTCGCGTTATTTGCACCAGTCGCTTTAATTGAAATGTAATCACTCGCAGGATTCGGTGCAACATTAACAGATAAGCTTGGCTTTTCTTCTAGGCTTAACACGTTCGTTACGATAAGGTCAACAGAATCAATGAATGTTTGACCATCTGTTGAAACATAGTATCTGTAAGTTGCTGTACCAGCAGTAGAACAAGTTACATATGTCGAAATACGACCAGAACTGTCTGCCAAAACGTTTTCCGAACCAGAAGACCACATAGCGTTTGGATCATGAAGGTAACAGTTACCAATAGCACCATTCAACCCCCAGCATAGGTATTCTTCCCATCCAGTTGGATTATTAACGTGACGACGTGTAACGATCCAAGATTGATCTGAACCTGTCTGATTGTGTACAATAAAGTCAACGATATGCTCGTCTGAAACTGCTCCAGCGATTTCGTGATTTACAGCCGTCCCAGAAATATCTGTTGCGCTTCCATCAAGTGTAATTGTTAAGTTCTGCGCGTAGGTAGAACCTACAAGTGCAACAACTGAAACTATAGAGAGTAATATTTTTTTCATATTAATAAGGTATTTCTGAATTCATTCTAAGCAAATATATGAATAAATAGATTAGGTTTTAGCATGTTCCAAATATCGATCCAAAACGGTGAATTTTTAAGAATAGAACTGCCAACATGTGTCATACCCCCTGCACAGCAACAGTTTCAGAAACGCTTACAGCCATAATTCACAGATAGGAATACAAGAGTCCAACCGATTATCTTGGCGTACAGAACGTAAAATTGGAGTACATTTGAGTTCGGCAAGATTTTTGAAACCGTGCTGAGGAAATTATTAAACTAGATACAATCATGAAAAAAATTACATTGCTTTTCGTAGGACTTATTTTTGCTGGTGGTGCTTTTGCACAAGAAGATCACGGGAAAATCTTGGACAAAAAAGTAGCTTCTGTTGAATTAAAGGATATGGAAGGAAATCAGGTGAACACGGCAGATCTTGGATTTGATGGACCAGTTGTTATCAGCTTTTGGGCGACTTGGTGCGCTCCATGTAAGCGAGAACTTAATACAATTCACGACCTGTATGTTGATTGGCAGGATGAAACAGGAGTAAATCTTGTTGCAGTATCTATTGATGATGAGAAAACGAAAAATTCTGTGGCGATGTATGTAAACGGTAAGGCATGGGAATACCTAGTGCTTATGGATACGAATGGAGATTTCAAAAGAGCAATGGGTGTAAACAATGTACCGCATACATTTCTTCTTGACAAGGATGGTAATATAGTATACGATCATAACAACTTCGCCCCAGGTGATGAGGAAGCATTGTATGAAGAAATATTAAAGCTTGTTGAATAAACTGCAGTTTACAAAGTACTTATGAAAAATCTAATTATCTGCGTTTTCGCAGTGAGTGTATCTCTGGTAGGATACGGTCAAAATGAATTGAACATTACTGGAAATGTTGAAAGTATATTTCAATATTTGAACGAGGATACATTAATTGATGCCAATCAACCTGCTTCAAAGGGATTGTTGAATACATACATGAATGTATTTGCAACCTATAAAGGGTTTAAGGCTGGAATGCGTGTAGAATCATATTTACCAAGAATTCAAGGATATCCAAACCGTTTTGATGGTACGGGAATCGGGATGCGCTACGTGGGTTATGAGAATAAATTCGTAGACGTAACACTCGGGTCGTTTTATGAGCAATTTGGATCTGGACTTGCCTTACGTGCCTACGAGGATCGATCTTTGGGATATGATAACATGCTCGACGGAGGGCGCATCATTATTCGCCCTGCAAGCGGTGTTACGTTTAAAGGAGTATATGGTTTGCAACGTTTTTCTTTCCAAAGCGGGAAGATTGTACACGGAGCTGGAATCGTAAGAGGATTTGACGGAGAAATAGATTTCAATGCCTTGTTTAAGAAGCTGAATGGAAAAAAGCTCAACGTTACGATCGGAGGTTCTTTTGTAAGTAAATATCAAGAAGATGACCGAGAAGATTTGATTTTGCCAGAAAACGTTGGCCTTTATGGTGGACGTCTTAAGTTATCATATCAAGCAGGTAAGGGTAGATTTACACTCGATGGTGAGCACATCATTAAGGAACAAGATCCGTCGACTGATAATGGTTACATCTACAATCACGGTCACGCAACACTTGTCAACGCAGGTTATTCGCGTAAAGGATTTGGAATCATCCTTTCTGGGAAGTCGGTTGACAATATGAGTTACCGTTCAGATCGATCAAGCGACTTAGCAGACTTATTGATTAACTACCTTCCTGCAATGAACAAGACGCACTCCTATAACTTGGTCGCGTCACTCTATCCATGGGCAACACAGCCAGTTGGAGAGATTTCCTTTCAAGGAGAGATTTTGTATACAATCAAAAGAGGTTCTGCATTGGGTGGTAAATATGGAACATCAATTAATGTAAATTACTCAACATCTTACGAACCAATTAGAAGAGGGGTTGATTCACTTTCTGAAAGTCGATTGGTGACGTATGAAACAAACCTTTTCGACAAGAGTAACAGAAAGTATTGGCAAGATTTCAACATCAATATTTATAAGAAGTTCACGAAAAAATTGAATGTGCGTTTGAGCTATTTCAACATTTCAATGAATAATGACGTTAATAAGATAACGGATGATGCACACGGGATCATTCAGTCGAATGTTGGTGTTTTGGAAATTGGATATAAATTCAACAAGAAGCATTCAATAAGATTTGAATTACAAGGGTTACTAATTAACAAAGTGGAAGAGGAGCATGACGGAGAGGCTATTGAAGTATGGAACGACAAAGGAAATTGGGTGACTGGATTGTTGGAATACAACGTTTCACCTCACTGGTTCTTTAGTGTGATGGATCAATACAACATTAAAGGATCTACAGAATCTGTAGCATCTCTAAATGGAAAAGCTGCTGGAGTGCACTATTACTATGTCTCATGTGGATACATAAGAGAGTCGACAAGAATTAGCATTGGATACGGAAGACAACGAGAAGGGCTGTTTTGCGTTGGAGGTGTTTGTAGATTCGTTCCAGCATCAAATGGTTTAACACTTTCATTTACACATAGTTTTTAAATAAGGAGTTATGAAGAAGATATTTTTAATAGGTTGTTTGGGAATACTAGGCTTTTCATCGTGTGATAAAGTTGAAAATCCATTTCCAGAGGTTATTGCTACTGAGTTAGATTATTCACTCTACCCAGGAGGTGATTCTACAGCTTATGCAGCTACGGAGTGGCCAACGTTTACAGCAAACACAAACACACAGAGAAATCTGTTAATTGAAGACTTTACAGGTCATAAGTGTGTTTATTGTGCTCCTGCGGCTGATACGGCTCACTTATTGCACGAGGAGAATCCTACAAGAGTTTATGCAACTGCGGTTCATGCAGGGCCAAGTGGATTAGGCTCGTTTCAGAATACCGACGCAACATTTACTACAGATTTCACAAATACAGATGGCTTAGACATTGGAATTCACTTCGGAAGCATGGCTGGGACTGTCTTTACCTCAAACCCAAAAGGGAATGTGAGTAGAATTTTGACAGGAGGTCAGCATTTTTCTTCGCCATCAGAATGGAGATCACTTACAAATAGTAATCTTTCCACAGCGTTAAAAGTGAACGTTCAATCACACGCAAATTTCTATCCTTCAACAAGTGGGCTTTTCTTGCACACGGAGGTTGAAATTTTAGATGCTGGACTTACTGTCGACGATCTTTATCTTGTTGTCTATCTCGTAGAAGACTCAATTGTAGCTCCGCAAAAAATGCCACCACCAACGCCAACAAACTACGATTACGTTCACCGTGATGTTATGCGCGGATGCATTAGCAGTAATTGGAGAGGACGTCAATTGGAAGCGGATGATCTATTGAATGGAAAATATTATTTGGATTACAGTTATCAGCTGCCAGCTCAATATGATGCTGATAACATGCACCTTCTGATTTATGTACGTGACAATGTTACTGAAGAAGTTTATCATGTTATTAAGCAGAACCTTCAGTAAAGCACTGTGAAAAACTTTTCGGCCCGTTATCATCAATGATAACGGGCTTTTTAATTTTTTAACACATTTAGGGACAAGAAGGAGCTGATTTTATCGTTATATTGATAATTCAAACCACAATACAATGCTAGATTTCACAAAAAAAATTCTCCGGGGTGTCAGCTTTGATGCTTACTTATTTCAAAAGGAATTACACAAAGCGTTAAAGTGGATTACTGATACGGAGGAAATTAAACGATTTCAAGAGTGGTGCATTACTGAGTTCGGAACGAAGTATCCTGTGATAATAGGAAAGGCATTCGCTCAAGTAACAACAGCTAAAAATTAGAAAAAAAGGGATTCATTGAATCCCTTTTTTATTTTCAGATTACCTTAACATCCATATTTATCAGTACTTTCAGCGAGAAATCCAATAGACATTGAAGGCACTGCGCATTCTTTCGATACAACAATGGCTTAAAAATGGTCTGATCCTAATCCCAGCCTTATTCGCCACATCCGAGTGGAATTGGTTGTTGGTTGAACAATTGGCGATTGGAATTCTGGGTTTTTCTCTACTCACATCCGCTGTATACATCAATAATGATCTTGTAGATTTAGAATCGGATCGTCAACATCCTGTGAAGAAAAACAGAATGATTGCGGCAGGAGAAATAGAACCGAACAGTGCACGAATTTTTGCAATCATCTTTTTTATTCTCGGAATTTCATTGCTGTTTTTAGTTTCCTGGGAAGTAATGCTTGCAGGGGCCAGTTATGTGATCTTAAACCTGTTCTACAGCTTTTTCGGCAAACATATTCCTATTCTTGACCTTATCTTTATTTCGTTTGGTTACATTATCCGATTGCTGATTGGGAGTTTCATAGCGAGTGCACCCTTGAGTATTTGGGTAATCATTATGGCCTGTATGCTTTCGTTTTACCTTGTTCTGCTGAAGCGATATGGAGATGTTTCGCTCTATAACGCTACTGGAATTATTGCACGACGAACAGTTGTATTTTACGCGAAGTTCAATTTACGTTTAATCTCATTTGTGTTTGTACAGCTCATCGCAGTCGTCTACCTCGTATACATCACTTATGTTTTTGGTGCTCTTGAGAATAACCTGAATTACCTCGCTTTTACGACCGCTCCTCTCGCGTATTATGCGCTTTATCGCTATAATAAAAATGCGATGGACAAAGTTCAGCAGGATCCAATCAGTATTTTGTTACAAGATTTCATCGCCGTGGGGCTGTTGGTTCTTAGTTTTTTAATCCTCATAATTGCACTGTATTCGTAGTATGAAAGTGAGCAATTGGAACGGAAACCCATCGTTGAAAAATCCAACGATCAATCAGTTTAACGGAAAAGTTGAAACGGAAGAGAAATTTTGTGTGCGTGGAAATGGACGTAGTTACGGAGATGTTTCTTTATACCCTACGATGCTCTCAATGCTCCATTGTAGAAGGGAATTGAGTTTACACGACGACATTCTTACCGTCAGTTCTGGCTATACCCTAAGTGAGGTTTTGAATTTTGTTGTCCCGAAAGGATATATCGTTCCTGTAATTCCTGGAACTCAGAACGTAAGCATTGGAGGAATGATTGCTGCAGATGTGCATGGAAAGAACCATCAGGAGAATGGCACGATCGGTTGTTGGGTAGAGTCTGTTAACTTACTATTGGCAGATGGCACAGAAATGCACTGTAGTAAGGACGAAAACTCGACCATTTTTGCAGCTACGGTTGGAGGAATTGGGCTGACAGGAATTATTTTAAGTGCAAAAATTCGCTTGGAGAGAATTAGAAGTACCCAATTTACACAGCGTGTTATCCAAGAAGAGAGTTTGATGGATTTGGCCAATACACTAGACACGAGCTCAGCGAAGTACAAGGTTGGTTGGTTTGATTTTTCCAGAATGTCGAGTTTCTTTCTGATTGAAACTGAAGAGGCGAGTGAAGAGCAGGATATGACCAGTTTTCAACTAAGAAAACCAAAAATCAACATTCCACTAAAAACACTTCCTTTTGTCACCGGGCCGCTGATGAACATTTACAACAAGCGTTTTGCAAAAAACATGCGCCGACAAACCACGGAACGTGTGAACATTGGTTTAGACGAGACTTTTTTCCCACTTGATCGAATCCGGAATTGGAACAGACTCTATGGAACACGAGGGTTCTATCAGTTTCAATTTAGTTTCCCAATGCAAGGTCTTGAGACGAAGCTCAACGAGATCATGGAGATTATCCAATCTTCAGGGCACATTCCTGTACTGTCGGTTGTTAAAAAACACGGCGATCGAAAATCTCCTGGAATACTTTCATACGCACACCCTGGAATTTCCATTGCGCTCGACTTCATTAACCGAAAAGATGTGGCTGTTTTCTTGCAGGAATTGTATGGACACATTGCACGGCTTGGTGGTCGTGTTTATCTAATCAAAGATGCCTTGTTGGGTGAAACTGATTTTAACCAAATGTATTCAAACGTCAATGAATTCAAGGAAATTGTTGCTTCGGTGAATACTGGTAAGATCACATCACTAATGGCAAAAAGACTAAATTTAGTAGCAGAATGAAAAAACAAGTGCTCATTATAGGCGCGAATTCCGAGATCGGGTATAGTTGCGCAGAGGAATATCTTAAACAGGGTTGTGAGCTTATACTTGCTGCCCATAAACCAGAAGAACTTGCTCCACTGGAAGCTAAAGTTATTCAGGTAGATGTTACAAATCAAGCTGAAGCTTTGGAGACTTTGGCGGAGATTGATTGCGATATAGTTCTGTATGCGGCTGGAAAAATGGTTGAAAATGATCAGGCGCTTTTTTCAGAAGCAGGTCAATTGGTGCGTGATGTAAATTATAATGGAGCGGTTGCAATTTTAGGACATTTTGCCGAGAAATTTGCGAAGAAAGAGGCTGGAGTGATTGTAGGAATTAGTTCAGTGGCGGCAGACCGAGGAAAAAGTTCGAATGTTGTTTACGGCTCTGCAAAAGCTGGTTTTGATAGTTTTTTAGCTGGTTTACGCCAGTATCTTCACTCATTCGGTGTTCGTGTTCTAACGGTGCGTCCAGGTTATGTCAGTACGAAAATGACAGCAGGTCTCGACTTACCCAAAAAGCTCACAGCGACCAAGGAACAAGTTGCACGAAAAATTGTAAAACACAGTTTAAGTGGATCGCGTAATATTGTTTATGTTTTACCAATTTGGAGACCGATTATGTGGACGCTCAAGCAAATTCCAGAGCGCATCTTCAAGCGAAAGAAGCTATGAAAAAACTGGTGATTTTGGATTTTGATGGAACCATCTATAACGGTGATTCTATGCGCGATTTTGCGCGTTACCTCAATCCCGCTATTTATCTTTTTTCGATTGTAGTTATTGTGTTTCCAGCCCTTATTAATGCCTTAGGAATTGGATCGCGCGATGGATTGAAACGTATTTTTTTGCGCATTAATTTTGGCAGGCAGACGAAAGAAGTCATGCAAGAAAAAGGGCGCGCATTTTTTGAGTTGAATAAAAAGAAATGCTTTAAAAAGGCCGTTGATTGGATCGCGGAGAACAAAGCTGAAATGCACATCATTATTGTTTCTGGTTCCTGCCATGAGTGGCTTCAACCTTTTGCAGATGATTTTGGGCTAGAGTTACTTTGTACTGAGCTCGCGTACGACGACCACGGAAATTGTTCAGGTGAGTGGGTTGACGGTAATATTACTGGAAAAGACAAAGTACGTGTTGTGAAGAATGCGGTTGAAATTCAATCGTATGACGAAATCATCGCCTTTGGAGATCAGAAGAGTGATGCTTTGCTTTCTGAGATAGCGAGTGAGTTTCACATGAATTATTTTCGTTCTTAAATGGCTTTTGTCAAAAAATACAGATTGGCGCTGATCGTCATTTTTCTACTCTGTATACGCCTTTTTCATATTGGAGGAACAATTGACAAGCCTCATGCATGGAGACAATACGACACCAAACAATACATTGATGCCTATTACAATGGTGATGCGAAATTTTTAGAACCAGCAGTATGTTGGATGGGTGGACATAAAACGCTGGCGTTGGAATTTCCCCTCCCTGAATATCTTGTCGCTCAACTGTACAAAGTTTTTGGACCTCACCTATGGGTGGCAAGGACTTTTTTCCTCTTGTGTTTCCTTGCATCGGTCGTGTTTTTATATAAGAGTTTGCGCATCGTTTTCAGCAATCTTGTTCCAGAAATCAGCATATTGATATATGGATTTGCACCAATGGTACTCTTTTACTCCAGGGCCATTCACATTGATTTCTTTGTTTTCGCATTCACCTTCGCAATGCTCTATTACAGCGTGAAGGCAATTCAAAGTGAAAAATTCAGGTATTTGTGGTTGGCTTTATTCAGCGCGTCAGTAGCATTCGTTGTCAAAGCACCTTATGTATTTTATTTTTCCATTCCCATTCTTCTGTATGCTATTCAACAAGGCAAATTTTTGTGGTTCATCAAACGCTCATTTATTTTTATTCTCCCCGTTTTTCTGCTCATCAAATGGACGAGTTATGCGAAAGCTCTAAATAGTGAAATCCCCGATTGGTCATTTATTCCAAACTTCAACAATTTCACTGAAATGTGGTATTGGTATTTCGGAACTTGGCAACAGCGAATGGATTTATCAAATTGGAGTACGATCAGTTCAAGAGTTCTTTGGGAAGTGCTAGGTTATTCAGGCAGCATTCTTGCCGTACTTGGGTTTGTTCTTTATCCAAAAAACAAGCAGTATTACTGGGCATTATCTCTCGTTTTGGGAACTGTGCTGTACGCGGTACTTTTCTTCAATTTAAACTTGATACACAATTATTACCAGTTGCCTTTCGTTGTGTGTGCTGCAGTTGTTATTGCCATGGGGATTCAAGCCATAGTTGATCGACTTAAAAAGCAACAGAAGCTTGCGGTCATCCTACTTGTTTGTACTTTGGGGGTGTTTGGTTTTGAAAGCGTTCACTTCGCTGAGACAAACTACTACCTGCAAAACGAAGGGATGCAGCAAATAGCGGACGAAATTCGGTCAAATTCAGGCAAGGAAGATTTGATCATTGTTTCATTTGGTGGTCTTTCACCGCAATGTCCATTGCTTTTGCAACCTGCAGGTAGATACGGTTGGTCAATTCCCGTTCACGACCTTACACCAAACATGATTTACGAATTATGGAAAAGTGGGAAAGCTACGAAATTGGCGGTTGTATACGACGGTTATTTTGAGGGAGAATTTCGAATCTTCTTTGAAGCGATGGAGAATAAAACAGGAATACCAATAGATAATAATGGGCGAGTGCTCTACATGTGTGATTTGAACTTTTAGCAGTCTCCGCAATTGTTTATTTTTGAAAAGATTAAAACCAAAATATGAAAGAATCTCAGAGTTCAGGGTTAACGTACTTTTACAAGAACCGAAAGCTTTTTGGAATTGCCCTCGTTGTTGGAGCTGTTCTTGGCTTGTCGTTAACGTTCTTTGTTCCAAAGAAGTATCTTTCCACGGCGATTATTTATCCGTACAACTCGCACACACGTGGTGACCTTGTGGTAAACCCACAGTTCGGATTTGAAGTAGAAACTGAACAGCTTTTACAGTTGTTGGAGTCCAAATCTATGCGCGACAGAACAATTGAGAAGTTTAAGTTGTACGAATATTATGAACTTGACACAAACAGTAAATCGTGGAAAGCAGAGCTAGCTGCACGTTACATAGAAGATGTTTCATTTTTTCGAAGTAAGTACCTGTCTGTTGTTATTCACGCAACGCTAAAAGACCCAGAGCTTGCCGCTGACATTGCCAATTTTCAAGTAGAGGAAATAAATGATTACCGAGAATCGATTTTTAAAGAAAACCGAGAGGCTGAGTTTAGAGCGATACAATCGGAGTATGATCAAAGTAAGGATGAACTGCAGAAGTTGAAAGATTCAATCTATGCGCTGAGCCCAAGCGGTGGACTCCTCTACAATTTCATGGAGAATTTGAATAACGAAAATTTTGATCCATCGGGATTTGTCGCTGATCCGCGAATGGAAGATGTGGTAGAACAATACGTTTATGAATCACACAGAAATAAAGTACTCCGTAACGAATTCGATCAGATGAAAACGGCTTTGGAAGAACCATTGCCGTCGGTATATTCTATTGATGTTGCAGTACCTTCGCATAAAAAAGTGTCGCCTTCGTTCTCAGTTAATATTGCGATTGGTGCAATGCTCGTGTTTTTTATCGTCCTGACGATTCGCCTTGTTCTTGATAAATGGAAGGAGTTGAGAAGTGAAAATCCGTGATAAAGAGCTTAAAAAATGACCACCATTTAAACTGGATTGTTCCAGTTGTTGCTGCGCTTATGGTTGCGGTAGGTTTTTGGTGGAAAGGTGATTTTTCGGAAATTTCAACGCTTGTTACCATTGTCTGTGGTGCGGTGATTGTCGTTCTTACCCTCTTTACCCGTCTTCCATGGTACTATTATGCCTTGGTAGCAGCAATCCCACTTTCACTTGATCTAGGAGTAATGGGAGGTGCACGATTGAGTTTTCCTGCTGAAGGCATGCTCGTTTTATTGATTCCAGTTTGTTTACTTTTCAATAAAACGTATCGTCAAAAATTTGGAGAAATGCTGAAACATCCCTTGGCAATACTGCTCATATTGGACATTCTTTTTTTAATCTTCATTTCCCTTTTTAGTACGCACATAGATGTTTCGCTCAAACGTGTATTCATTCGTTTGCTATTTTTCTTTGGTTTCTTTCTTATCATTCAGCTTTTTGAGGATAAGAATAAACTTGTTTGGCCATGGATCTTTTATGCGATTGGTTTAATTCCAGTCATGTATTTTACACTGAAGAATCACATTCATCATGATTTTAATCCACGAACGGTTTCTAGCATTTGCGCTCCGTACTACGAAGACCATACAGTTTATGGGGCGTGCTTAGCATTTATGATCCCGATGCTTTCAATCGTACTCATTAAGCGGCGGCTTTTCCAATTGAGTCGAACCTTGTTTACGGTATTATTCATCACCTTAATTTTCATTGTTATTTCAGAAATCCTAGCGCTTTCAAGAGCAGCATTGATAAGTATTATTGTCGCTGGGATGTTCCTTCTTTTATTAAAATATCGCGTTCGCTTTGTCCATTTGATCCTTGGTTTAGCAATTGCAGGAGGGGTTATTTGGAGTATTAGCGATCAACTGTATGATTCATTTCAGGAAAATGAATCGGTCAGTAATGACGGTGAGATGGTCAACCATTTTAGCTCGGTAACCAATGTATCCACTGATGCATCCAACCTTGAGCGGGTAAACCGATGGGTGTGTGCCTTGAGAATGTTTGAAAAAAAACCATTTACAGGATACGGCCCAGGTACATATCAGTTTGAATACAATCAATTTCAGTCGCTTGTCAATAAGACATACATCTCAACAAATACGGGAGATCGAGGAAATGCACATTCTGAATACCTTACCTATCTTAGTGAGACTGGTATAATTGGTTTTCTCATTTTTATCGGGATCATCTTTGTCAGTGTCTATATGGGCATGAACAATCACTACACTGCTTCCGATCCTGTATTGAAAGCGCTAAATCTCGGGGCTTTACTCGGGCTGATTACCTTCTACTTTCATGGACTTTTCAATTCCTTTATCGACCAAAGTAAAATGGCTTTTTTAGTGTTTACGGCATTGGCAACAATTGTGTGGGTTAATCAAAAAGTGAAACTGGCATTGAAGAATGAAGTTCAATGAAGCGTTTGAAAAAAATAGGAAAGATTATACTTCGGGTATTCCTGATCGGGATAATTACGCTATGTATTTTTGAGCTTTCTTACCGCTATCAGTGGATAGACTTTTACAAATCCGAATGGCGTTTTCACAACAGCGAAGTTTCTGAGAAATCTAAAAATTCAATCCTCATTCTTGGAGATTCCTTCTCGGCTGATCCAAATGGTTGGGTGTACATGTTGCGTGATTCGTTGGAAGAAGATGCTATATACAATGCAGCCATTCCAGGAGTTGGCCCCGAAACGTATGAGCTTATTTTCAAACGCAGTTTTAATAACGCAAAGCCCAATCATGTGATTGTTCAAATGTACGTTGGCAATGATCAATACGATTATGAGAAGCCTGTGAGCTGGAGTCAACAACCCTTCTTACGGAATGTTTTTTGGAGTTGGTCGAATCGCTTTCGCGTATTGAATTTCTTGAATTATCGAATTGGACAATCCAGTGTTGAAGATTACATTGAGCTTGATCCAAAACTGGACCAGACATTTGCTCCCGAAAAATATTCGCCACGCACCAAATTGTACATTCGCGGAGATGAAACCTATCCTTCTAATCTTATTTTGTTGGATAACGGGGACATTAGCGGAATCGCATCAGCACTAGAATATATGGAGGAAATGGCAGGTGACGAATGCAAATTTTCCGTTCTTATCATTCCACATTGTACGCAAGTTTCAGAGGAATATGTAAACAATTATAAGTTACTAGGTGCGAAAATTGACGATGAGGTTGTTGGTAAAAGCTATTGGAATAAGCGCCTAACAACATTGGGTTTTGATGTGTTAGATCCGCTTTCGTATTTTCAAAAAATTGAGGCGGAAGGAGAACAATTGTATTACGCAAATGATCCTCACTTGAACGCGAAAGGAAACTCTTATTTGACATCCTTCATTCTCCAAACTATCGAAGAATGATGTTGGTAAAAAAAATAAAATTGAAGCTTAAATGGGCGTGGAATGACTTCCTTGGAATCTTTCAATCAGAAATAAAATGGAAGGCAAAACTAGGAGAAATTCGAGTGCTATGTCTTCATGGTGTATGCAAGGATGAAGATCCATATATCAATGGGCGATTTATCAAAGAATCGCAATTGCGAACGCTTCTGACAGAACTGAAAAAACACGTTCATTTTCTGTCTACAGATCAGTTTGAAAATGCGGAAACGGACCCGAGTAAAATGAATGTATTTCTCACGTTCGACGACGGTTATTTAAACAACAAAACTTTGCTACTTCCGATCCTTGAAGAATTGCAAATCCCAGCATTGTTTTTCGTCACTGGTCAGTGTGAAAACTTATGGATGGATTTGTTTGATGTTGCCGATCATGCGCAATTAAATTTGGAGACAATTCGTGAGGAAATGAATTTGCCGGGTGCAAGTTCGAAAGAACTAAAACGAAAAATTATCGAATCTAAACCTGAGAAGGTAATGACTATTTTGAAGCTTCTTCATGAGCAGGTAAAACCCGTTTACAAGGACTACAAAATTTACATTGATTTATTATCGGATGCCGACCTGAAAGAGCTCTCAGAAAATGCATTGATAGAGCTTGGAAACCACACGAAAAACCATTTCAATTTATGTGTTTTAAACGAGGGAGAAATAGCAAGTGAAATACAAAATTGTGAAGAGAGAATTGAGCATGTTTTTTCCAATAATAAAAAGCGAATTGCGATCCCATTCGCGTTGTATAATTCTACTATATTAGAGTGCCTAAATGAACTCGGATATTCGGGTGTTTACATCAACGAACCGATGGGGGGAATTAAAGAAAATACAACCGAACGATTTATTATAAATCCATTCATTTCAACGAGGAATCAACTACGTGCAATTAGCGATGGAAAATACTGATTTTAAATTGGAATACTTGACCGATAGTCACACCAAGGGGTTGTGTGATTTATACAAGCGTGTGTTCCAGAAAGAAGTGACGGAAGAATACTTCTCAATTAAGTATGGACTCTTCGATGCTGAACGAATTCAGTGTGCTACGGTAGCTTTGATTAATGACGATATTATAGGTTTTTATGGGGCATATTTGACTGAATTTTGCGATTATAATCGAAAAGACACCTTGAAATTGGTGCACACGTGCGACTATATCCTTCTCGAAGAGTTCCGAGGAAAAGGTGTTTTGGATCATTTATATTTGCACTCCTTAAAAGAAATGAAACAGCAAAATGCAGATTTCGCTTATGGATTTCACTCAGTGCAAACCTACAAGTTTTCACAAAAATATTCGTGGGTCGACACTTTGTTTTTTAAACGCTTTCATCTCCAACTTTTTCCGAAAAAAGTGGCGCAGGGTTTACGGAAAATTGGGATGGAAAAGACGCTTAGAAAACGTCTCGAAAAAGCACTCGAATCATACATCATAAAATGTGATCTTGACACGCTAAATAAGACCCCAAAAAAGTATACCCAAAAGTACGATTCAGCATTCTTTAAAATGAAGGAGTTTTGCCCACATTATTTAGTAGAAATTGAAGGGTGTACACTTTGGTTAAAATATGATTTATACATTGCTGTTGGCTTCGTTCATTTTCCAGAAAGTGGAAGAGCAAACTATCTTATTGAAACGCTGAAAAAAATCGTTGGAAAAGTAGGGATTCATGAGTTGATTTTTCACGTTCAAGATCAGTCACCCGAATTCAGTTTATTGGATAATTGGCAGGAAGCTCAACCCTCTTTTAAAATCAGTTATCTTCGCCTAAGTGATTCTGACGTAGCATTCGAAAACGTGAAGTTGAATTTTATGGATATGGATATTTTTTAATGGCGGTTGTTCTTGGCATATCGGCGTATTTTCATGATTCATCTGCATGCATTGTTGTGGACGGAGAAGTTGTTGCCGCTGTCTGCGAAGAACGGTTCACGCGCAAGAAACACGATGCCTCTTTTCCAGAAAATGCAATCCAATTTTGTTTGGAAACGGCGGGACTGAATTCAGCTGATTTGGATGTTGTAGTTTTCCATGAAAAACCTTTTACGAAGTTTGAACGAATTTTGGATACTTTACTCAAAAAAGCACCTGGTGGATTTCGGCCTTTTGCACGAGCATTGGATGGCTGGATTCGGGAGAAATTTTGGATTGAGGACACCTTCCGTAGAGCATTTCCTTTTGAAGGAAAATTTCAATATTGCCAACATCATTTGTCGCATGCTTCGGCTGCCGCATATTCAAGTGAGTTTGCTTTAGCAGCTTATGTAATTATTGATGGAGTCGGCGAAAAAGCATGTACGTCAATCGGTCGGTTTGAAGAGGGGAAACTTATTCCTGAAGTTGAACAACGCTTCCCACATTCCATAGGGTTGCTCTATTCTGCTTTTACACAGTATTGTGGATTTATGGTGAACTCTGGCGAGTATAAATTGATGGGATTGGCACCATATGGTAAACCGCTTTACACAGAATTGATATCGGAAAAAATCGTTGAGCAATTTGATGATGGTTCTATAAAATTGGATTTGACACGTTTTGGCTTTTTGGATGATTTGAAAATGATCAATCGAAAGTTTGAAGAGGCTATGGGTCGACCAGCAAGAAAGGAGCATGAGGAGATGTCGCAATTTTACAAAGATGTCGCAGCTTCCATTCAGAAGGTGACGGAGGATTTGGTGATTGGGGTTTTAACTGCTGCTCACCAGCGAACAGGGAATACAAAATTAGTCTACGGTGGCGGGGTCGCATTGAATTGTGTTATCAATGCAGAAATTTTGAAGAATACACCTTTTGAGGAAGTATATATTCATGCGGCTTCTGGAGATAGTGGATGTGCTTATGGTGCAGCATTGTGGGCAGCTGGGATCATTGAAGAAAAAGTGAAGGCGAAGCCAGAGCAAGAGTTTATTGGTGCTGAATTTGGACGGGAGACTATTTTGAGCGCATTGGAGGATCTGAAAGTGAGCTATCGTGAACTTAGCGAATCAGAATTGAAAGATGAAGTCAGTGATGCACTTCAAACTGGAAATGTTGTTGGGTGGTATCAAGGACGGATGGAGTTTGGTCCGCGTGCATTGGGTAACAGAAGTATTTTGGGGAATCCGACGATTGCCGATATGAAGCGAACCCTTAATTTGAAAATTAAGAAAAGAGAAGGATTCAGGCCTTTTGCTCCAATCGTTTTAGATACACATTTCGATGCTTATTTTGAAGATGAAGGAAATGATTACGCAAGGATGTTAAACGTAACCCGCGTTAAAAAGGGAGTAACGACAATTCCTGCTTGCGTGCATGAGGATGGTTCCGCGCGTGTTCAGAAGTTGAGTAGAACGTTTAATCCAAAAATCTATGGATTGATGGAACGTTTTCATGAAAAGAGTGGCGTTCCTGTTTTGATAAACACATCTTTTAATGAACGTGGCGAACCAATGGTAAACACACCAGAAGATGCCATTCATTGCTTTCTAAATACAGAAATGGATGTGTTGGTGATGGACAACTTTGTGGTACACAAGAAGGAAAACCTAGAAGTTAAATTTGAAGCGAAGACTTATGCAATGGATTAGCGCAAAATATTTTCGGTTCTACCGTATCCTGACGCCTTCGAAAATGCGCGTGTTTGGGGCGATATTTATTGCTTTAGCACTTCTGCTTGTTTGGAGAGAATTACTTGTTGCTGGAATAGTTATTGGATCGGTTCAGCTTGTTGGAATGGTCTTTTTGCCAATACTTAGAACGGAGTACGCCGTGATGAGCCTAGTCACCTATCCAATCGGTAAAATTGTTGGCTTCGTAGCCATGGGATTGATCTATTTTCTTGTCATAACACCGATCGGCCTCATTAAAAAGCGAACCTTCGATCACGGATGGGTTGAGTCCACAAAAGAAATTTCTCCCGATAAAATGCATGAATAATTGTACATTTGCTTCTATGGGCAAGTGGAAAGTACTACGATCGTTTTTTCGATTTCTTTACGAGAAAAAAATCTATTGGATGTATCCGATTATCATTGTGATCGTTTTGATCGGAATCTTGGTACTTTTGGGTGAAGGATCTGCTGTCTCGCCGTTTATCTATTCAATATTCTAAACAGCTGAACAACATCGTGTGCAAGCAGGAAGCAAGCCACCATTATCTTTCAATGCCTTGCGCAATCGGATAAGCTCTCCCGAATTCCAAATTTCTTTAAGACTATCTGAATAAACATTCCCAACCGTTAAATTGAAACAACGACCATGGGCGGGAATCACCGATCCATCCGATTTGATCATGATATTGTTGAATGCATCTAGGCATGCTTTTCCAACCTTTTCCTGTGGTCTGAAGTAATACTTTTCCAACTCGGCCTTTTCAACAACGGGTGGAGTCACAGAAATCGGAAACGGATAGTTACCTTGCGTGATCTCCGTCAATTCGTCGGATAATGCTTGTAAATCAAACGCTTCAAAACTCACTTCTTCAATGTTCGACGTTGTGGCAAAGTACTTTGCACCGTAGACTTCATTGTGCAATGTTGCGCTGTCTGGAGTAATGAAATTGGAATGAAGAAACCCGACATGCTTCAATTTATAAGGCTTCAATTCATCGAGAAATGCTTTTAAATATCCGATGTTCCATTCCGTAATTACACAGTAAACAGAGATCGGAATATCAGATTGGCTTTGCAATGCTTCTATACCTTCTAGTGCCCGTTGATGACTTGATTTGTGTCCACGGATTTCGTTGTGAATGTCTTTGGGGCCATCGAGGGAAATAAACAATTCATTCAATCCGCCACGCACCAGCATTTCAGATTTTTGACGAAGATTCAATGCATTTGTTGTGACAGAAGTGTAAAGTCCCGCTTTGTCAGCGTAAGTCAGCGATTCTTCAAGATGCTTATACACCAAAGGCTCGGTAAAGGCGTATCCAAGTTTCGTTGATGGATAGTATTTTTTTGTTTGATCAACAATTCGTTCGAACAATTCCACTGGCATGTGCAAGGGGTCAGTTCCAACAAGGTTAACAGCAAAATTTGTGTCTAGAGATTGCGTTCCGACATCGCACATTTTGCAATGAAGGTTACAGATATTATTTACACCAAGTACGAGCCATTGAGGAGCATAATACAAGTGTTTGGGCCAGACTTTTCTGTTTATTGAACGGATTTTACTCATTGCGAACGAATTTAAAAATATAATTCCGCTCCTGCATCTTTTTCTCCTCATGAACGATCTCAAGATCGAATTGATTTGCAGAAGCAATTTCCCGAATCTGCTTAAGTTCACAATCCTCGGAGAGAATCATGTAGATTTCAGTTGAAGCCTTGTTGAGCATCTTCTCGAGTTGACCAAACAAGGCGTGGAAGTATTCGAATTCGTCTCCACAATAAAACGCCAATTCTGAGTTGGAATTGGGTGCCCTGGGATAATAAGGTGGATTGATCACGATCACATCAAAATCATTCGGGTTCACATTTTCAAAGAGGTTTGAATGAACAGCCGACACGTTTAATTGGTTCTTCTCAGCATTTGCTTTTAAGCCTTTGATCGCCTCTGGGTTAATGTCCGTAGCGGTCACCAAAGCGCCGTTTTTTGCTGCAACAAATGAAACAAGTCCACTTCCTGCTCCCAATTCAAGAAAGCTTTTTTGATTTAGATCTTGTCGTAAAATGAACTCAACAAGAATGGAGGTTGAAAGATAAATTCCTGGATGAAAAACAGTTGGAAGTACTGTCAACACGAGATCTTCGTACCTGTATTCCCTTGGTTTTCGAAAATGCCAAGCAGCCAATGGCTTGAGGACCGGGTGTAATATTTTCTTAAGGACTTTTCTCAAAGCTAAATGTTCTAATTCCCGCGAAGGATTTTTCTGAAAGATACGTATAACGATCGTTTAAGAACTTCATGTTGTCCCAGTTTGGATCCACAACTTGTTGATGGCTGAGAACATAGATGATTTCTTTTGCTTCGATGTATTCAAAAAGTTCATCACTCAGCTTATTGATGAAAATCACGCCTTTTGGATAGAGTGCTTCAACAAGATCGGGGCGCTGCGAGAAATCTTCAGGACTAAAATAATAGCCGAATGGACGATACATATATCCTGGAGCGACCATCACCAATTGATTTTCCGTTTTAGTTTCAGAAATATAGTCAACCACTCCCTTCCAATCTTCCGACTTCACAGGCCATGAGAATATTCCATTTGCAAAGGTTGCAGCAAACGCCAAAACAACAATTCCTTTGAGTCTAGGGGAAATGTTCTGGTTTGTGTAGTGCACTGCAATTGCTACGAGCACAAGGAAAAATGGAAGTGTGAAGTAAAGATATTTTGCCTGAAAAACAGGAATAACCTGACTCACTGTAAAACTGGCAAACCAAGAACCTACTGCAAGCATGATAAACACAACCCACGTGAACTTGTATTCAGGTTTTTTCAATTTCACGATTAAATACGAGACGATTGCAGCGAGGAGAAAAAGGATGACATAAAGCCATGAAGACCCCAACGCAAAGAACTCTATTTTCATAGCTTTCCAATCAGGAACGCCCAACCATGAAGAGGTGCTTGTTAGTTTGGCATCGCTTAGGAAGTAGAGTAAGGGTAAAGTTCCCAGTGCCAAAAGAGCAAAAAATCCAATTTTGTAAATAGATTTTGTAGGTGTAAAAAGAAGCAGCATTCCGAGGAGTCCAATTGGGAATACGGCATTTAAATGAGAGTAGAGTGCTACAAGTGAGAAACCCGCGAATAGTAAGAAGCTCTGTGTTGTTTTTTTCTTGTAATATGAGATAAAGTAGGTCGTTGAGAGAAAGACGAGCAATGCGGTCAGTGCAAACGTGCGCATTTCCATGCTCATATCAACTACCATTGGATTTGAGATGTAAAGCAAGCAGAAAATGAGACTACTTAATAAACCAAAACGTTTGTTGAGCCATCTTCCCGCAACGATCAATAAAATCGTTGAAAACAACAAGCTCAACAGCCTTCCAGTGAGTACAGATGCTCCGAATGTGTGCACCCATCCGAATAATATGATGTAATACAACGGTGGGTTGGCTTCTCTTGCAAAAATGGAAGAAAGTCCAGTGAATTCTTGTTGTGTATAATACAGACTGTAGGCCTCATCTAGGTACATACTACTGTTGTCGAGCTTTAAAAAATTGACGATTAAAAACAAAAGTGCGAATCCCCAGAAATGGTAGTTCCGAAATATGTCCAAAAGTCGACTATTCAGCATAAAAACCTTGTTCTTCAGGTTGTCGGTATTTCCAGATTTTTTGCACCAATTTCAGCTCGTAAGGGAAAGCGTAAAACTTTAGATGATAGCGCCAAAATGACAATACTTTCAACAATCCTTTTTTCCATCCGCGAATTTTAAAATCCGTTTTTGTTGGATAGTAAGCATTCAACACCGTCTCGAAATTTTTAATTCGATTGATATGTTTTGCCGATAGCCATGGTGTCAATGGGTTTTTCCGGAGATCAAATCGCTCCCAAGCTGGTGAAAGCCAATCTTCCAATTCAGTGGGAAAATGAAATCCTTGTGCTTGAATTTCTTCATATAACTCACTTCCTTCGGTCGGTACAGGACTATACACATAGATGATAATCTCTGTATCTGGATTAATCCGTTTGATTTCACGAATGAAGTTAATGTCCTCCTTAATTTGTTTGTAAACTTGTGCTTCATTACCTCCGGGAAGTCCTAGAACGAAGCTGTATTCAGGGATAATTCCGATTCGGCCCAGCCTTCCAGCAAACTCTTTGATCTGTTGTCCAGTTTGCGTGCCTCCCTTATCCATTTGCTTCAAAACTTCATCGTTGCCGGTCTCGGCACCGAGGAAGATCATCTTCAATCCCGCATTTTTCATCAACTCCAAATCCTCGTCTGAATATTTATTGATGGTGTCAATTCTTCCTTCCCCCCACCAAGCAATGTTGAAATCGAGGACTTCCTTCGCAAATTCAACAACGCGTTTGCGTGAAGTGAAAAAATTATTGTCGTGAAATTCTACGGCGTCAATACCATATTGTTCTTTAAACCACCTGACGTCTTTCACCATTCGCTCAGGCTTTAAGCCTTTCCAGCGTGCATTGTATATGGGAACAACGGCACAAAAAGAACAGGTGAATGGACAGCCAAAACTCGAATGGTATGACAATGTTTTAGTCCCCATAAACGTCTTCGCCAAGTAGTTTTTCAACGGATATCGTTCGTTCAATTTTGTGTACGGGAAATCGGGCAGATTATCCATATCGGGCAAAGCCTCTTTCCGTGTTGTAATGAACTTATCTTCTGCCTTATAAATGAGGTTCGGAATAGTTGAAATCTCCTCTGAGCTTTCGCGTTCAAGTGCCGTGAGCAATTTTGGGAAAGCTTCATCAGCTGGACCGCTAATCACATAATCTACGAAACCAGAATTCAGTACTGATTTGTGTTGATTTGCGGCAAAATATCCACCCCAAATCACAGTTAGATTCGGATATATTGACTTCAATTCCTTCGAAAAGGGTATGGCTTCTTTTAATTGAGGACCCGGCATTACGGTCATTCCCAAAACTGGGTTTTCGCGGTTTTCCAAAAGCTCCTTTAAACGACTGAGCGGTTCTGCTTCAAGGTTCCCATCGATAAACGTATAGTCGAATTTACCATCAATGGAGCCTCCAACTTGTACAATTGAGTTGGGAATTCGGTGTTTTGCATCCGCACTGCGCGGGTTAAAGAGAACGACTTTGTCGATTCTATTCATCGACTTTTAATTTTGTGAACATGGTGTCAACCACTTCAGATTTATGATTTTGAAGGTAGATTAATTCTGTATGAACGATCTCGTTTTTAACAGAAACTTTTAAGATGTTGTCCCATTTTTCACCTCCCATGCCTGAAGCGATCAGATGAACCCGTTCATGTTTTAACAGAGACAGTTCGCTTCCTATTGCGTTCGCACCGACATCACCACCGTATATGTAAACATTACTGCGAATGGATTCTAACAGAGGAAGTGTCTTCGTGTAAAAGAGTAACACATCGTTTTTTGCGTAGAGTGAATTAGGCTTAATCTTGGGTGTTATTTCTTCGTCATACCAGAAAATATGGTGACTAAAAATGAACACATTTTCATACCTGTGCTCGTCACATTTGTTCCATATAGCGTTCATTCGACCTTCAGGAATATTCCATCCAGATTCTAATAAATCCAAGATGAGAAAAAGATTATTGCCGATCTCAAAAGAGTAATTGCTCCGACCGTAGCGTTCTGTATACAACTCGCGATCGGTGAGATCGTGATTTCCGGGTGCAAATATGACTCTCATGTCAAGTCCAGCCAAATAGTTATCTACCTTATCCCATGAACGGGTGTTTGACTTCTGGACGATATCTCCTGTCAGAACCATAAAATCAATGCTATCCGAATTCTTTAATGAGTCCATCGCCTTCATAAAAGGAGGGTGAAACGGATCATTTTTTGAGTTGGGAGCGCCGTATACATGACCTGCGACAATAAACGTGAAATCGTTCGGGTCCGTCTTGCTATCCATATCTTGCGCATGTACTGAATTGGCAAGCCAAATCAAGTAAAAACACATCAAGCTTCTTAGGACAGAGTTCATTTCTTTAACAGATCAGGTTCATTTTGTGTATACAAATATACACGCATTCTTTATTTCACTAATTTCGTTCGAATCATAATTTATTGCCTTGTCAAAAAAACGCACAATTCTTCTCTACAATCCTAAGGCCGTTTTCTTCGACATGCCTCTCGCGCTAATTTCAATTGGGACGCAAGTATGTGATAGTTACAATGTGATAATTATTGACGCGCGTGTTGAACAAAACGTTGACGATTTACTTAAAAAACACATTGGAGAAACGCTTTTAGTGGGTGTAACATCTTTGACAGGAGCACCGTTGAAGGATGCGATTACATTCTCTGAAAAGGTGAAAGCCTTAAACGCGGAAATTCCTGTTATTTGGGGAGGATGGCACACGTCGCTTTTTCCAGAGCGCGTTTTAAATGACGTTCCACAAATTGACATTGCAGTACAAGGTCAGGGGGAAGCAACATTTAAAGAGTTGGTTGAAGCGATAGACAGCGGAAAGGATTTAAAAGAGGTAAAGGGAATTAGTTACCGCAAGGATGGGGAAGTTGTGAAAACTCCTCCGCGGGCGATGATAGACATGAATGAATTCCCTCGATTGAATTACGACTTGATTGATGTCGAACGTTATTTTTCGGCAAAAGGAATGCGTCAGTTTGATTTCATTACATCCATTGGTTGTTTTTTTCGATGTACATTTTGCGCCGATCCTTTCGTGTTCAATCGCAAATACAGTGGATTGTTACCAGAGCGCGTTGTTGACGATTTAATGTATTACCATGACAAGTACAAGTTCGATGACTTGAATTTTCAAGACGAAACATTCTTCACCTACCGTGAGCGTATCGTTGAAATGGCGAAGCGTTTGAAGGAGTATGGAACGCCATTTAGCTGGGCTGCTACAATGCGAGCTGATCAAGGCCGAAGAATGGAACTTGAGGAGTTGAAAATTTGTAAAGAAGGAGGATTACGCCGTTTGCTAATCGGTGTAGAATCAGGCTCTCAGGAAATGATGGATTGGCTCAAGAAGGACATAAAGTTGGTTGATGTATTTCAATGCGCAAAGTGGTGCAAAGAACTTGACCTGCAAGTCATCTTTCCTTTTATTGTTGGCTTTCCAGGAGAAACGGATGAAAGTGTGGAAGCAAGTAAAAAGGTAATTAGAGAGTTGGCATTTATGTCAGACGGATTCGAAACTCCCATATTTTATTTCAAGCCTTATCCAGGAACGGCGATTACACAGGATGTTGTTGACAAAGGAGAATATGAAATGCCAGAATCGATTCAGGAATGGGCAGAGTTCGACTACGTTGGTTCCCGCGGTCCTTGGGTAGATGAGTCTAAATTTGATTTCTTTGAAAACTATAAGTTCTATCTGCGTTTGCTCCGTCAGCGAAAGCGGATTTGGTTGCGTCCTATGACGACAATTGCACGCTGGAGACTGAAGCGTTACTATTTTGGGTTCCCAATTGAGAAGTGGATCTACGACCGAAGTAAAGTTTCTAAAAAACTGAGCTGATGAGAAGAGTGGTGCTATTCCTTTTTCTTGGAATCCAAATCAATGGGTTTGCAGCAGAATGGGATACCATTCACATAACGTATGCAGATTCCGTAGAGGCGTTTTTTGCGTCAGCGGTTCCAAAGGCGCTTGAGCAGGGAATTATCAGCAAAGATTTAAAAAAGAAGCAGCCTGCAACATTAGATTTTAAAGGAAGTTCCTTTCCCGCAAAAATTAGATTGAAAGGAGATTGGACCGACCATATTAAGCCAGACAAATGGTCTTTACGTGTCAATTTGAAAGAAGGAAATGTCTACGATGCACGAAAATTCTCGCTCCAATTTCCAGAAACAAGAGGTGGTGAAAACGAACGTGTCTTTCACGAAGAACTTAAAAAAAGAGATATTCTCACAACTTACTACACGTACGTTCATCTGTACGTGAATGAAACTTATTGGGGGGTATTTGCCTTCGAGGAGCATTTTGACGAACCTTTATTGGAGCGCAATGACAGATCGGGTGGACCTCTGCTAAAATTTGACGAGGACGGATTTTGGGAATGTCGTCAACAGACCACTCAATTGACAGAGGATATGTGTGTTGAATATCCCATTTTTGATGCTTCTCGCATTCGACCGTTTGGCAAGAAAAAGACCTATGGTGATACAGTTCAATTTGCTCGATTCAGTAGCGCGCGAAATGTTTTGGAAGATTGGCGTAACGGAAAAATTGACAAGAATAAAATTGATTTAGAACGTTTCGCGGAGTATTACGCCTTGTGTGACGCATTTGGCTTCTATCATGGGCTTCAATGGCACAATCAACGGTTTTATTATCGGGCAGCAGACGGAAAAATTGAGCCCGTAGCCTTTGACTGTTTTTCGGAGACAAATGAACTGATCGGGAAAGATCTTCTCGGGCAGTTCAATGAACAATACGATACGGTTTACTTCAATGAATTGTGGTTTAATTACCAGCTCTTTACGATTCCTGAATTCACAGCGTATTATGAGATGTGCATGGCTCGCTATGTAACTGAAGAAGAGTGGGAAATCAAGAATATGCCTGAAGAGGTTCGCACTCGAATAGAATCCAGAACTGCATTGATTGAAACTTACAATAAACAGATGAAGCAGAGCAAGGGTCGAGTAGTCCCCCAGTTTTATCCTTACGAACAGTGGAAGAAAGATCATCCAGATTTAAAGAAAAAGTACGCTATAGAAATTCCAGATCGACCTTTGAAAAGCGTACAGCTTGTCCCAGTTCTGGAGGGCGATATTTTGAGCGTTCGAAATTATCATCCAAAGCCGTTGAAAATGATTGGCTATCAGTTAGACTCGCAAAAAGTTTGGCTTACAACTGGATATGATATTGCTCCTAATGAAACATTGAAGTTTGCTTATGGACGTCCTAAAAAGGTCTATGCACGAACTTCCGCAGGAGACACAATCTCTTCAAGGGTAGATCGTATTGCAGCGAGATCTGATTCATCGGAAATCATTGGAGATTGGAGAAATTACTTTATAAAGGAAAAACAAGATTGGCATTGGCGGGTAGATGTAAAGAATTTAGATAAACGCATTGAATTGCCGACAGGAAATACGTTTGTGATGGATAGTATGGAAATCGAATTTCTTGAACATGGATTAATTATCTGCTACGGTGATTTGGAAATCAATAATTCCCGCTTAGAATCGCATCGTCGTGGAAATGTAGGTGTCAGAATGTTTGGTTCGTCACTGCAAATTAAGAATTCAACAATACTAGGTTTTAGCCTTAGTGAGAAGGATGGAAACAGCCCGTTTCAAGTAATTGGTTCTAAGGTTTTTTTGTTGAAAACTGTATTTCATGATATCGAAGCTGAAGATGCTATGAATCTTGTTAACTGTGACGTAACAATTGAAGATATCGGTCTGTATAATTGCTCCAGCGATGGATTGGATCTGGATTTTTGTCAAGGCACCATCTCCAAGGCGAAGTTGGCGTACTGTTGGGGAGATGGCATCGATGTTTCGTATTCGAATCTTACGTTGAGCGAATTGGAGATTTCAAATTGTGGTGATAAGGGAGTCAGTGTGGGAGAGCGCTCAAACGTAAAAATGAATGGTGTTGATATTTCGTATTGTGGATTCGGAATTGCGGTTAAGGATGAATCTATAGTGGATATCGAAAAGAGCTTTATTCAAGAATGTCCAACACAACTAATCGCATTTCGAAAAAAGGAGTTTTATAAATTAGGAGGAACTGTTTATCTTAATGACATGGCAATTGATACAGACGTAGACGAATATTCAAAGATCATATATGAATAAACTGTCGACATATGGCTATTGGATAACCCCCATTTTATTGATGGTTGGTCTTGCTGGTTTTTTCGGCTTCAATGGTTTATATGGTCAAGACAGTCATGAATATTTACGTTTCGCCACTGATTGGAAAGCGTCTGGTTTGGACCGAGTCTTGGTTTCTGATTTTCAATGGCCAGTTGGTTATCCACTTTTGGGAATTTTGTTGAGTTATCTCGGAGTTCCTCTGATGTGGTCGTTGAACATCATCTCTTTGTTGGCAGCGGTGGGAGTATTGATCTACACCAATAAAATCATCGTGCTGGTTTATGGTAAAAGCGGTCGACTTTGGTTATTGTTGGCAGCAGCTACTCAGGTTTATTTCATTCGAGGTGGAATCCTTGTCATGAGTGATATGCTGAGTTGTCTTTTTATTGTTCTGACCTACTATCACCTTTTTAGGTACAGAGAGAATAATCGTTTGCTGTCCTTATTATACCTATTGCTGGCAGCGACCTTCGCCTTTTTCTCTCGATATGCATCCGTTCCTTTACTCATTCCTCCTGTGATTTATGGGTTCTATCTTCTTTTCAAAAATTCGGATAAAGTGGTGAAAATTGGAGCGGCATTAGTCCTTGCAACGGTAGCCATCATTTTCTTATGGCTCAATAACCGTTTGCTATCCTTGAGTTCAGAACTATTCAATCAATGGAACATCCGTACTATTTTTAGTCGCTCAGTTGAAACACAGGACGGAACGTTTCACAGGACAGTACCCAATGTGCTATACATTTTTGGAAACTTCTTTCACATAGGTTATCTGGCGCTAGGTGTGTTGCTAATTCCGTTTTATAAATACAGTTCGGGAGCACTGCGTGAAAAGGTTCTGTTGATTGCTTTGGTCCTTTACTTTCTAACGCTAGTTGGTTTGGAAACACAGAATTATCGCTTTCTCATTTTAAGTCACCCGCTTGTTCTTGTTCTTTTGTTTGGGGCGTTTGACCGTTTCTATGGAAAGCTCTCGTTAAGACGGTTAGACGAAGTGTTTGTTGTTGGAGTATTACTGTTCAATGCCGCATTTTTCTACTATTCTTTTCGAAAGACCTTTGCTGTGCACAAGACCGAAAAGGAAGTGACAACAGCCCTAAAAGAACTGAACCACGATGGAGTAATTTATGCGTTTTATGTTGACCAGTCCTTCTCCTCTTATGACATTAGCAACGAAGTGAAGAACCTCTACATGAATACGTTTACGGAGTTCGAATCGGGTGCTTTGATTGTGTACAATCCCGTTAATTTTGCAGACCAATGGGCGGGGACTAAAGTTGAGATGAATTGGAAGCAGTTGATTTCAAATTACGAACTCGATACTTTGGTATACTTAAATAGCAATTGGAGAATCTATGAAATTAAATAAGCACATCGCTCTTGTTGTTCCTGGATTTCCAAAGGATGAATCCGACAGTACATGTTTGCCAGCAGTGCAACATTTTGTGCGAGGGATGTCCAAAAAAATTGAGCGCATCACGGTTTTCGCGTTGCATTATCCCTATTCTGATGAAAGCTATACATGGAACGGCGTAACCGTTCTCCCAATGAAAGGGAATAACAGCTTTTGGAAGCGAAAGTTCACCTTGTACAAAACATTGAAAACGGCTTTTTCACATGTCTATGGGGAACATCCCGTTGATGGAATTCATAGTTTTTGGTTGAATGAAGCAACGGCGTTCGGTGCTAAACTAGCTGAAGAGTATGGACTTCCAATTTTGGCAACTGCTCATGGAAAAGACGTGTTGAAGGAGAACAAATTTTTAAAAGAACTGAAAGGAAAAGACATTCGCTTTTTCTGTCTCTCAGAATTTCAACTTTCGTATTTGAAGAAAGCTGGATTAGAAGATGTTGAGGTTACGCCATGGGGAATAGAACCAAGCATAGTTGATGAAGAAAAAGAGATTGATTTAATTACCGCCGGGAATTTAATTCCCTTAAAAAACATGGACTATTTTGTCAGGTTGTGCAAGGCGCTTCATGCTGAAAATGCCAACTTCAAGGCATTGATTGTCGGTGACGGTCCACTCAGAAAACAACTAGAAAATTCTGTGGAACAAGCCCTTATGTCATCAGCAGTGAAATTTGCAGGAATGATAGATCACGAAAGAACGATTCGGTTGATTGGGCGCTCTAAAGTTCTAGTTCATGCATCCAATTTTGAGGGTTTTGGAATGACAATGATTGAAGCCTTATCGGTTGGAACGAAAGTATTGGCTACTCCCGTTGGTGTTGCGCTCAACAATAGAAACGTGACACATCTTACGTTAAATATAGCCAAGGATTTGGCTTTGCTAAAAGAACTATTGGCTCAAAAACCAAGTGCTCCTGTGATGTATTCCATTGATACTACAGTGGATCGATATTTAGAAATTTACGAAGGTTTCTGAATTGAAAGCCAAGGAAAAGGAGATCGATTTTTGAAAATTTTGTTCAGAAATTTATTTGGAGTGTAGTGAATTTGTCTGTTTTCAGGAATGTTTTCCCAGCACACATGATAGTAGAATTCTGCTGCTTCTGGAACTTCCATTTGTTTAAAATAGCGCTTCGAACGATCTTTGGCGGAGTCACTTTCAGATTGACTGTAAACGCGGGAATCAAGCAGGTGAATTTCACCATTGGGCTTTAGAATTCGATAAAGCGACGCCCAGAAGTCTGGGGTCAATTCGAAATAGTGAACACTTGCGTTGAAGGTGATACAATCGAAATGGTTTGCTGGGAGTTTCCCCCAATCGGTGCAGCATACAAAGTGAGTGTTCTCATTTGCAAAGCAACGTGAAGCTTGTTCTAACTCTAGTTTTCCGACATCAAGTCCAACCACTTCCGCACCTGTTTCTGCCATGCGTGCTGTGAACCATCCATTTCCACACCCAATGTCAAGGATGCGTTTTGGTTTTAGTTCCTGGAGGTGCTTTTCAAAACGATCGATTGTTCCAAGCCGCTTTTTCCATTCATTTGAATGAGGATTCGTTTCTTTAGGAAAAGGAAGTTCGCGCACTTGCTCATCCGTCAGCATTCGGTTCTCTTTAGCGCGAACAGAAGTATACGCTTGCTCGAATTTAGCAGACGACGGTGTCAAATAAAACACCCCATTTTCTTTATTGATCAGCCAGCTTTTTTCTTCCATTTCATCAATAAATAGGCAAGCTTGCTTTTCAAGGCGAACTTTGCTGATTGCTCACGGTTTGCTTTCCATCCATTGATCAAGTAACGAATGGCATTGGTATAATAATCATCGCGGTAGGCCAATGGAATTCGTGTGTCACGATCCGTATGACTTTCCCATTCTGGGAATACCTTGATGGAATCTTTTATTTCCTCATACAAAGCTGTTCCCTTGATTGGATAAGCTTTTGTAATCGTTAAGTGCGATGGATTAGATGCTTTAATGTGTTCCATGGTCTTAACAATATCTTCGTGCGTTTCACTAGGGTAGCCTACCATAATAAACGTTCCAGCTTCCATGCCCATTGCTTGTGTTTTGACAATCATTTGTTGAACGGTTGCCAGATCAACACGTCTGTCCATTTTGTCGATGATACGTTGAGATCCACTTTCTGCACCAATCCAAATACGGAAACACCCCATTTCTTTGAGCTGCTTCAAAACGGCTTCGTTCAGACGCTCAGCGCGTGTAATACACTCGAAAGGAATGACCAAATTGTGCTTTTTGAAGGCTGTATGCAGTTCTGTCAGCCACTTGTGACTGACCGTGAAAACATCGTCTACAAACCACAAAGCCTCGACTCCGTATTTTTCTTTTAAATGGAGAATTTCTTCAACTACTTTTTCTGGAGAATTTCGGCGATAACTTTTTCCATAAACTGCCGTGCTACACCATTTGCAAGTGTATGGACAACCTCGTTGTGTCGAAATATTCAGGGTGCGCTTTCCATGGTGTTTCTTCCAAACATCCAAATATTTTTCGATGGGAACGGCATCGCGATCGGGCATGGCTAAGGTATCCATCTCGCGAATTTTTGTTCGAGCTTCATTCTGTACGACTTCATCACCTTGTCGATAAGAAATCCCCTGAACGCTTGAAATATCACTCTTGGACTTCAATGCACCAACCAATTCCAACATCGTCTGCTCTCCTTCACCAGAAATTGCAAAGTCAAAGTCAGCTTTTAGGTAATTTTCGACATTGTAAGTTACGTCAGGACCACCTGCCACCAATATGCAATTTGGCAACACTTCTTTTACCTTTTTGACAAGCTGAATGATATTTACCTTTGTCATCAGGTTAGTATAAAAAGCAATGATTTCTGGTTTCTTTTCAGTGATGCTAGTCAACCAAGCTTCTTTTGACAAAAATGTACTATCAATAACATCAACGTCTTCGCCATTTTCTTTCAGGTAGGCACTTACGTACAACAAGCCCAAGGTTGGGTACGGTCGCATAATTTCCAATTCTTTTGGATCATCATTGAGAAAATAACCGTGTGTAAGCGCGATTTGCATTGGCTGAAGATGCCTATTTTTTAGTTAAGCTAATGTAATAGTGATCCGAAAAATTACTAAACAGCGGTAAACGAACAAAGCGATCTTTGAATTTCAGTAGTGAAAGAAGGAAACCTTTTTTTTCAAAAAACGGAGCCATGTAGGACGGAGGAACGTATAGTCCAATTGGTTTGACATGCTTGACGGTGAAGTTTTCTCCGAGCATCCGCTTTACGTCTTTTGGGGAGTAATACCACGTCTTGACATGTGTTTCTCCAACGCTTACTTCAAGTGGCTTGGTCGTATTTCGCCGTCTAAGTTTGGACCATTTTCCTTTCATCAAAAGGTAAAAATTATCCCACCAACATTTCTTTCCCATGATGACAAGAACCAGATAGCCATTGTCTAATAAGCACGCGCTTGTATCACTTAAAAACTGCTTGAACTCTTCTGGTGAAAGACAGTTGATTCCACCAAAATTGGAAAAAATCAGTGAGTACTGGTTTTCGAGATTTCCGATGTTTTTCATGTCCAGCTGCGCAAAGTCTCCCTTAGGAAATTTCTTTCGTGCAACTTCCAACATTTCTTCGGAAAAATCTGTGGCGAGAACCGTATTCCCCCAGTGGTGGAATTGAAGTGCATCTTCCCCCGTACCACAATTAATTTCCAATACAGATTGATTTCTAGTGAGTCCATCTGCTTTCAATGCTCGATAAACCTGTTCGCGCTGTGCTTGACCTACACGTGTTTTTGTGAACTCTAAATCATACCCCGATGCTGCGCTGTCAAACTCGCTCATTTTTTGAACTGAAGTTTAGCGCCAAGAAGTTGTTTGAGAGCAAAATTATAGGGGATTAAATACACATAGCGCAATGAAACATGTGACTTAGCTCCACGAAGTTTTTCCCAGCCTAATTGCAATCGAAAAAGATGATGAACATAGCGTTGAAGTGTCCGGTAATAGTCAGATGAATACGTTCCATTAAACATCAAATCGAGGTCATCCGAATCTTCCCAGTTTGATTTCGCTCCCATTTGTTCTTTTACGCGGTCATAGAATTTAGTTCCTGGCAATGGGTAAGAAACAGAAATTCCGATATCATCGGGTTTATCTTCCCGTACCATACGAATGGTCTTGGCGATGTCCTCTTTGGTTTCACCGAGGTAACAAAATTGAA